>DAOTZM010000221.1:0-2086 GCA_034434035.1 Anaerolineales bacterium
CTGGATACTGTATTCTGGATACTGTATTCTGAATACTGAAACTACTTCGCTTTGCCCTGGTTGGCGACCGCGGCGGCGGCTTTGGCAACCACTTCGGCATCGCCCAGGTAATAACTCTTGACCGGCTTCAGGCCGGCGTCCAGTTCGTAAACCAGCGGGATGCCGGTTGGGATGTTGAGTTCGGTGATTTCGGCTTCAGAGATATTGTCGAGGTATTTGACCATGGCGCGCAGCGAGTTGCCATGCGCCGCGACCAGTACGCGCTGGCCGGATTGTATCATTGGGGCCAGGGTGCTGTGCCAGAACGGCAGCACGCGCTCCAGCGTGATTTTGAGCGATTCGGTGGCAGGCAATTCTTCGGGCTTGAGACCGGCATAGCGGCGGTCGAAGCGCGGGTGGCGTTCATCATCCAACGCCAGCGCGGGAGGCGGGACATCGTAACTGCGCCGCCAGATTTTGACCTGCGCCTCGCCAAATTTTTCGGCCATCTCAGCCTTGTTCAGGCCTTGCAGCGAGCCATAATGCCGCTCATTGAGCTGCCAGGCGCGCACCACGGGAATCCATTCCAGGCCCATCTCTTCCTGGATGATGTTGAGGGTTTTGATGGCGCGTTTCAGCACGGAAGTATAGGCGATATCGAATTCGTAACCGCCTTCCTTGAGCAATTGGCCGCCGGCCTTCGCTTCGGCCATGCCCTGCTCGGTCAGGCCGACATCGGTCCAGCCGGTGAAGCGGTTTTCCAGGTTCCAGGTGCTTTGTCCGTGACGGACAAGAACAAGTTTGTATTTGGTTTCCATGGTAATTCTCCAATAGGCAAGATAAACCGCCAGGGGCCTTGTCCCGAGGTACGAGGGAGGGCGCCTGGCGGTCTGTGTTTCATGAGCAGTTAGCGAACCGCCATCTCGGTGTCGGGGTCGAAGATGTGGAAGTTGTCCATATTGAAGGCAATTTCGACATCTTCAGCCACCCGGAAGGTAGTGCGCGGGTCAACGCGGGCGACAAAGTTATTGGGACCGCTGACCATGTACAGGAAGATTTCGTTGCCCATCAACTCGATAACGTCCACTTTGCAGCCAAAGGTCTCGGCGTGGATGTTGGGCGGCAGGAATTTGGGGTTGTGAATATCTTCGGGGCGGATGCCGAAAACGACCTTCTTGCCGTCCATGTCCTGGTACGGCTTGGAGCGGTGTTCCGGAATGGGCAGGACAAAATCACCGGTATCCACGAACAATTTGCCGCCATCGCGCTTGATTTTGGCCGGGAAGAAGTTCATCGCCGGGGAGCCGATGAAGCCAGCCACGAACATATTCGCCGGGCGGTCGTACAGTTCCTGCGGGGTATCCAACTGTTGCAGTTTGCCCTTGTTAATGACAGCGATGCGGGTCGCCATGGTCATCGCTTCGACCTGGTCGTGGGTCACATAAATAAAGGTGGTCTGGAGGCGCTGGTGCAGTTTGCTAATGTTGGCGCGGGTTTCGACGCGCAGTTTGGCGTCCAGGTTCGAGAGCGGCTCATCGAACAGGAAGACCTTCGGGTGGCGGACGATGGCGCGTCCTACGGCAACGCGCTGGCGCTGACCACCGGACAGTTGACGCGGTTTGCGGTCGAGCAGTTCGTTGATGCCCAGGATTTCCGCCGCTTCGCCCACGCGCTGTTTGATTTCGGCCTTCGGCGTGCCGCGCAACTTCAGGCTGAACGCCATATTGTCGTAGACCGACAGGTGCGGGTAGAGCGCGTAAGACTGGAACACCATGGCAATGTCACGGTCTTTCGGGGCCACGTCATTGACCACGCGGTCGCCAATCAAAATCCGTCCGCGCGAAATTTCTTCCAACCCGGCCAGCAGGCGCAGGGCAGTCGTCTTACCGCAGCCAGACGGACCAACAAAAACCAGGAATTCCTTGTCCTGGATGTCCATGTTCAGGTCATTGACGGCCAGAACATTCCCGAACTCCTTGGTTACATGGTCATAAGTTACGCTTGCCATTTCAGCCTCCGTTTCATGAAAATATAGTGACCTGATTATACGGTATTTTTCGTTTCATGTAACATGATCAATGTCATGTAACAAAATGTAACCAAAAAT
>DAOTZM010000222.1:0-4444 GCA_034434035.1 Anaerolineales bacterium
ATGATAGGTCTTCCCGGTCAACAGCCAGGTTTCCATCTCGCCTTTGCCTTTGACGAAGACCTTGCCGCGTGGGACGCAGATGAACGCACTTTCCAGGCATTCATGGGTTCGGCAGGTAATTTGAATCCCGCCGCCGGGCGCGCTGCTCGCCATGCGGCTGGCAATATTGACCGTATCGCCCCACAGGTCATAACTGATTTTCTTTTGCCCAATCACGCCAGCCACCACCGGGCCGGTGTGAATCCCAATCCGAAAACTGACTTTATGTTCCGTCGGGCGATAGTTTTTAACGAACGCCTGGATTTCGAGCGCGAGTTCGGCCAGCGCGCGGGCATGGTTGGGCTGCGGATTGGGCAGGCCTGCCGCTACGATGTAACAATCTCCCACTGTTTTGATTTTTTCGAGGCCATGCTTTTCGGCCAGGCGGTCGAACTGCGAAAAAATTGTGTTCAGGAGGCTGACTAATTCCCTGGACGATAGGCGGCTCGTGAGTGGAGTAAAACCAACCATATCGGCAATCCGGCGCATCGTCTTGGGTAACGCCCAAATTCAGGAAATCCTTATAATATCGTTTTACAGGCCTGATTTTATCAAAGGACGCCCATTTGGAGGTTATGACAATGATAGACCGCTCCCGCCTCGCAGTTTTGCTCCGCTCCGAGGAGCAACTCTTCCATCAGAACCACGCCAAATCCTACGAACTCTACCAGCGCGCGCGCAAGTCGCTGCAAGGCGGCGTGCCGATGTTGTGGATGATTCGCTGGGCCGGTTCCTTCCCGGTTTTCGTCAGGGAAGCCCACGGCGCGCATTTCACCGATGTAGACGGCAACGACTACATTGATTTCTGCCTGGGCGACACCGGCGCGATGACCGGCCACGCCCCGGCTGCCACGCTCGAAGCCATTGCCGAACAAGCCGCCAGGGGCATCACGCTCATGCTGCCCTACGAAGATGTCATCAGCGTTGGCGAAGAACTCCAGCGCCGTTTTGGGCTGCCGCTCTGGCAGTTTGCCCTGACCGCCACCGACGCCAACCGCCACGCCCTGCGCATGGCGCGCATGATAACGGGCCGCCCCAAAGTGCTGGTCTTCAATTACTGCTATCACGGCACGGTGGATGAAACCTTCATTGTCCTCGACGAGGAAGGCACGCCCATGTCGCGCCCCAACAACATGGGGCCGCAGGTTGACCCAATTCACACCACCAAGGTCATCGAATTCAACGATGTGGCCGCGCTGGAGATTTCGCTTTCCGCCGGGGATGTGGCCGCCGTTTTGGCGGAACCCGTGATGACCAACATTGGCATCATCCACCCGGAACCGGGTTTCCACGACGAACTACGCCGGTTGACGCGGAAATATGGAACTTACCTTATCATTGACGAGACTCACACCATCTGCGCCGGCCCGGGCGGATACACCGCCGCGTACGGGCTGGCGCCGGATTTCCTGACCATCGGCAAGCCCCTGGCTGGCGGCGTCCCTGCCGCTGTGTACGGATTTACCCAGCAGGTGGCCGATGAATTCACCGCCCGGCTGAATGTCGATGATTCGGATGTCGGCGGCATCGGCGGGACCCTGGCCGGGAACGCGCTCTCCATTGCGGCCATGAAAGCCACGCTGGAAAACGTGCTAACGCCCGCATTTTACGAAAAAGCCTTCGCCTTGCAGGAAAAATTCACCGCCGGGGTCGAGTCGGTCATTGCCGAGTACAACCTGCCATGGATTGTCAAACGCCTGGGCAACCGCTCCGAATACTGGTTCCGTCCCACCCCGCCCAAAAACGGCGGCGAAGCGGCGGCCGCCATCGACCACGAACTCGACCGCTATATGCACCTCTACATGCTCAATCGCGGCATCCTGATGACGCCCTTCCACAACATGGCCCTGATTTCTCCCGACACGACCGAAGCAGACGTGGAGTATCACACCCAAACCTTCCGCGAGGCGGTCAAAACGCTGCTCGGCTGAACGAGTCGCTTGGGGATTTTCGAGTTAAGAGCCGGTGGGTTTGCCTGCTGGCTCTTTTGTCTTATTCTTAATCCAACCATAGCGCAGCCGCTTCGCGGGCCGCAGCCAAAGGTTGCTAGGATTTGCGCTATTCGCGCAAATCCTGCGCCATAATACGATAACATTGCCGCTTTGATTTCTCCCCCTATTTTGCTATAATTACTCCAATATCAGAATCAGAGAGTTGATACCGTCCCGAAGGTTTTTGATGAATCAATTTTAGTTCCTGCCGGCAACCTTCGGGACGTTTTCGCTGTATAACCAAGTTCAGAGAGGAGAGTGCTTTATGATAGGTTTCGGTTTAGGCTTGGTGGCGGGATTCCTGGCCTGGTTTTTCCTGCGCTACGTCCTGGCCTCGTTTTACACAGTCGACCAGAACGAGCGCGCGGTCAAGACCATTTTTGGCCGGGCTGAGCGTGTGGGCAAGGCTACCACCGCCAACTCGCCACTGGGCGAGACGTTGAGCGAGGAGCACAAACAGCGCTACAACTATCCCCAGGTGCGCGTCATCCAGCCGGGCGGGCCGTATTTCAAATGGCCCTGGGAGAAAATCCACAAGGTCTCCATCGCCACCCAGACGATGAACATGGCCCAAGACCTGGAAGACCCGCGCGCGAATTCGGGCGGCATGTTGCTGGAAGCGGTCACCAAAGACCAGTTAAACACCGGTCTGACCGGACAGATTCGCTATCGCGTGGCGGAGAGCAACCTGTACGCCTACCTGTTCGGCGTCAAGCGTCCCATCCTGCACATCATGGGCTACTTCGTCTCAGTGCTGCGCGAACGGATTGCCGGTTTCGAGGCTCCCAAATCCAGCGAAGAAGGACTTGGCGGCCTGAGCGGCGTTTCGGGTGTCTCCATCAACGACTTGCGCAAGAATCTGCGCGACCTGAACGAACACATGGAACGGGAATGCGCCTCGTCCGCGGCGCGTTATGGAATCATCCTCGACGCCTCGTTGATTACCGGGATCGACCCGCCCGCCGAGGTGGAATCAGCCCTGGCGGCGATTAACACTGCCCATAACCAGGTTTCCTCCGATATCAGCCTGGCGCAGGCTGCCGCTGACCAGAAAATCGTTCAGTCGAAGCGGGCGGTTGAAATCGAGACCCTCAACGCCCAGGCGGAGGTCGAACCGCTGGTCGCGCTGTCTGAGCAGTTGACTGCGCTCCAGAAAAGCGGGCCGGGCGCCTTGCAAGCCTATCTGCGGAATGTCCGCTTGAAACTCTATGGCCGCGCGCAACAGGTTGTGCGGGAGGTGCAATAATGGAACTCGAATTGATTAGTTTCCTGGCCGGAGCCGCGATTTCTTTCTTTGGCATGTGGGTTGTCATGCCAATCTCGCTGTGGTTTTTGCGTCACCTCGGCTTTTACACCACCGTCGATGAAGGCACCTGCCAGGTCTACATCCTGTTTGGCCGCGTGGTCGGGATATTGAAGGAGCCGGGCTTGGTCTTCCTGCCGCTCAAACTTGGGCCGAGCGCCTTCCTGGTCAACTGGCTGGGCAGCCGCCGGATTCTGGACATGCGCATCGACCAGCAATACCTGCGCAGCGTGCCGGTCAATTCCGAGGAAGGCGCGCCGATGGGCGTCGGCATTTGGTACGAGATGTACATCAGCGACCCGGTGTCGTACCTGTTCAAGAACGCCGACCCGCGCGGCTCGCTGGCGGCCAACGTCAGTAACGCCGTAGTGCGTTCGCTGAGCAACATGCCGCTCGAAGAAATGCTGATTGACCGGCACGGCATGAGCCGCACCGTGCGCGAAGAAGTCTCGCCGCGTTCGAGCGAGTGGGGCTACAAACTCGGCTCAGTCTATATTCGCAAGGTGCACTTCCGCGATATTGGCATGATTCAGCAAATCGAGGCCAAGGTGGTCAACCGCCTGCGCCAGGTGACCTCGGCCATCAAACAGGACGGGGCCAACCAGGTCAACATCATCACCGGCACGGCAGAACGCCGGGCGGCGGTCGAGTTCGCCAAGGCCGCGGCCATCCGTCCGCGTATCGTGGGCGAAGCCATGCAGAAGATTTCCGCCGACCCGGAAGTCGCTGCCGCGCTGTTCGAGATTCTGGAGACGCAGAATATCCTCGAGGGCAAAGGCCAGTTGACGCTTATCCCGCCAGACAGGGAACTGCTCAAACAACTGCTGGCGGCAGGCTAGTCCCAGGGCGCGCGCTCGAAAAAAAGAGCCAGCGGAAAATCCGCTGGCTCTTTCACTTACCACTCGTCACGATTTACTTCTTTTAGGCCTCCACATACACCTTGACCGCTTCGCGCACGAACTCGGCCAGTTTCTCTACCGGACAAAACAATCTAAACTGTAATTCATATCTTATTCTTGTCATTTCGAGCCGCGCAGCGGGGAGAAATCTTGCGCACTGGGAGAAGATTTCTCGCCGTCGCTCGAAATGACAAATTAACACGAAGTTTGTC
>DAOTZM010000223.1:0-4892 GCA_034434035.1 Anaerolineales bacterium
GTGGCAGCGCCCTGTGAACAGGGCTAAAAAGTCCGATTTATCGGACGCTGCGTAATAGCCCGGACGTTTACGTCCGGGCCGGAAATAGCAAACCACAAATTCCGTTAGAACAAGAAATTTTCCTCTTTCATCTTTCCGGCGAAAAAGAAAGATGAAAGAGGAAAGAAATGCGTCAGAACCAGCGTTTACTTGCGGGTGCTGAGTTTGAAGGGCAGGTAAAGCGGGCAGAAGGCGATGACGCTGGTCGCCAGGAAGACGACGGCCAGCACCAGCAGGACGATGCCCAGCGCGCCGGTAACAATTCCACCAAAATACAGGTAGGCAAACAAGGCGGCGATGATGACGCGGATGATGCGGTCGGCAGTTCCCATGTTCTGTTTCATAATTTTTCTCCTGTTTGAACAAAATTTCGATTGTTTCTGTCCATTTTGATGAAACAGGGGTGAGAAAGTTGCAGAATCAGCGGCAAATCAAGACTGGCGCATTTTGTTCGCGCAGCATGTAGTTGACCCAACTGCCCAGGGTCACTTCCTTCAGGATGGCACCGCTATAGCCACCCATCAAGACCAGGTTGGCCTGGCGTTCTTCGGAAATCCGTTTCAGTGTTTCAACGGACGCTTTTGTGATGACGTACTCCGCCTGGATTTCATGCAGTTCGAGGTATTGGCGGGCGGTTTCTTGCATGGCGGCGGCATTCGCTCCTTCGCCGGTATAAACCGTGAGGGCGGTTTTCCACTGCTCGGCCAGGTAGGCGGCCACGAACAGGGCTTCTTTCGCCTTGGCGCTGCCATCGAAAGCCAGCACGGCCCGGTCAAGGTCGGTCGCGCCGGCCGGCAGGGCCAGCACCGGGCGCGGGGAGCGCGAAATAATGCCGCGCAGCGGCGAGGCCAGGCCCGAAAGCCCGGAGCCGGGCGGGTAGACGATTTTGAGCATCACCAGGTCGGTCAGGATGGCGCGTTCCAGGATTTTCTTCCCCGGTTCGCCAGCCTCGATAGCGAGGTTGCCATTTACCCCGGCTTCACGGCACATCGCCTGGAATTTCTCCTTTACCTCGTGCGCCTTGGCCCCGACAGCCTGTTTCTCTGTCGAAACAATGTGCAGGCCATTCAATTTTGCGCCCTCGCGTTGGGCCACCAGGATGGCCTGCTGCAAGGCGCGCCAGCCCTCCACCTCGCCGCTGACCGGGACCAGGATGTCCTGGAAAAGATGCTCGGTATAGCGGTCGACCAGGCGCGATTTACGCCAGGCCCCCGTCTTCTCAGACGCGGCTCTGGCCTGTTCCTGGACAATGACATCGGCCACCGCATCAGGACGCAGTTCCCAGCCAAGCGATTCCTGGAGCGCGGCGCGATGCTCCGACACCCACAGGTACAAATCGGTTTCCGCGCGCTCCGGGAACCAGCGCAGCAAGCCGCGTTCGCGGATGATGTTGACCAGGGGCAGGTACTCAGTATCGTACCAGTGCGTCAGGGCCTCCGTGTAAGAAATATCACGCTGGAAATCCAGCCCCATGTAGTAACGGTGCACCTGGATATATTCGCGTAGTTTTTCATACTGGCCTGGAACAGAAACGCTCAAGTCGGCATCAGGGCGCAGGCGCAACAGTTCGGTCTCGTCGAGAAACCCGGCATATTCGGCCTTGATGATTAAATCATCGGGGCTGACATCGGGCGTGAGCGGGACGTTCGTTTTGACTTCGATAACCCGCGCTTCGATTTTCTCCCAGCCTTCCTGGCGGGCAATGGAAACGCGGTGATTGCCGTCCAACACGAAGTAGACTTCGCCCACCTGGTAGACTTCGATGGGCGGCCACCCGGCGAGATTATCGCTCAACGAAGCCTTGACCCGCGCCCAGCGGTCTTCATCGACGGGATTGCGCGGCAGGAAGGTACGCGTGAAATCAGTGGTACGCCCCACGCTGCCGACAATCGCATCCAGCGGGATGCTCTGTATGCCGCGTTCGGCGCGCGCCTGGAGTTTCAGTTTTTGGGCAACTTCCTCGTAAGAGAGCAGGTCGTTTGACTTGCCCGTCATGCGCGACAAGATTGCTTCTACGGCCGCGCGCTGGCGGGCCTCGTGAAAGTCATGCACGGCCTGACGGAAATGATCGGTTCGAGATTCCATATCCATACTTTCTGGCAATTAATAGCGGCACAAACCCCGCGAAATGGGTAAACCTTTACAAGCAAGGCGCGATTTTACTCGAAAAAATGCAAATTCTGTTATCAGCCTGTTATCCAAATGGGTGAATTTTGTAAACAAATCTGTCAGGCGCGAGACCATGCGCTCCCAGGCGGTTTCGAGCGTTTTTTGCAGCCCGGCATCGCCCGTTTCGCGGACGAGCATGGCGGCGGCAGTTTCGAGATAGCCCCAGCGGACGCCATGCCCAACCGGGACGGTCATCTGGCGCAGGGGCGCATGTCGTTGGAAGTATTTTTGATTACAAGGTTTTGGCTGCCAGCCCACCGGCTATGGCAGGGAAATCTTCCTAACCACCGCCAGCATCTCGTGCATCCGCCTTGTGGCGGCGTCGGCCCCGCCGGGGAAAGTCTCGAACCGGGTGGTCTGGAACGAAGCCAGGGCAGACTTCCCGGCCTCGGATTCGTGCAGCCGGGCCAGGGTTTGGGTCAGCACCGCAAGGTATTGCTCATCCAGGCCAGGGCGCGCCAGCACTATCTGGCGGGGAATTTTTTCGGTGCGGGCCAGTTCCACCAACTGCTGGGTCGTCTCCGGCGGGAAAACAATGTCGAAATGATAATCATCCACTGCGCCGGCCGCTGCTGAACCGCCGATGACAGCCCGGAGCGTATCCTGGTCGCTGCCGCTAAACACAAACCCTGCCTCGGAGGGGGACACAGGGTCAAAAAAACTGCTTTTCCCGGCCAGCGACAGCCCACGCTCGACCAGGTGAACGGACGGCAGGAAAAATCCGGCGGACGATTCCGGCGCGCGCATTGCAACCACCTTCCCGCGCAAATCTTCCAGGTTCGACAGGCCGCTGCTGCGGCTGGCAAAAATCACCGCTTGGGATTCCGGTCTGCCAAACTGCCAGCCTCGCAAGACCAACCCGGCCCCGCTCTGTTCGCTGACCAACAAAGCCGGGTAAACGCTGTCGAAATACAGGTCCACCTCGCCAGATTTCAGCCAGGCAGCCATTTCTGCCACCGAACCGGCCACGCGCGCCTGTCCGCCGGTTATCCCATATTCACCCAGTTGAGCCGCCAGGGTATCTGCCAATGGTTGGAGACTGCGCGCATCATCGACGGGGCTTCCCGCAATCACTCCCAGCACAATCAACCCGTTTTCAGGAATCACAACCACCGGGGACGATGTTGGCTTCGCACACGCGATAAGGAAGAGAGCAACAAAGACGAACAAGGCCAATCGTTTGTACATCTGGCAAACCTTCTGGCGAAAAGGATTTCGACATCCATGCAAACCCGGAACGAGTTCCAACCATTATAGCCAGCGGGGGGCAGCCAAACATTTAGATAACATTGTGATACGCCCTGACACACTCCAAAAGTGAAAGTTTTAACAACCGTTGATGCGTGTATTTTGCGTTGGCATGAATCTTGCAACCAACTTGGATGTATAATAAAACTATCCGAAACGGTTATGCGCCATGCTTCGACAAATCCACCGTCATACGCACCGCCCCCTCACCAGCGCCCACCTGACCCAAACCATGTCCCTGCTTCACCTGAGCGCGGATGAACTGCGCGAGTCGGTCGAGCGTGAACTCGCGGTCAACCCGGCGCTCGAACAGGTCGAGCCGCCCGCCTGCCCGGGTTGCGGGCGCAGCCTGGCCCGGCCCGCAACCTGCCCGGTCTGCGCGGCGAAAAACGACGAGGTGGTGGTCTTCACTGCGCCGCCCGAAACCTTTGCGAGCGGGGCAAATGCCTCCGCGCGTGACCCTTACCAGGAAACCGAAGGCGAGGACGTGCCGGAATCGCTCTCCCTGGCCGCCCACCTGCTGCGCCAAATTGGCCCCGAACTCGACCCCGCCGAGCGTCCCATCGCCGCCCACCTGCTGACCGCGCTCGACGATGACGGCCTGCTCGCCAGCGACCCGGCGGAAGTGGCCGCCTATTTCCACCTCCCCAGGCTGCGGGTGGAGCGGGTGCGGGAACTGATTCAGCGCGCCGAACCGTTCGGGTGCGCATCCACCTCTCCGCAAGAATCCCTGCTCATCCAACTCCAAATCATCCAAGCGAGCCGCGAAATTCCCCCGGCGGCGGGGGCCTGCCTGCTGCATTTCGACCTGCTGGCCCGCCGCCAGTTCCAAACCCTGGCCGAACGAACCGGTTTTGGGGAGGACGCGGTGGGGGAAGCCGCCCGTTTTATCGGCGCGAACCTGAACCCGTACCCGGCGCGCGCCCATTGGGGCGGAGCGGCCCCGCCGCAGCCGGTCTACCGTACCCCCGACGTGGTCATCCGCCTGAGCGGGGAGACGCTGGTGGTGGAGATTGCCCAGCCCTTCGCCGGGAGTCTGCGCGTCAACCCGCTCTTTCGGCAGGCGCTGCGCGAGGCCAGCCCCGAAAAACTGGACGCCTGGCAGGACGACCTGGAACGCGCCCGCCTGCTGGTCAAATGCGCCGCCCAGCGCGCCGGGGCGTTGGAAGGGGTGATGACGAGGCTGGCGCGAACCCAGCGCGAGTTCATCCTGCATGGCGAATCGAAACTGCGCCCGCTGACCCGCGCCGCCCTGGCGCAGGAACTGGGGCTGCACGAATCGACCATTTCGCGCGCCGCCTCCGGCAAGAGCGTCCAACTGCCAAACGGACGCATCGTGCCGCTTTCGATGTTTTTCGAGAAACACCTGAACGTTCGCGCCACCCTGCGGGAACTGGTGCGCCGTGAAAGCCGCCCCCTGACCGATGACGAACTGG
>DAOTZM010000224.1:0-6322 GCA_034434035.1 Anaerolineales bacterium
GGATGAAATTCGTTTGGGACCGGCGCAAAAATCAGGTGAATATCGAAAAACATGGCCTCGATTTTGCCGACGCCGTCCGCGTTTTTGAAAATCCCTTGCTCGTCAATCTCGATGACCGCCAGGATTATAGCGAGGAACGCTGGATTGGGATTGGTCTGTTAGATATGCGCGTGGTGGTGATTGTCTTTACCGAACCGGAAAGCGACCTTATCCGTATTATTTCTTTCAGAAAGGCAACCAGCGATGAGCGAAAAAAGTATGAGCAAACCGAGTAAAACCGACTGGGCGCGGCTCGACGCCATGACCGATGAAATGATTGATACCAGCGACATCCCGCCGCTGGATGATTCGTTTTTCAAAACCGCCAAATGGCGCAAACCGCACAAAACAGTTTCGGTCACAATAGAAGTGGAGCCAGAAGTGATGGATTGGTTCAAGTCACAAGGTGAAAATTACCAGCGTTATCTCTCCGCCGCCCTAAAAATCTACGCCGAAGCCCACCAGACGGCAAAATAACCAAAAACGCCCCGCGGACTTGTGACCCGCAGGGCGTTTTCATTCGTTATCTGTTTGTCCGTTTCCAAATCCGTTACATCCAGCGGACTTGCGACCCGCAGGGCGTTTTCTTTGCTCATCATCTTTGATTTACTTGTAACTTGCCTTTTCTTCTGCCATTTGCCTTTGCTGTTGCGGAATTTTCGCCGCTTTCAGAACCAGCCTTAACGCTTCGTTGACCGCATCATCATTTGGGAATGCCTGGGCAATGTCCGGTTCCAACACCGCGACATTTTTCCCCATCCGGCGCTCAGGCGCAAACCGGCCACGCGGCAAGACTGTCATCTTCGACAAGTCATATTCATCTTTCAATTCGTAGTCATCCTGCTTCGGCGTAGAATTTTTCTTCATTTTTCGTTGCCTTTCTGGCACTGATAATGCGGATACGGTCATCGCGTTCCGTATGCGCCACCATCAAGAGCCGATTATTGGCGGATAACCCGACGGTGATATAGCGCTGCTCGTCTTGCGAATGTTCATCGTCTACAACTGTGATAAACATCGGGTCATCGAAAACCGTGCTGGCTTCATCAAAACTGACTTCATGCTTCGCCAGGTTAGTTTTGGCCTTCGCCGGGTTCCACTCGAATTGATGAGCCATAGTGATTTCCTGAAATAATTATACACTTCAAAAACGCCCCGCGGACTTGCGACCCGCAGGGCGTTTTCTTCATCCGTTCTCATCCGCTTCTCCGCTTCGTCCGTTGTCCACCACCCCGCCCCGCGGACTTGCGAACCGCAGGGTGTTTTCTTATCTTGTCTTGTCCGCGTGATCATCGCTCTCGAAGGAATTATCATTCTGCCAATTTTTTATATCCATCGCGTATGATTTGGGCTATCTTTTTCCTTCGCTGCTCAAGAAATTCTCGATACTCAATCAAATGCCAATTTTTAGGCAAAGCATGCCAGTAATACATTTGCTCTAATTCGTTTTCTGAAAAGCGGGATTCATAGATTGGAACATATTTTACAGGGGCTTTATCAGAAATATCAATATTATCTGTCCACTCAACCAGAGCATAATTGGCAATTTGGTTCGTTTCTCTTTGTTCTGTAATGCCAATTGTTTTTAGATAACCTTTGGGGAATAAGTGATGACGATCAAGAGCAGATTTTTTTGCTTTTATTGCAGGGTCTAACAACTCATTCACGCGCATTTGTGAAAAAAGAACTTTTGCGTCCAGTAAATTTAATGCCGCGTAATAGGCAAAAAGTGATGGTGTTCGCGCTGACGATGTTGCCAAATCGTTCGGCAAAGTAATATTCCAATAATCATCTGTAAAAGTATCATTCACAATTTTATTCAACAAGCCTACAAATTCCGGTGAACTCTTGATGTCCCTCAAACGCGTTAAGTCTTGCTCCATGATAGATTCAAATGACCCTGAATATCGTGCTGTCAAGGCAGACATGAAAAACCATCGCGCAATTGTTTTGCGTAAAGCAAAGTCATCAACTGAAAAATCTCGTTTGCCGACTAAATAAAAAGCATAACTATAAAGCAGGGCATTTTCTGACGAGATCATATCGCCGCTTCGATAACCAGCCAGCATAAGCGCTTTTAAAAACTCGTGCCAATGCTGCAAATCCAGCGTATATGATTGCGCTTTCTCCAAAACAGTAAACTGTTGGTTTCGGCGCTCATCTGAGAATTCGCCAGTATCCAAGTCTTTACCACGTAGTATCGAATATACATGTTGGAGACGTGCGCGCCGAAAGCCCAAGCCAACGCTAACACGAAGTGTTTGCGACGGATCTGGCTGTATAAAGTAATTAAACGCAGATGGTGCTGTTGTAGATGGTTGCCGAGCCGACCGGCAAAAATGTTCAAGGTCTGTTCGGCCTTGATCCCAAAAGACCGACATAAGCGTAAGAATAAAATCTGCCTGGTTAAGAATTGTACCTTTGCTGTTAATACGCACAAAAACTTCGGCTACTTCTTCCTCGTTTACGGTATGAGCAAGTTCAAGCGCAGTGAACGGGTAGTTTTGTAAATCATACAACTGGTCTATTGCCTCAGACAATCTATCCTCTTCGGCCTCACTTACATCATGCGATTCCCTAAGTTTGCGGAAGTAGTCTTTTACAAAACGATTGCGCGGAATGTCACCTGACCAAAGTGCGCTAATATCAGGGATAAATTCAGGATCGCGAACAGTTGCAGCATCAGCGACTTCAAATTTTTGGTCTTTGGGGCGAAAGGCTATATAAATCCTGTCATGTTTGTAATTATCGCGCAGAACAGGCAACCCTTTGAGAACAGCGTAAAGGGAAGTAAGGCGTTGTTGACCATCTACAATTAACAAACGGGGCACTTTCTGTTTTTCATCGGTTCCAATTTGGCGATGACCATTACCAGCACCATTTGCCCAAAAGAGCAAATAGCCAACAGGAAACCCCTTGTACATTGAATCAAAAAGGTCTCTCACTTTTGAATTTGGCCACACGAATGGCCTTTGTAATTCGGGTAAGCCTATCTCGCCAAGATCTATATCAGCGATTAACTTCGACAGTGAATAGTTTACTTCCTTGAATAACGTTGCACCCATGGCCGCCTCACAAAAACAGAAATCAGATATTTCGATGAATTATGGCACATTTTTGGGAAATTGGTATCTGTTGGATATACCGAAATCGGGATGATATTCACTCCCCAACGCCCCAAAACCATCGTACACTTAACCCATGAGCCGACTGACCACTGATAACTGTTCACTGACCACTGTAAAAACCGGCTGCCCCGCCCACAACTGCGGCGGACGTTGAAAAACTATGAAATTCGACCCCAAAATCCACCACCGCCGCTCCATCCGCCTGAAAGGCTACGATTACCGCCAGGCAGGCGGGTATTTCGTCACGATGGTCACGCAGGGGCGCGAAAGGTTGTTTGGCGAGGTGGTGAATGGCGAAATGGAATTGAATCCCGCCGGGGAAATGATTGTCCGCTGGTGGCTGGAATTGCCCAACAAATTCCCCAACGTCAACGTCGATATTTTCATGCCCATGCCCAATCATTTTCATGGGGTTATTTTTATTTTTGAATCGCCCACCGGGCCCGAGGCTGGGGCAGACGTTGGGCCCGACGTTGGGGCAGACCTGCGTGTTTTCCCCGATTACGCGGATAATCCCCCGGACGCGGGAATATTTCCCGTCAATGGGGGCGGAGACGCAGCTCCGCCCCTACAGCGCCCCAATGCCCCATTATCGCAAATGATTCAATGGTTCAAAACCATGACCACCAACGAATATATTCGCGGGGTCAAACAATTGGGCTGGAAACCGTTCAACGGCAAACTGTGGCAGCGCAATTATTACGAACACGTCATCCGCAACGAAACCGAATTGGGCCGCATCACCCGTTACATCGAATCCAATCCGGCGCGCTGGAACGATGACAACGAAAACCTATCCCGCCAACCCAAAAACTGATGACTGATCACTGCACACTGAAAACTGTCCGCACCGGCTGCCCCGCCCACAACTGCGGCGGACGCTGTCTCCTCGTCGCCCACATTCAGGACGGCAAAATTACCCGCCTCGACACCGACGACCGCCCAGACAGCCTCGCATCCCCCCAACTGCGCGCCTGCCCGCGCGGACGCGCGACCCTGCGCCGCCAATACCACCCCGACCGCCTGCTCCACCCGCTCAAACGCACTGGCCCGCGTGGCGCCTCGCACTTCGCACGCATCACCTGGGACGAAGCCCTCGACACCATTGCCGCCCAATTCGAGCGCGTCAAAGCCACCTATGGCAACAGCGCCCTGTTTGTCCCCTACGGCACCGGCTCCTACAACCAACTCAACGGCTCGCACACCGCCCGCCGCCTGATGAACCTGTACGGCGGCTGCCTCGGCATCTACAACTCCTACTCGTGGGCCGCCATCAACGCCGCCACGCCCACCGTCTGGGGCACGCTCGTCACCGGCAATCAGCGCCAGGACTGGCTCAACAGCCGCTACATCCTCATGTGGGGCTGGAATCCCGCCGAAATGCGCGACGGCACCAACTCCGACTACTTCATCAAACTTGCCCGCCAAAACGGCGCCCGCGTCGTCTGCATCGACCCGCGCCACTCGCTCTCCGCCGCCGCCCTGGCCGACGAGTGGATTCCCATCCGCCCCGGCACAGACGCGGCGATGATGACCGCCATGGCTTACGTGTTGCTCACCGAAGGCCTGCTCAACGAAACCTTCATCCGCAAATACTGCCTCGGCTGGGACGCATCCACCATGCCCCCCGGTCACGAAACCGACGAAAGTTACAGCGACTACCTGCTCGGCGCGCGCGACGGCACGCCCAAAACCCCTGAATGGGCCGCCGCCATCACCGCCGTCCCCGCCGCCACCATCGCCCGCATCGCCCGCGAATATGCCACCCTGACCCCCGCCGTGCTCTACCAGGGCTACGGAATGCAGCGCCGGGCATACGGGGAGCAGGTGGTCCGCGCCGGGGCGGTGCTTTCGGCTATCACCGGCAATTTTGGCATCCCCGGCGGCTGGGCCAGCGGATTGGGATTACAAGCCCCGGATGGCGGCGGGATGTGGACCGTTTTCCCAACTGGAGAAAATCCCGTTAAAGCGGCCATCCCCGTCTTTCTCTGGACCGAAGCCGTCCTCCGTGGAAAAGACATGACCTCCGCCGAGGGTGTTACCGGCGCAAGCCGCCTCGACAACGACATCAAGTTAATCTACGCCGTCGCCACCAACTGCCTGATTAACCAGCACGCCAACGTCAACCGCTCCGCCGAAATCCTGCGCGACGAAAGCAAAGTCGAATTTCTCATCGTCCAGGATAACTTCCTGACCCCCACCGCCCGCTTCGCCGATATTATTCTCCCCGCCTGCACCCAATTCGAAACCTGGGGCGTGGAGGACGGCTGGAAATACTCCGACGAAGTGATATTGCAACCCAAACTCGTCGAACCGCCCGGCGAATGCAAATCCGACTACCAGATTTGCTCCGAAATTGCCGCCCGCCTCGGCATCGGCGAAGCCTACACCGAAGGCCGCGACGAAAAAGCCTGGGTGGAATACTGTTTATCGGTTTTCCGGTCTTCCCGTTTTCCTGATTTGCCGACTCTCGACGAATTTCTACTCTCGAATATCGGGGCTTACTCCAATCCCGTCACCAAACCCGCCATCGCCTTTGAAGATTTCCGCCGCGACCCCGAAAACTTCCCATTAAAAACCCCCTCCGGAAAAATCGAAATCTTCTCCGAACAACTCTACAACCGCCACAACCCCGCCGAAATTCCCCCGATTCCGAAATATATTCAAGAGTGGGAGAGTCCTTTCGAAAACCCGTACACGGACGACACGGAAAGCACGGATTCTCACGGAAAAAATTTAAAAGAAATCCGTGCCAATCCGCCTTTATCCGCGAAATCCGCGTACAAGCCGGTTTTTCCCCTCCAGGCCCTCGGCCACCACACCCTGCATCGCGTCCACTCCACCCACGACAACAACGACTGGCTGGGCGAAGCCTTCCCCCAGCGGGTCTTCATCAACCCGATTGACGCCGCCGAGCGCGACATCCACGACGGCGACCTGGTGCGCGTCTGGAACGAGCGCGGCGAACTGGTCATTCCCGCCCGCGTCACCCCGCGCATTCTGCCCGGCGTGGTGGACATCCCCCAGGGCGCGTGGTGGAGTCCCAACGAAAGCGGGGTCGATTTCGGCGGCTGCATCAACGTGCTGACCTCCGAGCGCTGGACGCCGTTCGCCTTTGGCGCGGCGCAGCATACGATAATGGTTCAGGTTGAAAA
>DAOTZM010000225.1:0-26010 GCA_034434035.1 Anaerolineales bacterium
ACCGGGCCAGGCGGCAGCGCCCTGTGAACAGGGCTAAAAAGTCCGATTGATCGGACGCTGCGTGACAGCCCGGACGTTTACGTCCGGGCAGGAAATAGCAAACCACAAATTCCGTTAGAACAAGTAATTTTTGAGCAAGATCAACGTTGTGCGGAATTAATTTACCCGCCAAGATGGCATAGGCACTGCAATCTTGGCGGCATACCCCAAGACAGGAATTGATGAGCAAATGAACAATGAGCCTTTTATGACGCTTGAACAAATGGATGCCGCGGCCGATGCGATTCGCAGCCGCACCAATCACCAGCCGAAAATAGCGATGATCCTTGGTTCAGGGTTGGGCGGGCTGGCCGACTCAGTGCAAAACGCAGATTGCATCTCATATCACGACCTGCCGCACTGGCCGACCTCCACCGTTTGGGGACACGCTGGCCGCCTGGTGATTGGCGAGTTGGAAGGCCAGGTCGTGCTGGTGATGCAGGGTCGGGTTCATTTTTATGAAGGGTATTCCATGTCCCAGGTGACATTCCCGGTGCGCGTCCTTCAACGCCTGGGAATCGAGATTTTGATTGTGACCAACGCCGCCGGAGCCATCAACCCGGATTACACCCCCGGCGATTTGATGCTCATTACCGATAACCTGAACCTGATTGGCATGACGGGATTCAATCCCCTGGTTGGTCCCAATCTCGACGAACTGGGCGTGCGTTTCCCGGATATGAGCCAGGCTTATGACCGGGCTTTATCGGAACTTGCCCGCCAATCTGCCCGCGAAAGGGGTATTTTACTCCATGAAGGCGTGTATGTCGGCTTGAGCGGTCCCTCCTTCGAAGGCCCTGCCGATTTGCGCTTCCTGCGCGCGGTTGGTTCGGATGCGGTCGGCATGTCGACTGTTCCTGAAGTGATTGTCGCGCGGCACGGTGGAATCCGCGTGCTGGGTATTTCGGGTATCAGCAATAAGGCCAACCTGGACGGCAACACCCCTACTTCGCACGAGGAGGTGCTGGAGGCGGGCCAGGTGATGGTTCCAAAGCTAGAATCCATTCTTCGCGGCGTTCTACAAAAACAGCCCCTCGCGCCTCGGGACAAATGACCTGGTAGCGTTGTGGATGCCCTGCTCCGATTTTTCACAGAATATGAGACTGTCATCTACCTGATTTTGGGGGTGGGGGCCGTTATTTCATTGCGCGTCCTGCTTTCCGCCTGGTCAGAGTGGCGGTTGGCGGTTTTTCGCCTGGAAAAGGAACTGATTTTCCAGCGGGTACGGGTTTCCGGGTCCTTCCTCATCCTGGTCATCCTGATTGGCCTTTCCCAATTTTGCCTGGTCACGTTTGTCGCGCCTTACCTGCCCGCCTCTGCGTTTCTCTTAACCCCCACGCTGAATTTAACCCAGGCAGCAGGAGCCTTCTCGCAATCGGATGCCCCCTCTAGCGCCGCAACCGCTCCTCCCGCGCCCCCGCCCGGCAGCATTGGCTGTATCCCGGACCGGTTGGTGTTTACCTTTCCTGAACCAGGCGCTGAGGTCAGGGGCAAAATAACCCCGCGCGCTACGGTCAACTTCCCCGACCTGGGTTTTTTCAAGTACGAATATGCTGCTGTGGGCAGTGAAGAATGGATGACGATTGCCGCAAGTAATGAAAATAAGACAGACGCTGAATTGAATATCTGGGATACGGCCACCCTGACCCCCGGAGATTACCAACTTCGCCTTGTCGCCACCAACAACCTGGGTGAAGCCCTCCCGCCCTGCATTATCCCACTCCGTGTACTTGCCTCCCCCTAAACGATTATGGCCGAATTTGAAATTCGCAACACTGTGTCAACAGACTTGCCCCGGCTTGCAGCCTTAGACCACTCCATCGAAACGAATTATGTCTGGCAGTTGGATTTGCACCGCGAACCCGGCCAGGTGGATGCCCTTCTGCGCGAAGTGCGGCTGCCGCGCACCATTCGGCTCGAACACCCGCGCCCGGCGAAGGAATTGCCCGACAGCTGGCATATCCGGCCCATGTTCAGCGCCATGAATGGCATGGAGGCGGTGGCTTACATCCGTTTTACCGATGAATTCGTGCCACATGCCGTTTGGATTACTGACATTGTCGTGGGGCGTCCCATGCGGCGGCAGGGATTGGCGCGCAAATTGATTGCCGCCGTAGAAACCTGGGGAATCCAGCGCGACTTGCGGCGCGTCATTATTGAAGCGCAGTCTAAAAATGCGCCCGCAATTCGCATGGTTCACAAACTCGGATTTGAATTCTGCGGGTATAATGACCAGTATTATTTCTCCAGGGATGTAGCATTATTCTTTGCGCGTTCGCTTTAGAACCCCATTATTTGGAAGGTCGAGATGCTTAGCGGTTGGTTGGATGGTTTTCTGGCGGGGGTAAAGACACTTAACCAGATTCTCACGGCGGGGATTGCCATCACCGCTTTTTCTTTGCTTATCTATGCATTGACCTTCAACCTGCGTGACCGGGTCGCGCGTTCGTTTGCCATTATCCTGCTCTCGGTGGTCGTCATCTTCACCGCCGAGGCCATCCAGAGCGCGGTCGAAACACCCGAGCTGGTCGAACTGTTTCTGCGCCTGCAATGGCTGGGAATTGTCTTCCTGCCTGCCGCCTACATCCACCTTTCCGACGCCCTCCTGGTCACGGCTGGACGGCCCTCGCGCGGGCGGCGGCGGCTGGCGGTGCGCGCGTTGTACCTGGTCTCGACCCTCTTCCTGGGAATGTTGATGATGGGCGAACTGGTTGGCCCATTGGTCGAATCTGCCCGCGCGGCCCCTTATCTCAGCCGCACAATTTGGGCTGAAGTTTTCACGCTCTACTATCTGGTCGCCATGCTTATAGCGGGCCTGAATTTCATTCGCGCTTATCGGCGAATGTTGACCCGCTCTGGCCGCCGCCGCATGTTCTACCTGATGGCGGGCGCAACCGCGCCCGCGCTTGGCTCCTACCCTTACCTGCTCTTTGGCTCCAGCATCGCCGAGCAGTATTCGGTTGCTTTCTGGAGCATCTCTACCGTGATTAATGTCGCCGTTGGCATCTTGATTGTCGTGATGGCCTATGCGGTGGCGTTTTTCGGCGTTTCCTGGCCCGACCGGGTGGTCAAAAGCCGCCTTTTCAAGTGGATTATGCGCGGGCCGGCGACCGCTTCCCTGACCCTGGCCGTGTTGACCCTGGTAAGGCGCGGCGGTGAATATTTCGGTATGACGTACAATGCCTTCGTTCCGGTAGCGGTTGTGGCAACCGTCCTGTTGATGGAGCACCTCATTACAGTCCTTTCACCACTCTGGGAACGCGCTATGTTCTTTGGCGGTGACAAGGTCGAATTGAGTTTCCTGCAAAATATCGAAGAGCGCTTGCTCACCCAGGGCGACCTGCGCCAATTCCTGGAGGCCATCCTGGCTGCCGTCCGTGACCACATGCAATCGCCCTCCGCCATGATTGCGGCGCTCGATGGCGCGGAATTGTCCCTGCTGATTACCGCTGGGCGGCCTTTTATCGAAAAAGGCAGCCTGCCCCAGGCGTTGGAAGTGGTCAAGGAAGAAACTGGGCGTGATGAATTCCTATGGAACGATTACTGGATTTTGCCCCTGCGCGCCCGCCGCACCCGCGATATGGATTTCGACCAGCACCCGCCGGTGATTGGCTTGCTGGGCGTAGCGCGCAATCCGGGACAGAAAGCCCTCGAAGCAGACCAGCGTCACGCCCTGTGGCTGTTGGCAGACCGGGCGGCGCTGGCGCTCGAAGACCGGCAGTTGCAGCAGCGCATCTTCCGCTCGCTCGAGGAGATGGAACCCCAGGTCGAAATGATTCAGCGCATTCGCGCGATGGGGCGTTTCGACGCAGCCACCGCCCTGACCGAGGACTTTCCTCCCTCGCCGAACGTGGCCGAATGGGTGCGCGAGGCCCTCAATCACTACTGGGGCGGCCCCAAACTGACCGAGTCTCCGCTGATGAGTTTGCGCATTGTACAAGAGACCGCGCGGGAAGAATACGACGGCAACCTGCCAAACGCCCTGCGTTCCATCCTGAAAAAAGCCGTCGAGCAGGTGCGCCCTGAAGGTGAACGCCGCTTCACGACCGAGTGGATTTTGTACAACATCCTCGACCTGAAATTTATCGAGGGGCGTAAGGTGCGCGAAGTTGCCAGCCGCCTTGCCATGTCGGAGGCCGACCTGTATCGCAAACAGCGCGTCGCCGTAGAAGTGGTGGCAAAGGCCATCCTTGAAATGGAATCCCAAAGAAACTCCGCAGAAGGAGGTTGAAAAAGGCATTAATGGTATTCGCAACCAAAACCCGTATTGAAGTGCAAGAAGAGACTCGCGACGAGGGGTGGTGGGAATCTGTCCTTTCTGATGAAGAACGCTTTTCCTCTCTCCAGCGGCCCCGGGGGGAGGCGCTGGGATTGGAAGATGCCCTGCGTCCCCACCCTGCGCCCCAGCCCCAGGCGGTCTCAGAGACCGAATCAGCCGCCGCATCGCCCGTATCTCCCGCGGTGGACTGGGTTTATGCTGAAACAGTTTACAAACAAGACCAGGTCGTCACATTGACGGTATCGGGCTACAACCGGGGCGGATTGCTGGTGGAGAGCGCCAATCTTTCGGGCTTTGTTCCCTATTCGCACCTGGTGGATATGACCTGCCAGACCGATGTGGAGCGAGAAAACTTCCTGGCCGGTTACGTTGGCAGGGAACTCAGCCTGAAGGTTATCGAGTGCGTTCCTGGTGAAAGCCGGGTGGTCTTCTCGGAACGCGCCGCCCGCGCCGGGGCTGGCCGCCGCGCCCAGTTGTTCTCCCACCTGCGCCCGGGAGAAATTGTCAGCGGCGAAGTGACCAACATCACTGATTTTGGCGTGTTCATCGACCTGGGCGGGGTGGAGGGACTCATCCACATTTCCGAACTTTCGTGGGGGCGGGTCATCCACCCGGCGCATGTCGTCCAGTTGGGACAGCGCGTCGAGGTGCAGGTCATCGACATCCTGCCCGAACGCTGCCGGATTGCCCTCAGCCTGAAACGTCTCCAGCCGAACCCCTGGGAAACGGTCCATCTCCGGTACGCCGTCAATGACATCGTCCCAGCGACCATTACGACCGTCGTCTCGTATGGCATCTTTGCCCGGCTGGAAGAGGGCCTGGAAGGCCTGGTTCATGTCTCTGAAATGTCGCTTGGCGCGCTTCCTGTGCGGGAGGCTTATAAAGACGGCCAGAAAGTCAACGTCCGTATCCTGCACATCGACCCCGCCCACCAGCGGCTGGGCCTCAGCCTGAAACTGGACGGAAACTAAACCGGATGCCTCGCCAGCGCGCTTCCTCCGATTACAACCAGGATAAGTATCGCGCCGAACAGCCGCCCCCTGCCGATTGGTTCGACTGGCTGGAACGCGCGCAATCTCACTTTGGCCGTTTCACTTTTGACGTGGCGGGCTTCATCCTGCTTGCTTTTTCGTTGATGACCCTGCTGGCGCTGATTGATTTGACCGGCGGCCTGTTGCTGACCCCCTGGGCCAATATCCTGTGGAAGTGGCTGGGCTGGGGCAGCGCCTTTGTGGTGGCTGCTTCAGCAATTGCGGGCTTATCCCTGCTGCGCAAGCGGGTGGAAGGCGATGTTCGTATTCACTGGGGGCGCGTGATTGCGCTCGAAGTTGCCGCCTTTAGCGCCCTGGCCCTGTTTGCCATTTTGGGCGGCGTTTCCATCGAGCGCGCCGCCAGGGGTGAAGACGGCGGCTATATCGGCTGGGCGCTGGCGGAATTTGTGGGCATTGCGCTGAACAATCTCTTTGGCAATGCCTTCCTGCGCGCCCCGCTGGTCATCTTTACCCTGCTTGTCTCCTCGTTCTTTGGTTTCAACCTGCTGCCCAAACTCGAAAAACGTTTGTGGGAGATTGCCGGGGAGACTCCCCCCGACGACTTCCAACCCATCCCCGGCGAGGTGATTCACCCGGTCGTGGAACCGGAGCCGGCCGCGCCGAAACCTGTTTCACCGCCAAAGAAGCAGATTCCCCTCCCGCCTCAGTTTCGCAAGAACTTCAAAGTTCCCGAAAAGCAGGATGAAAAACCTGCCGCCCCCCTGCGGCGCGGCGAGCGTCTGCCGCCCCTCAACCTGCTCTTTGGAGAGCAGGCCGCTCGCCCCGACGAACGCCACATCAACCAGACCGCCGGACTCATCGAGAAAACACTCTCCGAGTTTGGAATCCCCGCCAAGGTGACGGGGTTCCGTATCGGCCCAACCGTTACGCAGTTTGCCATCCAGCCCGGGTTCATCAAAAAGCCCGGCGCCGCCAGCGAAGAAGAAGCGCAATTGATGAAAGTCCGCGTGGCGCAGATTGCCGCCCTGGAAAAAGACCTGGCCCTGGCGCTTTCCGCCGAGCGATTGCGCATCGAAGCCCCGGTGCCCGGGCGCGCCTACGTTGGCATCGAAGTGCCAAACCAGCGCTCCAGCGTTGTCCGCCTGCGTCCTATCCTGGAGAGCGATGCCTTCAACAAAACCGGCGCGCCGTTGGCGATAGCGCTTGGGCGCGATGTCTCCGGACAGCCGCTGGTCGCCGACCTTTCACGGATGCCGCACATGTTGGTGGCCGGGCAGACCGGTTCTGGTAAATCGGTGGCGATTGCCTCGATTGCCGCCTGCCTGGCGATGAACAACGCGCCGGAAGACATGCGCCTGGTTATGGTTGACGCCAAAATGGTCGAGTTGATTCGCTTCAATGGGCTGCCGCACCTGCTGGGCAAGGTGGAAACCGACGTACAGCGCATTCTGGGCGTCTTGCGCTGGCTGGTGGTCGAGATGGAACATCGCTACCGCCTGCTCGAAGGACTGCATGTTCGAGATCTGGCAGCCTACAACAGCAAAGCCAAAAGCCCCATCCCGCGCATCGTCGTCATCATCGACGAATTGGCCGACTTGATGATGTCGGCCCCCGACCAGACCGAACACAACCTCGTCCGCCTGGCGCAGATGGCGCGCGCCACCGGGATTCACCTGGTCGTTGCCACCCAACGCCCCAGTACCGATGTCGTGACCGGGTTGATTAAGGCCAACTTCCCGGCCCGGCTGGCGTTTTCGGTGGCATCCGGCATCGACAGCCGGGTCATCCTCGATACCCCTGGCGCCGAATCCCTGCTCGGACGCGGCGACCTGCTGTTCCTGAATCCCGAAGTGGGCAACCCCGTCCGGGCTCAGGGCGCGATTGTCACCGACCAGGAAATCGAGCGTATCATTGCTTTCTGGCAGAAAATGTCCCCGGTCCAGACCGATGCCCCGCCCTGGGAAACCCTGTTGACCGAACCCGAAGATGGCGAAGATGCCTTCGTTGAGCAGGCTATTCAAATTGTGCGCTCCACCCAGCGCGCCAGCGCTTCCCTGTTGCAGCGCCGTCTGAAAATCGGCTACCCGCGCGCCGCGCGCCTGCTCGACCAGTTGGAAGAGATGGGCGTGGTCGGCCCCTCGCAGGGCGGCGGGCGCGAGCGCGAAGTGTTGCTCGACCGTGAAGAGGGCGGTGATGAAGAAGAATAAGTTGTAGTCTGTTTGTAATCTCGCATTTAACTGGCGGGGTTAGAATTAAGAGAAAGGAACTCTTGTTTCGCATGGAAAAAACTGCCCAAACGACCAAACCGAAAACACTCACCGATGTCATGCGCGGTCTGTTCAAAGACATCCTCGATCCCATCGGCGGCTTCCTGAACCGGCTGGGCGTGACCCCCAACATGATGACCATGCTGGGGCTGCTTGGCAACATGGCCGGGGCCTGGTTCCTGGCCCAGGGAAACATGGTGCTGGGCGGCGTGTTTGTCCTGGTTTGCACGCCCTTCGATGCCCTGGATGGCACGATGGCGCGCCTGCGCGGCGAGGCCAGCGAGTTTGGCGCATTCGTCGATTCTGTGACCGACCGTTATTCCGAGTTGTTCATCCTGGGTGGCTTGCTTTACCATTTCTTGCAAACCAACGACCATTTTTCTGCAATGGCGGTCTATCTTGCCGCGGCCGGTTCGGTTCTGGTGTCTTACGTCAAGGCGCGCGCTGATTCGCTCAAGTTTGATGCCAATACCGGTGTCCTGACCCGCCTGGAGCGTTACCTTGTCATTGCGCCGCTGTTGGTGCTGAACCAGCCTGTGATTGCAGTCTGGATTGTGGCTGTGCTGGCAAACGTCACCGCCCTTCAGCGTATCTGGAAGGTGCGCAAGCAGGCGCACCGCAGCCGATAAGGGAGCAGCGAAGATGGGTTTCGAGTTCGATGGCATCCACCTTTTCCTGTTTGGTTTCGAGTTCATCCTGTATTACTACGGGGTCATCATCATGGGCGGGGCGCTGGCCGGTGGCTGGCTGGCCTCGCGCGAAGCGGCCCGGCGCGGCCATAACCCCGAAGTGGTGTGGGACCTGCTCATTTGGCTGGTGGTTGGCGGCATCGTTGGGGCGCGGCTCTGGCACGTCTTTACCCCCTCACCCTCGCTGGTGGCGCAGGGAATCGATACGATGTATTACCTGACGCATCCATTTGACCTGGTTAACCTGCGCAAGGGCGGGCTGGGCATCCCTGGCGGTGTCATTGGCGGGGCGGTTGCGCTCTATTTCTTCACCCGCAAGCGCAAGTTGAGTTTCGCCGAATGGGCTGATATTGCCGCGCCCTCCCTCGCGCTTGGTCAGGCCATCGGGCGCTGGGGCAATTTCTTCAACCAGGAAGTGTACGGCGCGCCCACCGATTTGCCCTGGAAACTCTTCATCGACCCGCAGCACCGCCTGCCCGCTTTTATGGATGTGGAATATTACCATCCCCTCTTCCTGTACGAGTCGCTCTGGAACCTGGGCAACCTGTTCCTGCTTTTATGGCTGGGACGGCGCTTCAGGGATACGCTCAAAACCGGCGACGTTTTCCTGGCCTACCTCATCGCTTACCCGCTGGGACGATTCCTGCTCGAGTTCCTGCGCCTCGATTCGTCGCAAATCGCCGGGGTCAATGCCAACCAGACCTTCATGCTGGTTGTGATGGTCTGCGCGGCGGCGGCCCTGCTGTGGCGGCACAAATTCGCAAAACCGTAATTCGATATTCGTAATTCGATATTCGTAATTCGATATTCGAGATCCTTTATTCGTCGAATGTCGAACATCGAATATCCAGCATCGGACATTATGATTGAATGTGAAGACCTGACCAAATATTTCGACAGTTTCAAGGCGGTGGAAGGGGTGACGCTCAACGTCCGCCCCGGCCAGGTGCTGGCGTTATTGGGACAAAACGGCGCGGGCAAGACCACCACCGTCCGCATGTTGACTTCGGTTCTGACGCCGACTCGCGGCTGGGCCAGGGTGGCCGGCTTCGACGTGGTTAAGCATCCCGGTGAGGTGCGCGCCTCGGTCGGGGTGCTGACGGAGATGCACGGCCTGTATGGGCGCATGACCGCCCACGAGTACCTCGATTTCTTCGGGCAGGTCTACGACCTGGGCCCGGCCCGCCGCAAACAGCGCGCCGGCCAACTGCTGGAGTATTTTGGGCTGACCTCTGCCGCCAATCGCCGCTCTGGCGAGTATTCCAAAGGCATGAGGCAGAAACTGGCCCTGGCGCGCGCGCTCATCCACGAGCCGCCGGTGCTGCTGCTCGACGAGCCGACCTCCGCCATGGACCCGGAAAGCGCCCAACTGGTGCGGCAAGAAATCGCCCGGTTACGCTCCTCGCAGCGCAGCATCATCATCTGCACCCACAACCTGGTTGAAGCCGAGATGCTGGCCGACCAGATTGCCATTATCTACAAAGGGCAGATTCTCATTCAGGGCACGCTGGACGAACTGCGCCGCCGCCTGCTTGGCCCGGCGGAATACGAGGTCACACTCTCAGGAGGCTGGCAACCCGAAGAATTCCGGTGGCCGGATGGAGCGCGCCTGCTCCACGCCGGGGAAGGTGAAATTCGCTTTCAGGTGGAGAATCCCGGTGCAGCGAACCCGCTCATCATCCGGCAATTAATCGAAAAAAATTCGCAGGTGGTTTCGGTGCAGGAAACGCCGCGCACGCTGGAAATGCTATATCTCAAGGCGATGGCGCGCGCGGCGGAGGGGGCGCCATGAAGCGCTTCGACCTGGCCTGGCTGGTGGCAAAACGCGAACTCATCGACCAGATGCGCGACTGGCGCATCTTGCTGCCGATGATTATCCTGACCCTGTTCTTCCCGTACCTGATGAATGCAGCCGCGCGCTATACCATCAACTACGTCAACCAGTTCGGCGCTGACCTGATTGCCGAGCGACTGCTGCCCTTCCTGATTCTGGTGGTGGGCTTCTTCCCGGTGACCGTTTCGCTGGTGGTGGCGTTGGAAGCCTTCGTGGGCGAAAAAGAGCGCGGCACCATCGAGCCGCTGCTCTCCAGTCCGCTCGAAGATTGGCATCTCTACATTGGCAAACTCCTGGCCGGGACGATTGTGCCGCTCACGGTGAGTTACATTGGGATATCGATTTACATGTTCGGCCTGTGGTGGCAGGGCATCAAATGGCCGGCCTGGAACTTTATCATCCAAACCCTGGCGCTGACGGTTGCGCAGACGGTTTTGATGGTGAGCGCAGCCATTGTGATTTCGACTCAATCGACCTCGGTGCGCGCTGCCAACCTGCTGGCCTCGTTCATCGTTATCCCGGTTGCCCTGCTCATTCAGGGCGAAAGCGCGCTCATGTTTTGGGGAACCAACGATGTGCTGTGGTGGGCGGTGATTGGCGTTTCGATTATGAGCGCCCTCCTGATTCGGCTGGGGCTGGCGCATTTCAAACGCGAAAACCTGCTGGGGCGTGAAATCGACATGCTCAACCTGGCCTGGGTGTGGGGGACCTTCCGGCGGGCATTTACCGGCTCCGATGAGCCTGCGGCGCTGTCTCATTACCTGCGCTCCGTTTGGAAGCGTTCGCGTGGCGAAGCGGCTGAACCGTACTCCCTGTCCGCCGCCCTATGGCTCGACCTGGGCAGCATCTTGCGCTGGTATCGCGTGGAAGTCCTGGGCGCCTTGCGCGAAATGCGAACCGCCATCTGGCTGACGTTTGGGATGGGGGTGTTGGTCCTGGCGTTGGCTTATTGGTATGTCGATGCCAGTCTTCCGGCCACAACTGCCCTGCCTGAGGAGACGGTGAAGGATGCCATGCGCGCCGTTCGCGCCGTGTTGATTGATGAAGGTGGTTTCGGATATTCTTCTGCCACTCTGTTCTGGCACAACGTCCGCGCCGAACTGTTGATGATGGCAGCCGGGATTTTCTCTTTCGGCGTTTTGGGGCTGCTCCTGTTCCTGGGGAATTTCTCGCTGGTGGGCGGGGTGTTGGCTGTCACCAAACTGGTCGGACTTTCTCCGTTGATGGTTTTTATGGCGGGCATCCTGCCGCACGGTATCCTGGAGTTGCCATCGGTCATCCTGGCTGCGGCATCCGTCCTATACATGGGTGTACGCCTGGTGACGCCGCTGGAAGGTAAATCGATTGGCGAAACCATGATTTTCACCCTGGCCGATGTGTTGAAAGTCTTCCTTGCGGTGTGTGTTCCGCTCCTGCTCCTGGCGGGATTAATTGAAGCCAACCTGACCCCGCGCATTTTAGAAGCGGCATTGGGACGGGTCATTGATTTGCACCCCTGACGGTTGTCGGCCTGTCGAGCCATGGCTGAACTGATTATCCTCGGCGCCTCGAACGCAATCCCGACCCTGGAGGCCGAAAACACGCACCTGGCCGTGCGCGCAGATGGTCGCGTTGTGCTGGTCGATTGCGGCTCCAACCCGCTCGTCAGGCTGGAACGCGCCGGGTTGGATTTCCATGCTGTTTCGGACCTGATTCTCACCCATTTCCATCCCGACCATGTCGGCGGCCTGCCGCTCTTTCTGATGGATATGTGGCTGCTGGGGCGCAAAGCGCCGCTCACGATTCACGGATTATCATATACGGTCGAGCGCGCTGAGACCATGATGGGGCTGTTTGGCTGGCAGGATTGGCTGGATTTCTTCCCGGTCGATTTCCAGCGCGTCCCGCAGGTAGAGATGTCGCTTTTGCTTGATGTGCCTGAATTTCGTATTTTCGCCTCGCCGGTTCGACATTTCCTGCCCAATATTGCCCTGCGGTTTGAATTTCCTGCCAGTCAAAAGGCGCTGGTTTATTCCTGTGATACCGAACCCTGTCCGGCCGTCATCCGCCTGGCGCGAGGGGTGGATATCCTGTTGCACGAGGCGAGCGGCCCGTTCAAGGGACATACCCCAGCCGCCCAGGCCGGGGAGGTGGCCCAAAAGGCGGGCGCGAAGGCCCTGTACCTGGTTCACTACCCGACCGGCAGGTTTTTCACGGGCGACCCGGCTGCCGAGGCCCGCAAAACCTTCCCCGGCCCGGTTGTCCTGGCGCGCGATATGATGCGGGTGGAGTTTTGAACTCCGAATCACCGGAGGTTGAACATGAATATCCAATCCCTTCTCGAAAAATCTGCCCGCCATCACCCCCACCTTTGCCCGCGTCAAATCATCGGCGTGCGGCTGGGTTTGCTGGGCATGAAAACGCTCGGCTTCGACGCGCCGCCGCCTGAAAAACGCCTTTTGACCATTGTGGAAACCGATGGCTGTTTCGTTGATGGAATCACCGCCGCCACAGGTTGCACTGTTGGTCATCGCACCTTGCGCGTGGAAGATTACGGCAAAACCGCCGCCGTCTTTGTGGATACTGTAAAGGGCCAGGCAATCCGTGTCGCTCCGGCGCTGGATGTGCGCGAAAAGGCATGCGCCTGCGCTCCCGATACGCATCAGCATTACATCGCGCAGATGACTTCCTACCAGGTTATGCCTGATAAGGAGATGTTCACTGTCAACGAAGTGCAACTCGTTACCCCCATCCAGGCCATCATCTCGCGCCCCGGCATGCGCGTCAACTGCGGCCTGTGCGGCGAGGAAATCATGAACGAGCGCGAAATCCGGCGTGATGGGCTGACCCTGTGCCGTTCTTGCGCCGAGGGTGGGTACTACCAGGCCGTCCAAACGTCCTCGCCGCCTGCCGCTTTGCAGTTCTGCCAGCCGGTTTCCCGACACCGATGATGTCAGGATTGCTCTACCTTGCCGTTTCGCTGATAGCCTTCCTTTCCCGATCGGTATATTCCACGCCGCCAACTCGCGCCACATCTGCAGGGACATCATTGCTCCGCCACGGTAAGCCGAGTCATCGCCCATGATGATGACTTCCGCGCCCAGAATCCCAGAATCAGAGCCTTGACGCTCATCTGACTACATGATAAACTATTGCCCGCTCGAAAAATGAAAACGAGCAACTGGTCCCGTGGTGTAGCGGTTGAACATGCGGCCCTGTCAAGGCCGAGATCGCGGGTTCGAATCCCGTCGGGGCCGCTCGAAGTAAATTCGGGTGGACAAAAACCCTGGAATACTTGCGTCATCCCAGGGTTTTTGCTTTCAAGCACTAATTTCAGCCCGCTGGCGATGCCGCCAGCGGGCTTTTTTTGTTTCCCAAATTTACTCAGGAGGTTTTTCTCATGGAAAGAGCAAACAAGAAGTATCCCCAATCCAAGTTGTTCCCGGAACTGAATCCAGCACTTCACTTTTTCACAGTTGCTGAAGTGTCCATCATTTTAGGAACAAGCACCAGACTGGTCCTCGAATGGGTCAATCAGGGCTTGTTGCGCTCCTTTCGCGTGGGAGAAAAGGGCCGTTTGATCCGTATTCGCCAGAGAGATTTGGAATCATTTATATTGATTCCCATATTCGCCCCGGCAAACTTAGCCTGCATGATGATCAGCCCGAAAGCGAAATGGGCGGGGAAATGCCTCAGTCAGAAACGGCGGGAACGTGAAATTAGGAGGTAGAGTTGAATAGATTTTTGATACTTAGCGTTCTCATCCTGGCTCTGATTTTTGGCTTTGCGTCCATCTCCCAGTCTTACGCAACTGCCAGGCAAGCCCAGGCAGCTATCGAAGCCAGCCGGGTCGCTCAAATTGCCAGCGTTGGCAATCTGGTTGTGTTGATTACTGTGGCATTGGTCATCGTAATGGTTCTAGCCGTAGCCTTATTCTTTGGGTGGTTATTCGTGCGTGGGGTACACCACTGCCAACGGCCTGACACCCATGCAAACAATGCAGACATTGGTTCGGTTTGTCTCGGAAAGCCCGTATGGTTTTCCGCTCTACATTCTGGTTTACATGATTCGCCCGGTCTTCCTGTTCCCCGCGACCCTGATGACGATGACCGCCACTTACCTGTATGGCCCCGTTCAGGGCATTGCCTACGCCCTGGCTGCCAGCAATCTTTCCACCCTGGTGGCTTACCTGATTGGGCGTTTTTTCGGCAGCAGTTTCCTGACCAATATCGAGCAAAACAAAACGGTCGGCCACTATGCCGACCGCCTGCGCCGCGCAAGTTTCCAGACCGCCATGATTTTGCGCTTTCTTTTCCTGCCGTATGACCTGGTCAGTTATTTTTCGGGTTTCCTAAATATTGATGTGCGCTGGTTCATGCTGGCCACTGTTTTGGGCAGTATTCCTGGCGCAATCTCTTTTGGCATGTTGGGGGCCTCCATCCAGGGCGATTTTGCCGCCGAGGGGATTTCGCTTGATCCCGTTTCATTGTTGATTTCCGCCGTGATGTTCGCTTTCAGCATCGTCATGTACCGGTTGGTGCGAAAACGCGAAACTACCCATTCGGAAAGGCTTTCTTGAACTCATCCAGCGCCTTTTGCCCGTTGCGTTCCAGCCGCTTGTAGAATAAATCCCGCTCCTGGTTGCGATAATCCAGCCGCTCCACCCGAAAGCCGGCCAACCGCTCCCCGGCTTTGCGCCGCGCCGGGATTTGGACAAAGTATTCGATGGCGTTCTCCACGCTGTGAGCATCCGACCAGTCCGATTTATACAAAATCAGCCCGGAGCGGGCAAAAATCCAGGTCATGTTGGGCATAGAACCGTAAGCGCGGTGACAGTCCCCTTCGAGCGCGTCCACCAAAATTGGGCGGGTAACGCCCAATTCATCGCGCAACAGGCGCGCATGACGAAATTTCTGCGCCATCGAAGTCAGGTGTGGCACATTTTCGCCGGGGTGCGCTTCGTGGGTGTAGATGAAAATCGAGCCGACATCCTGCGCCGCAAATTTATCGGCAAGCGCATTCATGGCTGGCGCCGCCAGCCCGCAATACGGTCAGGTAAAACTGCCAAACTCCGCGATGGTATAGGCGCGCTGCTTCAGGATATCTGCCAGGCGCGTTTCGGTTTCATCCAATTGCCAGAGCGGGAAATCCGGCGCAATTGTTCCCGTTTTAGGGCTGGCATCGAAACTGAGCCATTGCGCAAATTTTTCAGGCACAAAAGCATCGTAGTTGTACTGCTTTGCAAGGTTGGTCATCCTTTAACTCGCTCAAACATTGCCTCGATAATGTTCCGATGTTTGGTGAGCAAATCTGGATCCGACTCAAAGCCGCTTTGCTCATCCAGCGTTTGCACGGCCTGTTTGAGCAGGTGCAGGTTGGGGTTGGCCGGGTCAACTTCGTTTTCTTTGAAAACCTGGGTAATTAATTGAGCCAGCGCATCATCTACATTAGCAGGGTTCCCCAAACGGCGCTCCACAAAAGCATGGTTGGTGGCAAAGAAGCAAGCCACCACACCATCCACCACTTCCTGCGGCGTCAGCGTTTCTTTTTCAAGCAATTCCTGAATGATTTGTGAATGTTCGTCCATCAGATGCCCTTTCCGTAATTCAGATTAGTTTTAACTATAGATGCAATCATGACCACTATTCTTACCATTTTGCAAAAGGAAACCCATGCACATTGAAACCTTTTCCACACCCCCAGCCCTGGTTGAGCGCGCCGCCGACCTGTTCATCCAAAGCGCCGCCCAATCCGTTCAGGCGCGCGGCTATTTCAGCGTGGCCCTTTCTGGCGGCAGCACCCCGCGCGCGCTGTACGAGCGCCTGGCAGAAGCTGAGATTTCCTGGCAGAACATTCACCTTTTTTGGGGCGACGAGCGTTGCGTTCTGCCTGATCACCCCGATAGCAACTACCGCATGACCGCCGAAAGTCTGCTCAGTCGCATCACCATCCCCCCCGAAAACATCCACCGTATCCAAGGTGAACTGCCCCCGGCGCAGGCTGCCGAAGTATACGAACAAGAGCTGCGCACCTTCTTTGGCAATTCTCCGCGCTTTGACCTGGTTCTCCTGGGCATCGGGGATGATGGACACACCGCCTCGCTCTTTCCCGATTCCCCCGCCCTGGCCGAATCCGTCCGCTGGGCAGTTGCGGCGGAACATACCACCCCGCCGCCGCCCCTCGTTTCGCGGGTGACTCTCACCTTTGGGGTGTTCAACGCCGCCCGCCGGGTGATTTTTCTCGTTAGCGGGGCAGGCAAAGCCGCTCGGCTGGCAGAAATCCAGCGCGGGGGCGATTCACTTCCGGCGGCGCGCATCCAGCCCGCCAATGGCGAACTGCTTTGGCTGGCAGATGTAGCTGCCGCGGCACATTTGGAGATAAACCAATGACCGACTTCCTGTCCTTATGTTTTACCAAACCAACCGTCAAACGCGCCATTCTGACCGCCCTGGTGGTGGGAGCCATTCTGATTGCCATCAATCACGGTGACGCCATCCTGCGCGGTGAAATGAACATAGATCGCTGGCTGAAAGCCGCCCTGACGGTGCTGGTTCCCTACCTGGTTTCAACCGTATCAAGCGCATCCACTTTATTGAGTATCAGGCAGAGAAACTGAACAGGTAAGAAAAGAAACAACTCACGTATTCTTAAAATAAAGGAATTTTCTATGCAAGCAAAAAAAGTTGCTCTTGTGCTGGTGGACATCAGCGGCTACACCCATTTCATCCGCACCCAAAAGATGAGCGCCATCCACGCCGAAGAAATCGTTTTCGATTTGCTTGAAGCCGTGATTGATAAAGCCAAACACCCGCTCACGCTCAACAAACTCGAAGGCGATGCGCTCTTTCTCTATGCAGAATTCAGCGAAAAAGAAATGGCAAAAGCCGCCCGCGATGTAGCCAAACAGGTACAAGGTTTTTTCAACGCCTTTTATAAGCGCGCCAAAACCCTGACCGAAGAACGCGCCGAGTGCGGCTGTAATGCCTGCCAGCGTGTCCATGATTTGCGCCTGAAAGTGCTTTTACATTTCGGCGAAGCCATTTTCAGAAAAATTCGCCAGTTTGAAGAACTGGCTGGCGAAGATGTGATTGCCATTCACCGCCTGCTCAAGAACAATGTGCCATCTCGTGAATATATCCTGATGACGGAAGCCTTTCACAACCTGGCAGGCAACCTGCCCGGCATGGCGCATACCAAAAGCGAAGAAACCTACGAAGACATGGGCATAATCGCCACCCATATTTTTACCCCCAATTAATCTCTTTCCAGCCAACTGCACTGGCAAAGAAGTTGAGCAGGCAAATTTTGAAAGTAAGAAAACAAGCCGCAGCGACTTCTAATTAATTGAAGGAGATAAATTGTGTCCAAATTGCAGGCCGCCCGCCTTGAAAAAGACCGCTTTTTCGCCAGCCACCAGCAAAGTCCACTCACCCCGGCGCAGAGACACGCCTTCAAGGGTCTCATCTATTTTCCCGAGAATGCTGCACTGCGGCTGGAAGCGGAAGTCGAAGTTTTTACGACACAGGACACGATCAGCATCCAGACCACCAGTGGACGCCCCCAAACCTATCGCCGTTATGGCAAATTCAAGTTTACGGTGGATGGGCAGCCCGCTGAACTGACGATTTATTCAGGGCAACATGGCTTTTTCCTGCCCTTTGCTGATTCTTTGGCCGGAAGCGAAACCTACCCGGCCGGGCGTTACCTGGAACCGCAAAAATTGTCCAGTGGAAAATTCCTGGTGGATTTCAACCAGGCATACAACCCCTACTGCGCCTACAACGAGCAATGGTCTTGCCCGATCACCCCCGCTGAAAATCGCCTAAAGGTTGCCATCCGCGCAGGTGAAAAGATTTTTCCGCACTAAACAGGAGTAGAAAAATGTCTCAACCGATTCATGTTACTGACGCTGAATTTGAGAGCAAAGTTTTGAAATCCACCACGCCGGTGGTTGTGGATTTTTGGGCACCCTGGTGTGGCCCTTGCAAGATGATCACCCCGGTACTGGAAAAACTTGCCGGTGAGTATGGTGAAAAAGTAGTCGTCGCCAAGGTCAACACAGACGACAACCCCGAATGGGCGATGAAGTATGGCGTACAGGGCATCCCCACGCTATTATTCATCGTCAAGGGGCAAGTCAACGATCGTATCGTTGGTGCTGTTCCAGCCCCTGCGATCAAAGCCAAGGTAGATGGGTTATTGAAAGCAGCCTTGGAAGCGTAAGTTTATGAATAATACCCAAAAGATATACGATGTTGCCATCATCGGCTCTGGCATCGGCGGTTCGACCCTGGCGAGCATATTAGCCCGCCAGGGTTTATCTGTGATTGTCTTTGAAGGCGGTACACACCCAAAGTTTGCCGTAGGCGAATCGATGATCCTGGAAACGTCCGAAATGATGCGCGCCCTGGCGGAATTTTATGACGTGCCAGAATTGGCGTATTTCAGTTCGGAGAACTACTTCAAGTATGCAGGCTTCTCGCACGGGGTCAAGCGTCATTTCGCCTTCGTGCATCACGTTCCCGGTCAGCCGCAAAACCTGCGTCACAGCCTGCAAGCCATCATCCCCAAAGAACCTTACGGTCACGAAATGCACCTTTATCGCCAGGATACGGATTACTTCCTGACATCGATTGCCATATCCTACGGCGCCACCATTTTGCAAAATACACTCGTTGCCGATGTGGACATCCAATCCAACGGCGTGACCATTACCACCAAAAACGGACAAGCCTACCAGGCCGAATATCTGGTGGATGCGGGCGGCTTCCGCTCCCTGGTTGCCGACAAGCTTGGCTGGCGTCATCACGATTTGCAGACTCACACCCGCTCCATTTTTACGCACATGATTGATGTGCCGTGCTACAACGATGTCAGCGCCTCGCCGAAAGAATTTGATGTCCCGTTTCGCTGGTCGGAAGGGACATTGCACCACACCTTCAAAGGCGGCTGGCTGTGGATTATCCCATTTAACAACCACGCCGATTCGACCAATCCTCTGTGCAGTGTGGGTTTGCAGCTCGACCCGCGCATTCACCCCGCCCGTCCTGACTTGAGTCCCGAAGCCGAGTTTTATGCCTTCCTGGAGCAATTCCCCAAGATGAAGGAACAGCTCCAGAACGCCAAGGCCGTGCGCGGCTGGGTGCGCGCCGAACGCCTGCAATTCTCATCACATCACGTGGTCGGCGACCGTTTCGCCCTGCTCGGTCACGCGGCAGGTTTCATTGACCCGCTCTATTCCAAAGGTTTATATGTGACGCATATCAGCGTCATGGTTATCGCCGATTTACTGCTCAAAGCCAGGCAAACTGGTGATTACTCTGCTGAAAGTTTCCAGCCGCTCGAAAAACTCACCCTGGATTATGTTGCCATGCACGACCGGCTGGTCGCCAACTCCATCAAGTCATGGTCGAACTACAAATTATGGCGGGTGTATTCGGTGCAATGGCTCCTGGGGGCTTACCTCGAATACCTGATGTTGAGCATCACGCGTATGCGCTCCAAGGATCGCGGCGAATATCTTTCATTGTTAAAAGATAACCGTCTCGCGGGCGGCGGGTTCAACCGTTTCTTTGAAATCCAGGAAAAGATAGATGCGCTGTTCGAGCGGGTCAACCCCGACGATGAAACCGATGTGGACCGAGTCGTCGCCGAATCCCGCGCTTTGTTCGCGTCATTCCAATGGCTCCCCAAACCATTCCAGGCTGTTCTCGACGGAAAGAGTCACTTGCCCAAAAATAAATTTCGCCTGTCGCTTTTCAACTCACACGATGGGTTCATGGGCGATGGCGAATACCGACAACATTTCTTTGGCAACATGTCGCTGCTTGAACTTGGCATCAAAGGCGCGCGCGATGCCATCCGCTATTCCCAACCGTACCTAAATTGGACGCAACACTCTCGAAGTCGCCTCGCCTGGAAAGACGAGAAAAAATAAATGTTTGACTCATCCCTGCGCCGTGCCAAAGACCGTATAGGAGAACCCCTGGCGGCCCCCCTGGCAGGAGTTTCTCCCAATTCAATTTCACTGGCCGCCTTTGCCGTTGGCCTCCTGTCTGCATATCTTGCCATGAGGCAGCTTTATGGCTGGGCCTTGGGGGCCTGGTTATTGAGCCGCGCATTGGATGGTCTGGATGGCTTGATCGCCCGCCTCCATTGCAAGCAAAGCGATTTTGGCGGCTACCTTGACATTATTCTTGACTTTATTGTATATGCTGCCCTGCCAATCGCAGTCGTCCTGGGCGCACCCAGCCCGGATCGCTATCTGGCGCTGGCGTTTATGCTGGGCGCATTCTATGTCAATGGCGCTTCCTGGATGTACCTTGCTGCCATACTGGAGAAACGCAGCACACAATACATAGGTGACCCGGCAGCGCCGAGTGGAATGACATCCATCGTTATGCCTTCAGGGCTTGTGGGCGCAACCGAAACCATTCTGGCATATTGCGCCTTTTTGTTATGGGCAAATCAGACCACCTTCTTATTCTCCCTGTTTGGCGCGATGGTCGTATTTACCACACTTCAGCGACTCTACTGGGCATGGAAAAGGTTGGAAAAATGAAAAATAATACCCCTGCTCCCGATTTCACCCTAATTTCCACGAGTGGCGAACAAATCACCCTGAGCGAAGTCCTTAAAAGCGGAAACGCCCTGCTTGTCTTCTTACGTCATCTGGGCTGAATACCTTGCCGCGAACATGCCGCACAGTTGTGCGCGCGCCAAAACGAATTTGCTGAACTTAATACCCGCGTCTTCATCATCTCCTTTGGCACGCTGCCCGCCCTGCAACAGTGGATGAACGAAGTCTGCGCCACCTTCACCGTCCTGCTCGACCGTGACCGCTCCGTCTACCAGGCCTACGGCCTCGAGCGCTCGCGCCTGCGCTCATGGCATCCGCGCGTGGTGTGGCTTTATATCAAACGCTGGTTCCAACATGGTGAGTTCTACGATTCGCACGGGGACGACACCTCCCAACTCGGCGGCGATTTCATTGTGGACAAAAACGGCATCCTGCGTCTCGTCCATCCCAGCCACGACCCAACCGATAGACCGACTGTGGATGAGTTATTGGAAGTATTGAAAAGCCTTTGAATACGCTGCCCACTCATCTCGTCATCAATGCCGCCATTGAAAAGAAATTTGGCGCAAAGTTCAAACTCGCCAAATCCGCTTTTCTGTGGGGGTCAGTCACGCCAGATATTCCCTTTGGTTTGTTGTCATGGGGAACGCTGGCGTATTATCGCTTTATCCTTCAGCAGGATACCAGCGGCGTGATGGAGAATGTTATTCACCACTCATATTTCAACAACCCCTGGTGGATTGCCGCGCACAACATCCAACATTCTCCAACGATACTCGCCATTTACGCCGTTCTGCTCTGGCGCTTCGTGGACAAAGCCGGCTCACGCGGACACTGGTGGCTGTCTTTCGTTTTCGGGTGCATGGTTCACTCCATCATTGACATCCTGACCCACTACAACGACGGTCCCGTGCTCTTCTTCCCCTTTGACTGGTACACTCGCTTCCACAGCCCTGTCAGCTATTGGGACAAGGCGCACTATAGCCAGGAATTTTTTTGGTTTGAATTGGGGTTGAATGTCTTGCTGTTTGGATTCTTGTTCTTACCCCATGTGGTTGCTTTCATCAAAAAATCAATTCACTTCAAATAGATGTTCTTGCGGCAGGCGTACAAAAACCTGCTCACCGTGTGGGAACATCGGAGCTGGCATGGGCATACGCGCGCGGACAATCATTTCACCCATTGCCACCTGGTACTCGATATACTCTCCACGAAATACGCAATCCGTTACTCGTCCGGCCAGGGCATTCTCCCCGGCTTCACATTCAAGGCGGATATGTTCGGGACGAATGGCATAGGTGACGCTGGGGCTGGATTCCGCGCAAGGGATTTTCAGCGCGCCCCAGGGCGTGACCAGACTCCCCGCTGCCTTGCTCCCGTTTAAGAAAGTGGATACGCCCATAAACTGGGCTGCCGCCAAACTGGGTGGGCGGTGGAACAGCGCTTCTGGTTTGCCCACTGCGACAATATCACCGTTCAACAAAAGCGCCATACGGTCACTCATTGCCATCGCTTCGCCCAGGTCATGCGTCACCAGGATGGTGGTAATCCCCAATTCGCGCTGAATGCCCCGAATGGCTTCCTGCAAGTTCAGGCGCACTTCGGTATCCAGGCTGCTGAGCGGTTCGTCGAGCAGGAGCAGTTTGGGGCGCGTGACCAAAGCCCGCGCCAGCGCCACCCGCTGCTGCTCCCCGCCTGAAAGTTGAGCGGGTTTGCGCTTTTCGATGCCCGGTAAGCCAATCAATTCCAGCATACGGGCAACTTCTGTACGGATGGTTTCTGCCGGTGCGCCCTGCACCTTTAGCCCGAATCCGATATTCTCTGCCACGCTCAAAAACGGGAACAGGTACGATTTCTGGAACATGAACACTGCCCCGCGTTTGTTCGGTGGAAGCGTCAGGATGGAAACACCGTCAAATTGCACATCCCCTGTGTCGGGGCGCTCGATTCCGGTAATCAGTTTGAGCAGGGTGGATTTCCCGGAACCGGACGGCCCCAAAAGTGCCACCAATTCCCCATTTTCCACAAAGAGGGAGAAGCTTTTCAGCACAGGGGCAGGTTGGTTGGAGTAGCGCTTGGTGAGATTGAGCAGGTTTACTTGGGTCATAGTGGCTGTACCGCGACATTCATGTCGCCTTTGGGGTTGCGGGATTCCCCCTGCGGGGACGATGCCTCGCGCTGCCGCCCTACAGGTTATGAGATAAATCTCGCGGCGCGCGGATGGTGGCTGCGATGACCAGCACCGGCGGAGCCAGGAAAACCAGCGCCAGCGCGGCAATAGTGACGGGGTTGCCGCCCGAAGCGGCGGAAAATAACAGCACGGGCAGGGTGATGACGCGCCCGGAGCCAATCAGCAGGGTCAGCAGGTACTGGCTCCACGAGATGAGAAAGGCGAACAAGGCAGCCACCACCAGGCTGGGAGCAATCAGCGGCAGGGTGACGGTCACAAAAGTGTTGAGCGGGCTTGCGCCCAATACCAGGGATTGGTACTCATAGTTTTCATCGTAACGGGCATACGCGCCGGCCAGTGTAAAAACGACATAGGGCAGGGTGGGGATGAGATGCGCCAGCACCACGCCGGGCAGCGTGCCCGCCAGCCCAATTTGCAGGAACAGGATGTTCAGCCCCATGCCAATGGCGAGCGGCGGGACAACGGTGGGCAGGAACAGCACCAGCCAGGCAATTTGCCGTCCGCGAAACTGACGCAATCCCAGCACACGCGCTGCCGGAAACCCAAGCGCCAATGAAAGCAGACTGACAATCGTTGCAATGCCCAGGCTGTCGCGCAAGCCGGTCAGGACACGCATATCGGACAGGGTGCGGAAAAAAGCGGCGCCTGTCCATTCCGCCGGCAGGGGCGCGGGGAAAAACCAGCGTGTCGAAAAAGCATAGATGACAAACACGCCGAGGGGGGCGGCGAGGAGGGGGTAGAGGAGGAGGCGGAAAAAGTAATTCGTACACGGAAAACACGGAAGCAACGGAATTGCACGGATTTTTCGCTTTTGTTTTCCGTGTTTTTCCGTGTTTTCCGCGTTTTCCGTGTACCGTTTGTCATTGTCCGGCATGTTGTTCTCCCCTTCGGATGCTAACCCACGCCACCAAGAGCGTGATGACCGTAATCACCAGGCTGATGGCCATGCCGTCGGCGCGGGAGCGCAAATCGGGATCATTAAAAAAGCGCAGAGCCAGCACGGGCAGCATGCGTGGATACCCCACACCCAGGAGCGCAGGGACTTCATAACTGCTGAAAATGAAGGCAAATACCAGCAAGGCTCCCGAAAGCAGGGCCGGGGAAGCCTGTGGCAGGGTGACATGGCGGATGCGCTGCCAGCGGCTGGCTCCCAGGTTTTCAGCCACCAGGTCATACCCGGCAGGCTGGGCGCGCAGCACGGCCAAAACGATCAGCGCCAAAAAAGGAATTTCCTTGCTGACATAGTGCAGGATAATGCCAATGCCATACCGGTCACGCACCAACACAGGAAAATCTGCCGGAGTTTGAATGATGCCGGCAGTCGCCGCCCAACGCGCCAGCAATCCGCTTTGGGATAGAAAAAGCAGGAGCGCCACAGACCAGACCAGGTGGGGAAAAGCCAGGTTCCAGTTCAAGGCGAGATTTTCCGCTCCACCGGTACCGCGCCGCTCAGAGAGCCAGACCGCAACCAATAGCGCCAACGCGGATGAAATCAATGTGGATGCGATACTGACCCATAATGAAAACGCCAGCGATCCCCAAAACTCGCGCCCAGCCATTCCTTGTCCGGTAAAAAGGTTGCGATAGGCATCCAGGCTGAGTGTGTCCTGTCCGATGACGGACATCAACCCCAGGCTTTGCGCCGCACCATAAACAAGACTGACTCCCAGCAAGACCGAGACAATGATCAGTGCAGGAGCGAGTGAAAGCCAGGGAGAGAAAATCAGTTTATCGCGCATAAGGCCGTTTTTAGTGGTCAGTAATCAGTGGCTGGCCAACTTCACGGCACAACCACTGATTACTACCAACTGCTCACTGATTACTATTTTTGCACCACATTTGCCAGCCAACCCTGTTCCACCAGGTTCTGGTATTCGGCGGCAGTATCACCCACCAGGGACTTAGCCAGTTCGGAAGCCGGCGTGGCCGAGTCGCCCAGTTTGGTGGCAGCCTGCTCAAGCGCCGTCTTGGCGGCGGCATCCGTGACGCGGTTGACATCGATGGCATAACCCAGGCCAAAACCGTTCTCCGGAAGGATTTGCGCGGCCTGGAACTCCGGTTCAAGCAGCAAGTTTGCCAGCACCAGCGCGGCTGCTTTGTGCGGGGCATTGGCCGGAATGGCAACGTAGTTAAAATCGCCAATCATGTACTTGTCAAAGACGAAGGCGCGCGCGGTCTTGGGCAGCAGCCCGTTGGCAATCCCGGTGCCCGCGCCGGTGATGTCGTTGGTCATGCTGAAATCCACTTCCTTGTTGGCCAGCAGGCTTTTCAATTCGGCTTCATCCTTGGGATAGGTTTCGCCGTTGCGCCACAGGCAGGGTTCCAGTTCGTTCAGATAATTCCAGAGCGCGGGGGAGTACTTATCCCAGGCGGCCTGGTCGAACTTCTGCCATTGTTCTGCCCCACCGCTGAGTTCGTACAAGGCGCCTTTGACAAAGCGCGTGCCCAAAAATCCGCCGGGGCCGGGAGCGATGTAGGTAAAGCGGCCGGGATGCGCGCAGGCCCAGGTTTTCAGGTCAGCGTAGGAGTGCGGCAGTTGGTCGGCGTTCAGACGGGCCGAGTCGTAGACAAACTGGAATTGCGCCGATGACCAGGGGCTTTCCATGTTGTCTACTGGCGTGCCAAAATCGAGATTGATGGCGGGATTATCCCAGTTGACCAGCTTGGCGTTGGGGATTTTCTGCGCCCAATCCGGGTAGAGCAAGTTGGCCTGTTTGAGCGTGAAAAAGTTCTCGCCGTTAATCCAGATCAGATCCACTGCACCAGGATCAGTTCCGGCTTGTTTTTCGCTCAATACCTGGTTGACAGCATCCACCGTATCGGCCACCGGGACGCGGTTCAGGGTAATGCCATAGCGTTCTTTCAATGCCTTGCCATAGAAATTGTCCACAAAGGCATTAATGCTGTCTGAGCCGCCCCAGATATACCAGTTGACGGTCTGTCCGCGCGCGGCGGCGAGAACGCTGTCCCAGTCGTTGAGGTCGAATTGGCCCTCACCCTGTCCCTCTCCCGACGGGAGAGGGGATGGAGGCGCGCAGGCAGAAAGCACAAGCGCAAAAATGATGAGAAGGAAAGAAATGTGTTTCATAAGAGTCTCCTGAAATGATAAAAGTTTTAGCACGGGGATGTCCCTCATCCCCAGCCCTTCTCCCTTTGGGAGA
>DAOTZM010000226.1:0-9265 GCA_034434035.1 Anaerolineales bacterium
CTAATGTCGTTTTCGAGATGCTGCTTTCCCTATCGGTACTGCTGCTGGCAAAACGCGCTCACGGCGTCAGTTCCTGCGGCGTGAAACACGGGTCGTAATCGCTCCCGATAATCAGGACGTAGGCGGCCTGGGCGCCGGGAGACGGCACCGCAACCAGGGCCGAATCGGGCAGCCCAAGCACGGCCAGCAGGCTGGTGGAACGCGCCCGGTCCTGGTCGGGAGTCAGGTCGTAGAGCAGGGTTTGGGCATACGAACGGTGGTCAGAAGCGCTGAAAACGGTCTCGTACCCGGCGTAGTTCAACCGTTCGGCAGCCAGCGCATCCCAGCCGTCGAAGGGGCTGCCGTTGCGGACTTCGACTCGCAATGCCTGGCGCTCCTGCTGGCGAGGGGAGGGTGACATGGCCTGCTGGAGCATGTCCTGTATCAGCGCCGTGTTGGGCAGCAGGACGTAGGCCCCGCCGGGGGTAATCCAGGCGGTCACTAAGCCGCCGGCGATGTAGTAACTGCGGATGTCGGCGTTGGTCAGGTGCAGGGCCAGGGGGGCGAGTTGCAGGATGTCGCCCAGGATCAGGTCGGTTTTGAGGCTGGAACTCAGGTCGGTATACAACTGCGGGATGCGCGAAACGGTATCGGTGCGCAGGGCCTGGCCGTAGATGGCGCGCAGGACTTCCTGCTGGCGGCGGCCGCGGTCGAAGTCGTTCGATTTGGAGCGGGAGCGGGCATACCACAAGGCATAATCGCCGTCCATGTGTATCAATCCCTGCCCGGTGGTGAACAGCGCCCAGTTATTTTCGTTGTAAGGGTTATAGGATGGGTCAAGCAGCCGCCAATCGGTGTAAGAACAGGCGACCGGCACATCGATTCCGCCCAGGGTATCCACAATGCGGCGAAAGCCGTCGAAATCGACCATGACGGTATGGTCAATTTGCAGTCCAAAATTGTCGCGGATGGTATCTTTGAGCAGGCCGGGCCCGCCGCCGGGATAGCGGTAAATCTCCCCGCTCTGGTAGGCGGTGTTGATGCGGTTCATTCCAACCCCGGGAATATTCACCCACAAATCGCGCGGAATAGAGACCAGCGCCACCTGGCCCTCGTGCGGGCGGACAATCGCAATCACCAGCGTATCGGTGCGGTACGACGAGCCGAGGCGCAAATCGGAGCCGAGCAGCAGGAAGGTGATCGTATTGGGAACATCCAGCAGGGGCGGCGGCGTGGTCACAATCTCAGGAGCCTGCGCCAGGAGCGTGGCGGTCGGGAGCGGCGTGGCCGTCACCAGTTGCGGAGGCAGGGTGGGCGAACCCTCGGCCTGGGGCTGGCCGGGGAGAACCGGGAATTGCTGGTTTGACGCAATCGGGATAAAAGGTTGGAAGGGAGTGGGGGTGGGAGTGGCGTTCGCCGGAACAGTGACGAAGTAATATGGGACGTAAACATCCGGCGCCGCCTGTGTCACCCCACAGGCGGTCAGCAGGAACAGGCACAGGACAATCAGGAAAGAATTTTTCGCGCCGGGCATTTGCCAGGCCCTTTGAGCCGTTTTCACGCTACGGAGTCGCCGTCGGCGGGGTGGTCGCTGTTGGAGACGGCGTGTTGGTCGGCGGAGGCGGCGTATCAGACGGCGGTACAGGGGTTTGTGATGGCACTTCCGTCGTCGGGGCGGGAATCGTTACGGAGGGCGTCAAGCTGGGGGTGAGCGTTTCTTCCTTGATGACAATGAAGGTCGCCGAGGGAGTGGCCGAGTTGAGCGGCGTGCTGGTTGGCACGTTGGGAACTTTGATGACCTTGCCGGCCTGGATGAAGGTTGAACTGCCCAGGCAATTTGCGCGCTGGAGCTCGGCCACGCTCGTCCGGAACTTCTGGCTGAGCGAGAACAGGGTATCACCCGGCTGGACGACGTAATTGACCCAACCTGGCGGCGCGCCGCACGGGATGAGCGTGGCAGTCGGCAGGGGCGGCACGTAAAGGAACGACCCCGGCACCAGTTGGTCGCTCACCAGGCAATTTGCCTGGCGGATGGCGTCGGCGCTGGTGCGATAGGTTTGCGCCAGCCCGGGCAGGGTATCGTACACCTGGACGACGGTCGCCACCCAACCCGCAGGGGGCGGGCAGTTGGTGGGCGGCGGCGGCGGGGTGAAAGTTGCCGCCGCGGTGGGAGCGGGCGTATCGGTAGTGAGATTGAGCGGCTGGGTGGGCGTTTCGAGCGGCAGGGTGGGGGATATGGCGGGAACGCGCGTCGCCGGGGCCGCCTGGGTCCACGTGGAGGAGGGAACCGCAACCGCGCTCATCCCGCCCTCGGCCATGGAAAGCGCAAAGCCTCCCAGCACAATGGCCAGGCAGACCAGCCCGAACAACAGCCCCGACCCCACCTGCCGCAGCGATTCCATCTCAGCCTTCCACATCCGCCGAGTGCTTGATCGGGAGTAACACGCTAAACGTTGAGCCGGAGCCTATCTCCGTATCCACCCAGATGCGGCCGCCCTGCGCCTCGGTCAAGGCTTTGGCAATCGACAGGCCGACGCCTGTATCGCCCACGCCCTGGATTAAGACGTTGTCGGCGCGGTACAGGCGCGAGAAAACGCGCGGCAGGTCTTCAGAGGGGATTCCCCCGCCGGTATCCGTGACCTGGATGAGGGCGTGGTCGTTCTCGTTTTCCTTTTGCATCCGCACCCGCAGGGTAATGGCCCCTTCGACGGAGGAGGCCGCCCCGGCATTTTGCAGCAGGTGAATCAGGATTTGCTGGAGCGCCTCGCGGTCCGTTTGAATGGGACGCATATTCTCAGGGATGTCGATGCGCAGGGTGATGTTCTTTTCGCGCAACTGACTGGAGGTGTATGCCATCGCGTTGTCGATAATCAGATTCATATCCACCGATTCGGGCTTGAGCGACATCAGGCCGGTTTCGAGGGTGGTAATCTGAATCAGGTCATCAATCAGGCTGCCAATCCGTTCGGTAGAAGCGCGGATGCGTTCGATGAACTTGCGCTGCAACGCGCCCAGGATGCCAACCGATTCACCCAGCAGCAAGTCGGCATAGCCGATGATGGATGACATCGGCTGGCGCAACTCTTGAGAAATGGAGGCAGCCACTTCGGCCTGGTCGTTGGTCAGGTTGGGGCCGGCGGAAGGCCTGTTCTCCAACTCCAGAATCTTCATGTTGGATTCAGCCAGGGCATTTTGCAAGCGGGCCATTTCGCGCAGGGTCATGCGCAATTCGTTTTCCAACTGCGCATTGGCGGCTGGGGTTGGGGCCGGGGCCGCGCCGCCCGAAAACGCAGCGATTTGCTCCTGCAAATTCCGGTTTTCGGCTTCCAACTCGGCCAGTTTGGCGGCTGCCTCGTTCCGCTCAGACGCCAGCCGGATAGCCTGCTCGGCCTGGCTTTTCATCGTTTCGACCTGGTTGTTCAGGTCGGCGTTGCTGGCCTGCAACCGCGCCAGCTGCGCCTGGGCATCCTCGGCGGAGTGCAGGGCGCGCTCCCTATCCCTTTGGATTTCGTTGATGCGCTTCCCACGCTCCACAATCGAAACAAAAGACGAAGCGATGTTTGCCAGGAAGGTCTGGTCGTCGGCGCTCCAAACGCGGTTGGAATATGGGGAAAGCAGCAGGATGCTGCCCAAAATGCCCTTCTCGGAAGGAATCGGCACATTGAGCACGTTGCCGGCATTGGAAAGCCCCAGCATCTCGCCGAGTCCCTTCAAATCGGATGAGGTGGCGCTGGATGGAAGCCGCAGCGACTTGCCACGCAGGACGGCATTCGCCAGCATCGGCACGTCGTCCTTTTTCATGATGCCGCCTTCCAGGTTCTCCTCGCGTATCAGGTCATACCCGGTGGCAATGAAAATCGAACTTTTGTCTTCGTCCAGGTACAGCAGGAAACACAAATCCGCCAGCATGGCCTGGGCCACAGAGCGGGCAATGTACTGATTGATGCTCGCCGGGTCGGTCTCAGCCGCCAGGGTCAGGAGCGATTGCAGGGTTTTGGGGTCGGTGCTGTAGCGGCGGCGCTCACGAATGGGCTGGCTGGATAGTTCGCCGCGGGCGGCCTGTTGCTTCTGCGATTCAGCCACCTTTTCCTGGTAGGTCGCCACCGTGCGCGTGCGCGGCACGTTGACCGGCATGGGGAAACGCATCGGCAGCGTCAGCAGCAGGGGGTATCCCGCCAACAGCAGGAAGCGCACAATTCCCGAAAAATCGCCCTGGGCCGGGGTCAGGAACAGATCGAGCGCGAAACCAAGCAGTCCCAGCAACACCACCGTCAGGCCGGTTCCCCAGCCTTCCGGTTTGCGGGACAGGAGCGCCAGTCCGCCCAGCACCATGATGGCCAGCCCGCCCACGCTCCACAAAATCGACTGCGCAGAGGCGTTGAACGTGTTCGCAGTCATCGGGGTCATCGAACGTTCGACCGCCCCGAACAATAAAGACGCCAACAGCAGCAAACTCAGGATGGCAGCGGCGGCGTCAGCCGGCCGGGAAGGTTCGGGGAAGGCCCATACCCATAGAATCCAGACCATGCTGAACAGGATAACCGCCCGGTCAATCACCGGCAGGATGCCCATCCCCGGCAAGATTTTCTGGTACATCAAAATACCGAGCAGGAGTAACAGCACCTGCCCGGCCAGCGCCAACCCCAGGCCCAGCACCATGCGCCGCGACTGCGGATACCCCGTCGCGCGCCATTGGCTGATGGCTCCATGAAGCGCGCCAACCAGGATGGCCGGAACAGCGAGGTTGTAAATGAAATTCCCCGGCGGGTTGGCAAGGAATGTGATGAGTTGATTAATGAGTTCCATGGCTTTTTTGAGATTATAGCATGGCTTATAAGAAACTTAAGCGAGGACGTATAATAGCAATCATCATGAAACAAAACACCGCTATCGTGTTTGCCCTGCTCCTGCTGGTTGGCCTCCCCCCGCTCGGCTTTGGATATTTTAACCGCTTGCAGGCCGAAACCGCGCGGCAAAATTCCCCGGCGCAAGCCTCCCGCCATTATGAAACTGCCGCCCGGCTCCTGTTTTGGCAGCCTGGCCTGCGTGAAAAAGCCGGGCTGGCCGCCTTCGAAGGCGGGGAAACGGAACGCGCCCTTTCCCTTTTGCTGGATGCGCGGGAACGGGAGACTCTCTCGGCAAAAGGATTGCTCACGCTCGGTGAACTTTACTCCCTCAAGGGCGATTTCGATTCCGCCTATGCGCAAGCCTGGCTGCCGTTATCGCAAGCGGGATTCGTATCCCCGGCGTTATTCACCCGCCTGGCGGAGTACGCTGCCTACAAGCAGGATGCCGCGCAGGAAATCCTCTCCCTCACCCGGCTGCTCCAACTGGACTCCGAACATGCCCCGGCGCGCTACCGACTGGCGCTCCTGCTGGCAGTGGACAACCCGCAAGCCTCCCTCGCCAGCCTGGGGCAGGCCGAAGACCCGGCTTCCAACCTCCTGCGGCAAGCGCTCGAACAATCCCTTTTGCAAGACGACCCCGCCTACCGTCACGTCTTGATTGGGCGCGCGCTGGCAAACCTGGGCGAATGGTCGCTCGCGCTGGAGGGCTTCCGCGCCGCCGCAGACGAAAACCCGGAATACGCCGAAGCCTGGGCCTGGCAGGCCGAAGCCCTCTACCAATTGGGAGAAGAGGCCAGCCTGGTCGAGAGTTATTATGAAAAAGCCCTGACACTGAATCCCGATTCCGCCGGGATTCAGGCGATGGCGGGGCTGTACCAGGAACGAAACCACAACTACCCGCAAGCCGAATCCCACTACCTGCGCGCCGAGCAACTGGAACCCCGAAACCCGGCCTGGCGGTTGGCGTTGGCGGGAGTCGTCGCCCGGCGCGATCTGCCCGCTGCCCTTGCGCATTACCAGGCCGCCACCCAACTTGCTCCCGATGACGCATCCGCCTGGCTGGCATTGGCGGCCTTCAGCATTGAACACGAAGCCTTCCTGGAGGAGGTGGGCATCGAGGCCGCCCTGCGCGCCTACGCGCTCGAACCGGAAAACATCGAGGTGCTGGACCTGCTAGGGCGCGCCCTGGCTGCCACCGGGGAAATAGAAACCGCCCAAATTATGTATGAAAGGGCCATTGCGCTTGCCCCAGCCGAGCCTGCCCCGCTTTTTCACCTGGCGCTGCTCTATTTCCAATCCAATCAGCGCGCCGCAGCCAGGGAGTTACTTAATGAAGTCATGCGCCTCGACCCTGGCGGCCCTTATGGCCAGCAGGCGCAGGAAATTTTAGCGCGCTATTTTCCGTAATCTCTGTTCTGCCCGCAGTTGAATTGCGGACAGAACAGAGCGCGGATGATCAATCCGCGCCACGATTGTCAGGTAAAATCAAAGCGTGAAACGAATCCCATTCCTGTTCATCATCCTGCTCGCCGCGGCCCTGGCCTGCAAGACCTCCTCTGTTACCGAGACCTTTACCCCTTCCGGCGGCTTTCTGTACCAGGAAACTTTCTCAGACCCCGGCAGCGGGTGGGGCGAGAAAACACTCGAAGCCGGCGCCGCCGGGTACGCCGACGGGGCCTACCGAATCGTCGTCAACCTGCCCGAAGCCCACCTATGGTCGCGTCCCGGTCTTTATTTGGGCAACGTCCGCGTCGAAGCGGCGGTCTTTCCCGCCGCCGGGCCAGCCGACAGCCGCATGGGAGTCATCTGCCGCCTGGTCGATGACCACAACTTCTACTTCTTCGCCATCAGCGCCGACGGGTTTTATGGGATTGGCAAGATGAAGGATGGACAGGTTTCCATCCTGACCGGCGAAGGGGCCATGCTCCCTACTGAGACCGTCCACGCCGGCTGCGTCCCCAACCAGGTGCGCGGCGACTGCGTAGGCAATGCGCTCACCCTGTACGTCAACGACCAACAAGTCGATTCTGCCGTTGACGGCGACTTCCCCGGCGGCGATGTCGGCCTGTTTGCCGGGACCTTCGACCAGCCCGGCGCGGATGTCTATTTCGACAACTTTTTCGTCTTGAAACCATAACGTCCCGAAGGGTATCGCCAGGATTTGCGCATCCTTTGTCCATCACCCTTCGGGACGTTCATCGAAAAACTTTACAGGTACTCGCATGAAAATCCACCTCGACACCATCGGCTGCCGCCTCAACCAGGCCGAAATCGAACAAATGGCGCGCCAGTTTCGCGCCGAGGGACACCGCCTGGTGGCCGAACCCGCCGGGGCCGACCTGGTGGTGGTCAACACCTGCGCCGTCACCACCGAAGCCGCCGCCGATTCGCGCCAGAAAATCCGCCAGGCCGCGCGCGCCGGGGCCGGAAAAATTGTTGTCACTGGCTGCTGGTCGAGTTTGCAGCCCGCCCAGGCTGCCGAACTGCCCCGCGTCCGCCAGGTCATCCCCAACGACCAAAAAGACCACCTCGTCTCAACGATTTTAGGCCTGACACTTGACACCTTCGACCTGGAACCCCTAGCCCGCCAAACCCTGCCCGGCCTGCGCCAGCGCACCCGCGCCTTCATCAAAGTCCAGGATGGCTGCGATAACGCCTGCACCTTCTGCATCACCACCGTCGCGCGCGGGGCCGGCCGCTCGCGCCCCCTCCCGGCGGTGCTGGCCGACATCCGCGCCGCGCTCTTGGGCGGCACGCAAGAAGTCGTCCTGACCGGCGTCCATCTCGGCTCATGGGGACACGACCTGAACGACAATTTGTCATCCCTCATTCATGCAATTTTAGAAAACACCGATACCCCGCGCCTGCGGCTGTCCTCGCTCGAACCCTGGGATTTGGACGCGGACTTTTTCTCGCTCTGGGATAATCCGCGCCTGCTGCCGCACCTGCACCTGCCGCTGCAATCGGGCAGCGAGTCTGTCCTGAAGCGAATGCTGCGCAAGATCACCCCGCGCTCCTTCCGCGAACTGGTTCAGGCCGCGCGCGCGGCCATTCCGCAGGTCGCCATCACCACCGATGTCATCGCTGGATTCCCCGGCGAAACGGAGGCCGAATTCCGCGAAACGCTCGATTTCGCGCGCGAAATGGAATTCGCCGGCGGGCATGTCTTCACGTATTCTTCCCGCCCCGGCACGCCCGCCGCGCGCATGAAAAACCACCTGCCGGGCGATGTCAAAAAAGCCCGCAGCGCCCAACTGCGCGCCCTGTTCGGCGAACTGGGCGAAACCTACCGCCAGCAATTTATCGGCCAAACCCTGCCCGTCCTGTGGGAATCGACCAGCGAACTGGACGAATGGGGCTGGCAGATGGAGGGCCTGACCGATAACTACCTCCGCGTCAGCGCCCGCGCCCCCTCGCCGCGCTGGAATGTGGTCGACCGGGCGCGCATCTCCGCCCTGACGCCCGATGGCCTGCGGGGAGAGATTGTCGAGCCATGATGGGCAACCTGCGCGCCGCGCTCGGCTTCACCCGCCACTCCTCCTATCTGTTCAGCGCTTTCCTTCTCACCTGCCTGCTCATCGTCTATATCTGGTGGCCGCTGGCGGTCGAATACTGGGAAATTATCCAGGTCTATGCCCAGGCCGGGTATCCCTGGCACGCCCTGGTCGATTGGCTGCTGCTCGGCATTTTTGTCTTCATGTCCGTCACCATCATGGCGCGCGCCGACCTGCGAACCGACAGCCTGATTGTCTTCGTCGGTGTTTTTGGCGGATTGGTCATCGAAAGTTGGGGGACGCAAACCGAACTTTGGCATTATTACACGGCGGAACGCCCGCCCTTGTGGATTATTCCCGCCTGGCCGATTGCCAGCCTGAGCATCGACCGCATCACCCGCGCACTCAGCCATGTGACCGTTAAATGGTCAGAAGCCGCATTCCGGGCGCTGTACTGGCTCACCTTCGGCGGATTCTATGTTCTCATGGCCTGGTACGTCGCCCCCACCTTCGACAAATCCTACACCATCCTGGCCCTGCTCATTTGCGCGCTGATGATTCTGACTCCCACCGACCACCGCCTGGCCTTCCTGACCTTTGCCGCCGGTTCCGGGCTGGGATATTTCCTCGAACTGTGGGGAACCACCCGTGAATGCTGGACCTACTACACCGGCGAGACCCCGCCCCTTTTTGCCGTTTTCGCGCACGGCATGGCCGCCGTCGCCTTCTGGCGGACGGGGCTGCTGGCGCAAAAAACCTGGGCGCGGCTGCGCAAAACGTCCCAAAGGATTCTGTAGAACGGGAAAATCACCCGAAAAAACTTTCGGGACAGCAATTCCAAATTCAAAAAAATGAGGAAAAATATGATACTGTTTTGTCACCATGACAAAACAAGCCCTCAGCCTCCAACGCATAATGACTTATTTTCGGAAACGCTGGTCAACC
>DAOTZM010000227.1:0-1659 GCA_034434035.1 Anaerolineales bacterium
GCGCGCCTGGGCCAGGGCCTGGTCGCGGGCGGCGGTACGAATATCGAACTGCTGGCGGATTTGTTCCGCCAGCGCATCGAGCTGCTTCATGAGTTATGCTTTTCCTTCTTCGGGCGGGGAGCCTTCGGGGGGCTGGAACGGCTTGAACAACTGGTCGGCCAGGGTCGAAACCGGGGTGTGGATTTCACCAAAGGCCGCCTCATAACGCGCCAGGTTTTCGGTCAGGGCGCGCAGCAACAATTTGGCGCTGAGCGGCGACATCAGGATGCGCGCGCCGACCCTGGCTCTGTTCTCGCCGGGCAGTAAGTGGGCAAAATCCAGCACAATATCGGCGGGAGAGTGGGCAATGCGCACCAGGTTGGCATACACCGCGCCCAAGTCTGCCGGGACTTCCAGCGTGGTCGGGGGACGATTTTGTGGGGGAGGGACGCTCATATCCACCTCGTTTTTTTAAAGAAACCCTAAAGGCCTTGGAGACCTTTAGGGTTTTGCATCCTTAGAACGGAATATCCTCTTCAGGCGCGCCGACGAACGAGCCGCCCATATCGCCACCGCCCATCGAGCCGCCTCCACCGCCTTCATCGCGGCTGGAGAGGAAGCGCACGGTGCTGGCCGTCACCTCGAAAGAAGACCCCGCCGTACCGTCTTGCTTGGTCCAGATTTTGGGGCCGCCAGTCGCCGGGTCGGGATTGAGACGGCCTTCAATAAGCACTTTGCTGCCTTTCTTGACATATTGGTTGCAGACCTCAGCCTGCTTACCCCAGGTCGTTACGCGAAACCAAATAGTTTCCTTGACCACCTGGCCGTTGTTCCCGGTGTACTGGCGGTTGGTCGCCACGGAAAACGAGGTAACCGGCTGGCCGGAGGGGGTGTAACGCATTTCCGGGTCGCGGCCAACATTCCCAACAATGATTAGAGTGTGATACATAGGGGGCTCCTTGAGGGATATAGGTCCCGCCGCGATGCGGCGGTGCAAATGTAGAACAAATGTATTTTACACCGGATTAAGCAAAAGGAAAGTGGCAAAAGCATTCACCTTCAGTTTTGCTTCGTGAGCAAGGCGACCGCATACGGGTAAAGAGTCAGGTTCCCTTGCGAAAACTGCTGCCCGCCTACGTGGTCGACGGCCGGCCAGGGAAGCGCAATCACCTGCTGCTCGCGGCTGTGGTTGATGACGAAATGCAGCGCGGTTCCATCCGGGCGGACTCGCGTCCGTACTTCGACCGGGGCGGGCGCGTCGAAAGGCTGGAGCAGGCTACTGGCGAGAATCTGATTGACCAGGGTTTGCTGGCTTTCGGAATCCAGCCAGGTTCCAACAATATAAACGAAGCCGCCCTCGACTGGATTGACCACAATCGCAGGCTGGTTATCGAGCCAGCCATTGCTCACGCCATAATGCGCCATGACAGTGGTGAACCGCTGTCCCAGCAGACGCAGGCGTTCGGCCCAGAGCAAGGCGCTGCCCTGAAACAATTTTCCTCCCACCGGAATCGGGTTCTCCAAGGAGTAATAGTCTTCCACCTCGACTCCGGTCAATTCAGCCAGCGCGCCCGGTTGACGGAGGGGCAGCAAGGCGTTGTGGCGGTCTTTCATGCCGGTTCGCAGCGTCAGCACCAGCCGTCCGCCGCGCTCGCCTGCGTCCAAACCAAGGCTTTGAAA
>DAOTZM010000228.1:0-3014 GCA_034434035.1 Anaerolineales bacterium
AAGAGCGGCGCGGTGGGATTGCGGGTGCTAGAAAATTTCAGCGAGTGGTAAATCGATACTCGATTCCCGAATATCGAGTATCGAATATCGAAAGGATTCCCATGGTATCCAAACGCATCATCTCCTGCCTCGACGTGCGCGATGGCAAACTGGCAAAATCTGTCAAATTTGTGGACACCAAAAACATCGGCGACCCGGTGGAAAAAGCGCGCGAGTATTATGAGCAAGGCCTCGACGAACTGGTCTTTTACGACATCACGGCTTCCAGCGACAATCGCGGCATTCTACTGGAGGTCGTCAGCCGCGTGGCCGAGCAGGTTTTTATCCCCTTTTCGGTGGGCGGCGGCCTTCGGACGGTGGACGATTGCAGCCGCGTGCTGCTGGCCGGGGCCGAGAAGGTCAACGTCAACTCGGCGGCGGTCAAAAATCCGGGTCTGATTGCGGAGGCGGCGAAAGCATTCGGGGCGCAAGCGGTCGTTTTGTCAATGGACGTGCTGCGGGTCGAAAAATCCCAAAAAATCCCCAGCGGATACGAGATTGTCATCAACGGCGGACGCACGCCGATGGGCCTGGACGCCATCGAGTGGGCCAGGCGCGGCGAGGGGCTGGGCGCGGGCGAGATGGTGGTCAACTCGATTGACGCCGACGGCACCAAAGAAGGCTATGAACTGACGCTGACAAGATTAATCGCCGAGGCTGTCAGTGTGCCGGTGATTGCCAGCGGCGGCGGCGGGAAGCCCGAACACCTGTACGATGTGCTGACCGAAGGCAAAGCAGACGCGGCGTTGGTGGCTTCGATGCTTCATTTTGGTGAATATACTGTGGGGCAGATTAAGGAATATTTGGCGAATCGAGGGCTGAAAGTCAGAATGATGAAGGATGAACGATGAAGAAACCGGATAACCGAATAACCGAACAACTAAAATTTGACCCCAATGGTCTCATCCCCGCTGTGGTTCAAGATGCCGCGACCAAAGACGTGCTAATGGTCGCCTGCATGAACGCCGAATCGTTGGCAAAAACCCTCGAAACGGGTGAAACCTGGTTTTGGAGCCGCTCACGCCGCGAATTGTGGCACAAAGGCGGGACGAGCGGTAACACCCAGCGCGTGGTCGAAATCCGCTATGATTGCGATGGCGATACGCTGCTGGTGCTGGTTAACGCAAACGGCCCGGCGTGTCATACCGGGGCCGTCAGTTGTTTTTATCGAACTCTGTAGGACAGGTCTGTAGACCTGTCCTACAACGAAATAGGAGAACCTATGAATTTAAGCGACCTCTACGCCACCATATTAGACCGCAAAACCAACCCTAAACCCGGCTCTTACACCAACTCCCTATTCGATTCCGGACTGCCGCGCATGGCGCAAAAGGTGGGCGAAGAAGGCACCGAGGTCGTGGTCGCCGCCCTGGCGCAGGAAAACAGCCGCCTGGTGGAGGAAATCGCCGATTTGACGTACCATATCCTGGTGCTGATGGCCGTCAAAGGGCTGACTCCCGCCGAGGTGCTGGCGGAGTTGGAAAAACGCCACAAACAGGTCGATGACGCTTCAGGCTTGCGGCTGTAGCTGGCAGCGGACAATCAACACCGAGCAGGGCGCATGGTGCGCCAGCCTGCGGGACACGCTCCCGATGAGCATACTCGTCACCGTGCCCAGTCCGCGCGACCCGCAGATGATTAAATCTACCTGGTGCTCGCGGGCATATTCAATGATTTGCTCGGCAGGCTCACCGCGCATCAACAGACCACGCGCTTGCAAGCCATGACCGGCGAGCGCTTCGACCGTTTTATGGAGCAGCGATTGACCCTCGGCTTCCTGGCTCTGTCGCAGGCGCATCAGGTCTTCTTTAGAGACCACAGGGATGGACACGCCCATCGGCTCTGCCAGGTAAGCGGCCTGTAACGACGGCAGGACGTGCATCACTTCCAGGCTGGCAGCCTCTGGCAGCGGGAAGACGCCCGCATAATTGCAGGCCAACTGGCTGCAAGGCGAGCCGTCGGTCACGAGCAATATCTTGCGCAGGCCGCGCACCGGCTCGCGTACAATCAGCACCGGCCAGCGCCCATCATGGACGACGTTCATCGCTACGCTGCCGAGCAGCAACCCCAGGTTAGAACCCATCCCCCTCGCGCCCATCACAACCAGGTCGGGGTGGTGTTCGCTGGCATATTCGATGATTTTCTCTGTCGGGTAGCCCAACTGGAACTTGGCGCGAACATGCAGGTGATGGCTCTGAAGCAGTTTTTTGGTATGCGCGAGGGATTTCTCCACATCCGCATACTCGGCGGCTTCGAGGGGCGTAAAGACGCGCAGGGCAGTCACAACGCACTCCTTGTCATGCGGTAAATCGACCAGGAGCTTGGCCGCAGCGCGGGCATTCAACGACCCATCATCGGCCAGCAGGATATTGAGCAGGCGATTCTTCGCAGGAGCAATCATTTAGACCTCCTTTCGGAGCCGGTATTTCCCAAATTCGGCTCAACCTATTTATACTTTAGCACGATTTTTACGTTTTCGCACCCTTCTTGAGGTTAGAGTTCGTTTGCAATCCAAACCTTTTGGGACGCGGACACTTGCGCCTGCGCTGCAAGTGCAGGGGTTACGCGGAGAAACGCGGATTGTTTGAGAAATCCGGCTGCATCCAGCCTTTTCCGCGCTCGTCCGCGTCCAAACCAAGGCTTTGAAAAATGAGCGAAACACGTTGTGCGGAGTTGATTGTCATTTCGAGCCGCGCAGCGGGGAGAAATCTTGCGCACTGGGAGAAGATTTCTCGCTGTCGCTCGAAATGACAATCTATGGACAGCGTGAATCAAGTTCGTATAATTTTTGCGGCAAAAACCGTTTTGGACGCGGACGAGAACCGACAAGAGCGGATTTTAAGATTTTTCTCCGCGTAGTCGGCTCTTGTCCGCGTCCCAAAAATGGCGTTGACCAATTACCAATAAAGTCTAACTATAATTTCTCTACCAGACAAACTTCGTGTTAATTTGTCATTTCGAGCGACAGCGAGAAA
>DAOTZM010000229.1:0-14082 GCA_034434035.1 Anaerolineales bacterium
AGAGCGGGCATCCCAGGCAGGCCCCGCCCAGGCGCACCTTGAGCGTCACATCATCGAGGGAGACAAACTCCACCGACCCGCCGTGGAATTGCTCGATATACGCGCTCAGGTTCTCCACCAATGCCCGCAGTTGGGCTTCTTTCGGACTGACGGTTGATTCTGTCATGATATGGCCTCCATTTCCTAAAGGCGATACGTTTTCCTTGACGCCCTTCTTAATCATCGACTTGACCTGCTGCTGGGCATCGACACAGCGCGAAGAAACTGCCCGCGCCAACCGGTCGAGAATGAGATGTCCGGTCTGCGGGTGATGGTATTGGAGGTCGCGCAAGTCATTCCCGCATACTACCAACACCTCGCAAGGCGTGTTACAAACCACCGATGAACTGTAGGCCGGGTTGCCCAACACCGCCGACCAGCCGAACACCCCGCCCGGGCGAATCCGGCTCAGGTTGATTGGCTCGCCATCATAAGGCTTATAGCGAATCACCACCTCGCCCTGCGTCAACAGGTACAAGCGATCTGCCTTTTCGCCCTGCTCGATGACGATAGCCCCTTCAGGATACTTGCGCGCATGAAAGAGCGGCGCGATGATTTTCAAATCGGCGCTGCTTAAATCTTTGAACAAGGGAAAACGAATCAGTTCGGCTAACATTGTCTAGATGATAAATCTGTAAGGCGCGCCTTACATAGTGGCAAACTTCCTGAATTCACCGACATTCATCCCGTCCTATATGACTTTTCTTCACCCTGGCGCTGATTATCAGGACACATCAGGTATACTTCATGAAAACATGTAACCTTTCTTACGATAAGGGCATCTAATGATAGACAAAGCCGAACAACCCCTCTCGCTCGAGGCCCTGCGCGCCGGCGACCGCGCCGAATTTGCCCGCCTGGTAGAGACCTACTACACCCCCATCTACCGGCTGTCGCTCAAAATGCTGGCTCACGAGCAGGATGCCGAAGACGTGCTGCAAACCACTTTCCTCAAGGCCCTCCAGCACATTGGCAACTTCGAAGGCCGCTCCAGCCTGTCCACCTGGCTCTACCGCATTGCCGCCAACGAAGCACTCATGCTGCTGCGGCGCAAGCGCCCCGAAGTGTCCATCGACGAAGACCCGGACGAGGCCGAGGGCAGCCTGCCCATGCCCGAACAATTCACCGATTGGTGCTGCCTGCCCGAGCAAGAATTCGCCACCAACGAAGCAAAAAAACAACTCGACCGCGCCATCCAAAAATTGCCCGAAAAACTGCGCGTCGTCTTCCTCTTACGCGACATCGAAGGCCTCTCCATCAAAGAAACCAGCGAAGCCCTCAATCTGACCGAAACTGCCGTCAAAACCCGCCTGCTGCGCGCCCGCCTGGCGCTGCGCGAACAACTTTCCGCCTACTTTTCGGAACGCCTTGCCCCGGAGATTTAGAAATGAGCAAGCACGAACACACTCACGACCTTTCCTGCATACAACTGCTGGCCTCCATCGGCGATTACGTCGAAGGCGACATCAGCCCCGAAGTATGCCAGGAAATCGAACGACACATCGCCGGGTGCGAACACTGCCGCGTCGTGGTTGATACCCTCAACAAGACCATCACCCTCTACCATGCCTCCGCGCACGAAGACCAGGTTCCAAACGGGGTACGCGGACGGCTGTTCCATATTCTCAAACTGGATGACCTGCTCGAGAAGAAGCCCTGACCCTGGAGAGTTTGCCACTTTTTGGACTTTCCTGCATCTATAACAGAAAACCCCGCTGTACACGCCCCTGTGCCACAAAATGGCGCGCTGGCTGCCCATTTCGACGAAATTAATCTGCCTTCAGCAGCCTCGGCGCGGCCCCAGGAGAACCATGGAAAAACTACTCCCCGCCGACATCGTGACCCAAATCCGCGATGTTTTCCAGCAGCTCAAACACCCGGTGCAAATCCTGTTCTTTGGCGCCGAAAAAGGCTGCGAATATTGCAGCGAAATTCGCCAACTGCTCGAAGAAGTGACCGAGATTTCAGACTTAATCACACTCTCCATCCATGATGTAGATAAAGAACCAGACCTGGCAAAACGCTACAAAGTGGAGGGCAAAGCCCCGGCCACCATCATCGCCGCCCGCGAAGGCGACCAAATCACCGATTTCGGTATCCGCTACCTCGGAATACCCTCCGGCCACGAATTTACCACCCTCATCCAGGCCATCCTGCTCGTCTCCGGGCGCGATTCCAGCCTGACGCAGCAGACCCGCGACTACATCAAATCGCTCGACAAGCCGCTTCACCTCGAAGTCTTCGTCACCCCCACCTGACCCTACTGCCCGCGAGCCGTGCTGCTCGCTTACCAGATTGCCATGGAAAACCCGCAAATGGTGCTGGCCGAGGGCGTCGAAGCGATGGAGTTCCAGGAACTCTCCTCCCGCTATATGATTAGCGGCGTGCCAGATACCGTCATCAACGCCGACGCCGGGCGCGTCGTTGGCGCTGTTCCTGAACAGCAAATGCTGGCCGAATTGATGCGCAGCATAGGGAAATAAACATGCCCGCACACCGCAAATCGCAAAACCAACAGACCATTATCCTGCTCGTCATTGGGACGGGTTTGGTATTGGTTGCCCTGGCCGCCATGTTGGCGCTGCCAATGGCGCAGGAACAGATCGAAGCGGCGGGACTCTCCGCCATTCCCGCCCCGGTCAATTTCCCTGCGCCTGATGTGCAGCTGACCGACCTGAATGGAAACCCGGTTGCCCTTTCCGATTTTCGCGGGCAGGTCATCTTGTACAATGCCTGGGCCACCTGGTGCCCGCCCTGCAAAGAAGAAATGCCTGCCTTGCAAGCCTTCTTCGAAGCCCACAAAGAGTCCGGCTTTGTCATCGTTGCTATCGAAGACGGACAGCCGATTGATGAAGTCCGCGCCTTTGTGGATGAACACCGCCTGACCTTTCCGGTTTGGCCCGACCCACAATACAAAGCCACGACCGCCTTCCGCGCCAACAGCCTGCCCACTTCGTTTGTTATCGACCGCGATGGCATCGTGCGCCTGACCTGGACCGGCGCCATCAGCCGCGCCATGCTCGAAGAATATGTAACGCCTTTGTTGAAACAATAACGGAGTCCAAAGTCTCTGACTTTGGGACAAAACTGAAGTCCTGGAGTCCGAAATCTCTGACTTTGGGATAAAACTGAAGTCCTGGAGTCCAAAGTCTCTGACTTTGGAACAAAATCGGGAGATTTTGCACTCCCAAAGGAGCCAATAACTGATGAACGCCAAAGTCACCTGGAAAAACGGAATGAGCTTCACCGGCAGCGCCGACACCGGCTTCGACGTTCCCCTCGGCGCGGACCCCGGCGCAGGCGGCGCGAACGACGGATTCCGCCCGCTGGAACTGATGGCCGTCTCGCTGGCGGGCTGTACCGCTATGGATGTCATCTCCATCATCCGCAAGAAACAGCAGGACGTAACCGCCTTCGAGGTGCAGGTCAGCGCCGAACAGCAGCACGAACATCCGCACGTTTTCACACAGGCCGCCATCACCTACCTCGTCAGCGGTCACAACGTCTCCGAAGCCGCCGTCATCCGCGCCATCGAACTCTCGGCCACCAAATACTGCCCGGCCCAAACCATGCTCGCCAAAGTATTCCCCATCGAATTGGTCTACGAAATTTACGAAGAGAAGAATGGGGAAAAAGAACTGGTCGTAAAGGGCAAATGGAAGCCAAAGGCATAAAAAGCAAACCTTGCGCATAAAATCCAGGTTTGCGCGTCGAGCCTGGATTTTTTATTTTCCCAACCTGCACCCACCCGCAAAAGTGTAATTTTCTCCCAGTCGCATATCTCACACTGAACTTATGACCTTTATCACTATTGATTTATCACGACCTCCCCTAAAATTAGGGTAACTTTTCCCTGAAAGGAGGTGACGCGATGCCAGACCTGTTGCAATTACGTTGAGGCCGCCATTGGATGCGCGTGCCGCATCCAACTCTGACGCGCAGCAGGTTGACCGTGTCACCCATCCGAGCCTGATTCACGGCTTGCGGGTTCCACCTGGGTCTCCGGCTTTGCGCGCGGAGCCCATTTTTGTTTTAACTGAAAGGAACCCGCATGATGATGCGCGCCATTTCCAACCTTCTCATCTCCCGTTGGGGGCCAATTCTCACCGGCATTGTGGTCGGCATTCTGGCCCCCATCCTGGTCAAATCTGGCAACCCCGGCAACATGGGCATTTGCGTCGCCTGCTTCAACCGCGATATTGCCGGGGCGCTCGGTCTGCATCGCGCCGCCGTCGTCCAGTATATCCGCCCCGAAATCATCGGGTTTGTGCTGGGCGCGCTCGTCGCCGCCCTGCTCTTCCGCGAGTTCAAGCCGCGCAGCGGCTCCTCGCCCCTGATTCGCTTCCTGCTCGGCATGTTCGCCATGATAGGCGCGCTGGTCTTCCTCGGCTGCCCCTGGCGCACTTACCTGCGCCTGGCGGGCGGCGATTGGAACGCCATCGCCGGTATCGTCGGCCTGTTCGCGGGCATCGGGCTGGGCATCGTCTTCCTGAAAAATGGATTCAGCCTCGGTCGCAGCCGCCCCACCTCGCCGGTTGCAGGCTGGGTGATGCCGGTTTTCACCGTCATCCTGCTGGTTTTGCTGCTCGCCGCCCCGCTCTTTGGGCGCGATGCCGAAGGCAACCCGGTTGGCCCCATCTTCTTCTCGACCAGCGGCCCCGGCAGTATGCATGCGCCCCTGCTGCTGGCGCTCGGCGCGGGCCTGTTGATTGGCTTCCTGGCCCAGCGCAGCCGCTTCTGCACCGTCGGCGCATTGCGCGATGTCGTCCTGCTGCGCGATATGCACCTGTTCAACGGCGTGCTGGCCTTGCTCGCCGCCGCTTTTATCACCAACCTGGCGCTTGGGCAGTTCAAACCCGGCTTCGAAGGCCAACCGGTCGCCCACACAGACGCGCTCTGGAACTTTGGCGGCATGGTACTGGCCGGACTGGCCTTCACCCTGGCCGGCGGCTGCCCCGGGCGGCAGGTCTTCTTGAGCGGTGAAGGCGACGCCGACGCCGCCATCTTCGTCTTTGGCATGATTATCGGCGCGGGCGTGGCCCACACCTACAACATGGCCAGTTCCCCGGCAGGCGTGGGCGCCAACGGCCCGGCCATCGTTCTCATCGGCCTGGTGATTCTATCAGTCATCGGCCTGACCATGCGCGAAACGCGCTAGTACCCGGACTACCTAAAGATGTAGAGTAAAAACCGCCCCAAACAGCCATATTGACCCTATATCTTTAGAAATGCCGGGCGCTAGCAGCGGAGTCAAAAGTCTCCCGACTTTTGACTCCAACAACAGGAGTCGTTGGACTCCATTGGATAGAAAAAGGAGTTTCCCATGTCTGACCCCAAAACCCTCGACGCGCGCGGCCTGTCCTGCCCCGAACCGGCCATGCTAACCCGCGAAGCCCTGCTGGCCCTCGGCTCCGGCGCGCTCATCGTGCTAACCGACTCATACACCTCGCGCGCCAACATCGAACGCACCGGCACACTGGCTGGTTGGAAAGCCGAAATCACCCAGGACGCCGACGATACCTACCGCATCACCCTGACCAAATGATTTACCTCGACAACGCCGCCACCTCCTGGCCCAAACCGGCCTCTGTCACGGCGGCCATGACCGACTTCCTGGAGCGCGCCGGGGGCAACCCCGGTCGCTCCGGCCATCGCCTGTCGATTGCCGCCGGGCGCGCCGTTTACGACACCCGCGAGAGCCTGGCCGAGTTCTTCGGCGTCAGCAACCCGCTGCGCGTCATATTCACCCTCAACGCCACCCACGCCCTCAACCTTGCCATCCAGGGATTGCTCCAGCCGGGCCAGCGCGTCGTCACCGGCGGCATGGAACATAACGCCGTCATGCGTCCGCTGCGGGAAATGGAAAAGCGCGGGATATCGGTGGAGGTCGTCCCGGCGGAAAAAGACGGGACTCTCTCCCCCTCTGCCTTTGCCGCCGCGCTGGAGACGGCTACCCACCTGGTCGTCCTCAATCACGCCAGCAACGTCTGCGGGACGCTTGCTCCCATTCAAGAGATTGCCTCGCTCGCTCATGCCGCTGGCGCGCTGCTGTTGGTAGACGCCGCGCAAACAGCAGGCGCGTTCCCCATTCATCTACCCAGCCTGGGCGCAGATTTGCTGGCCTTCACCGGCCACAAAGCCTTGCACGGCCCGCCCGGAACCGGCGGACTCATCCTGAGCGACGACTTCGACCCCGCCAGACTCCGCCCGCTGGTGCGTGGCGGCACCGGCAGCCGCTCCGAGTACGAAATCCAACCCAACGACCTGCCCGATCGCTACGAAAGCGGCACGCCCAACGGTGTCGGCCTGGCCGGGCTGGGCGCGGGACTGGCCTGGGTCAAAGAACGCGGCCTCGGCGCCATCCGCGCCCATGAAATGCAACTCTCCGCCCGCCTGCATGAAGGGTTGGCCGAAATACCCGGCGTGACGGTCTATGGCCCGCAAGACCCTGCGCTGTCAACAGCGGTTATCTCCTTTACACTGCAAGGCAAGCGCGTCTCCGAAATCGGCTACCGGCTGGACGAGGAGCATGAAATCTTCTGCCGGGTCGGCTTGCACTGCGCCCCGGCAGCCCATCGCAGCCTGGGTACCTTCCCCGAAGGAACCGTCCGCCTCGCCCCCGGAGCAACGACCACGCTGGAGGAAGTCGAAACCGTTCTCGGCGCAGTCAGGAAGATAGCGGAATCATGAGTCAGGGTGTCGTCCTCTTCCACACCACCACCTCCGCCCTGAGAGCAGAAAAAATCCTGCAAAAAGCCGGGTTGACGGTCAAACTCATCCCCACCCCGCGCGAACTCTCCAGCGATTGCGGCATCGCCCTGCGTCTTGAACTGTCAGACCGGGCGGAAGTTGAAGAAAGGCTCACCGACGCGGGGTTGGAAATCGAAATCCACCCACTGCCCTGACCCGCAGGATGGATTTGATTCTTGACGGATGCTCCTCGCGGTGATATAACTGCGCCCAATATGAACCCGGCCCTTTTTGGTACCCTGTCCATGACCACTACTCCCCGGCGAACCCGCGGGGTTTTGGTGTTTGGATAAACCAGGCTGAAGCCTGATCTGTCCACACAACGCCCTGCGGAAACGCGGGGCGTTTTGATTATCCCAAGGAGAGAGAAATGCCCAAGAACTCATCCCACTCCGCTCCACTCCGGGGACTTTCCCCCACCCTCGTCATGAAATTCGGCGGCACCTCGGTCGGGTCATCGAAAGCAATGGCCGAGGCCGCCCAGATTGTGAAGGAAGCCCGCGCCAACTGGCCGCGCGTGGTCGTCATCACCTCCGCGCTTTCTGGCGTCACCAACCTGCTGCTGGAGAGCGCCGCCAGCGCCGCGCGCGGCGACGCCTCGCTGCTGCCCGACGCCGAACAGACCCTGCTCGCCAACCACCAGACCATCGCCGTTTCGCTGGTTCCCGACGAAGCCTGCCGCGCCGCCGTCATGGACGAAATCGGCGGGCTGGTGCGTTCCTTCGTCGAACTATGCCACGCCATTTCGGTTTTGGGCGAAGCCACCCCGCGCGCATTGGACGCGGTCGCCTCGCTCGGCGAACGGATGAGCGCGCGCCTGCTCGCTGCCGCCCTCGAAAGCGCAGGAATCCCCTCGAAATATGTGGAAGCGACCGAACTGATTGTTACCGACGACCATTTCCAATCTGCGCACCCCAATTTTGACCTGACGACCGAACGGACGCGCCGCGCATTGCTCCCGCTGCTGGAGCAGGGACTCACCCCGGTCATCACCGGCTTCCTCGGGGCTACCCGCGAAGGGATTATCACCACCCTCGGGCGCGGCGGCAGCGACTACTCTGCCGGTATCCTGGGTGCCGTCCTGCCCGCCGACGAGGTCTGGATTTGGACGGATGTCGATGGGGTGATGACCGCCGACCCGCGCCTGGTTCCCGAAGCCCAAACCCTGCTGCAGATTTCGTACAGCGAAATCGCCGAGCTGGCCTATTTTGGGGCCAAAGTGCTGCACCCCAAAACCATCCGCCCGGTGGTCGAAGCGGGCATCGGCCTGCGCATCTGCAACACCTTCAACCCGCAGCACCCCGGCACGCGGTTGGTGTCGAATGGGAAAGCGGAAAAACCCCTCCCTGGCGAGAAAGTCATCAAAGCCGTCACCGCAATCCGCCAACAGCGGTTGGTCACGATTGAGGGGCGCGGCATGTTGGGCGTGCCGGGCGTAGCGGCGCGCGCGTTTGCGGCGGTTGCCTCCACCGGCACCAGCGTCCCGCTCATCACCCAGGCCTCGTCCGAACAGTCGATTTGCTTCTCGATTCCGGCAGAAGCCTCCCCGGCAGTGCTAAACGCGCTGGGAAAAACCTTCGCCGCCGAACTCGCCCAGCGCGACATCGACCGGGTCTGGGCAACCGAGGATGTCTCCATCATCACGGTCGTGGGACATGGCACGCGCAACACGCCCGGCGTGGCCGGGCAGATTTTCACCCAACTCGGCAAAGCGGATATCAACGTGCTTGCCATCGCGCACGGCTCGTCCGACGTTTCGATTAGCATGGTCGTCAACTCGGCTGAAACCGAAAAAGCCGTCCGCGCCTTGCATGAGTTAATCGTTCGCTAATGAATACTCGTCGTTAGACATTATCGGCAATAAAAACTTGGACGCGGACGAGAACGGACAAGAGCGGATTTTAAGATTTTTCTCCGCTTATTCGGCTCTTGTCCACGTCCCAAAAATGGCGTTGCCCAATTACCAATAAAATCTACTTATCACTCGTCACGCATTACGCTTTCCCGGAGACCCCATGTCATCACCCTCCCCCATCCCCGTTGCCATCCTCGGCGCGACCGGCTCGGTCGGCCAGCGCTTCATCTCCCTGCTCGAAAATCACCCCTGGTTCAAAGTCGTGGCCCTGGCCGCCAGCGACCGCTCGGAAGGCAAGCCCTATGCCCAGGCCTGCCGCTGGATTCTCTCCGAGCCTATGCCCGCCTGGGCGCGCGAGATGACCCTGCTGCCCTGCGCCCCGCAGGCCATGCCGGAGGTCAGAATTGTCTTTTCGGCCCTGCCAAGTGAACAGGCCAAAACCCTGGAGCCAGAGTTTGCCGCCGCCGGGTTGGCCGTGTGCTCCAACGCCTCGTCGTACCGCACGGAAAGCGATGTGCCGCTCTTGTTGCCCGAAGTCAACGCCGAACACATTCACCTCGTCCGTCACCAGCGCCTGGCGCGCGGCTGGAGCGGGTGTATCGTCACCAATCCCAACTGCACCAGCGCCGGGCTGACGGTGGCTCTCAAAGCCCTCGACAACGCTTTTGGCCTGCGAAAAGCCTTCGTCGTCTCGCTGCAGGCCCTTTCGGGGGCGGGCTATCCGGGCGTTTCGTCGCTCGACATCCTCGATAACGTCATCCCCAACATCAACGGCGAGGAGGAAAAGGTCGAGTGGGAGCCGCGCAAAATGCTGGGACGGCTGACCGGTGACGCCATCCAACTGGCGGATGTGAAATTTTCTGCCCACGCCAACCGGGTCGCCGTTTTGGATGGACATACCGTTTGCGCCAGCGTGGAACTGACCGAGCCTGCCGCGCCGGAGCAGGCCACCCGCGCCCTGGGCAGTTACCAGGCTCCAGAGATGGCCCGCGACCTGCCCTCCGCGCCGAATCCCGTTATCGTGGCGCGCGAGGAGCCTGACAGGCCGCAACCGCGCCTCGACCGGCTGACCGGTAAAGGGATGACGACCGTCGTCGGCCGGCTGCGCCCCGACCCGCTGCTGACCTTGAAATTCGTGGTTTTATCGCACAACACCATTCGCGGCGCGGCGGGCGGCTCGATTTACAATGCGGAGTTGTTGGTAAGGGAGAGGTTATTGTAAGTCAAAATTTATTCCGACACCATGAACCGGAATAAATTCCGGCTTACGTCCGACTTATATAAGAAAACTTCCAATCTTCCCATTTCTCAACCAACCCCGCTTTGACCGGGTTGGTGAGGATGTACCAGATGATGCGCTCATACTCTTTGGCATTGCGAATAACGTGGTCGTAACTTTCAGAATGCCAGAATGTCCCGCTGCGTCCCAATACCAGGCTGCAAAAGCGCGCCGTTCGTCCCTTCAGACGTTTGAGCGTGTCGGTTAATGTGTATGGCGCGGTAACGCCTTTGTGGGCTGGCTCGAAGCGATATTCGTCTGTGTCCATGGCAAGATGAACATGGTTGAACATGATGCAATACGCAATCAAACGATAGCGGTCGCCATTCAGGGCGTGGATTTCGTCCGCGACGATTTGGGCAATTTTTTCGTCTGACAGCCAGCGGGGACTATTTTCTACGCAACGATCGAGCCGGGAATCGAAATAGCCAAAGTATTTCTTGTCGAGATTGTACAGTTCCTGCCATTCCGATTTACCAGGATGGCGGGTTTGAATCGTTTGGCGTTCATGCTCACGCCAGGCTTCGAGTTCCTGGATAACCCGCGCGGGGAGGGAATTTGCCAGCCGAAAAGTGATAAAGAATGCCGCACCTTCAGGAATCCAGTGCAGCAGTTTGCGATGGTAGAAGTCGGTCATATTGCGGCCAGAATAAAACCGGAATAAGACCGGAATAAATTCCAGCTTACGGGTTAAGTCGGAATGAATTCCGACTTACTGCCGCGCGCAATTTCCCAGGGATAGATGACGCGCGCGTCGGTTACGTCGGCGAAGTAGTCGGGGCGGGCCGAACCGAACAGGCTGCGGTAGGGGTTGAAGTGCAGGACGCAGGTTTCGGGGAAGCCGCCCGCCGATGAAACGCGATTCTTGACGGCGGTAATCGTGCGCCCGGAACCCCACACGTCGTCCACAATCAGGGTGGCGTGCCCGGTTAATTTGTCTTCGGCGGGGAATTGGATGAACTGCGGCCAGGCCATCAGTTTTTGGTCGCGGCTGGCCTCGAAGGGGAAGTCAACGGCGGCGGTCAGGACGTGGGTGATGCCCATCGCTTCGGCCAGCAGCCCGCCGGGGATGATGCCTCCGCGCGTAATCAAGACCATCGCTTCGAATTCGCGCTTGAATTGGGGGACGAGTTTGTCGATGAGACGGTCTACGTCGTCCCAGGAGAGGAACAAGCGGCGGGGGGCGGGAGAAGGCTGCATGTCAGTTTCCTAAAACGGCGGCCAGCGGGGCCGGGGCGGGAATGTTGGCGGACTGCCCGGCGCGTTCGACATCGCGCGCCCACAGGTACAGGCAGGTATGATACGCCGTAGCAGTATACGATGAAATCACGCTGGCGGCCATGAAAAAGAGAGAGGCGGACAGCACGCCCAGGAGAACGGCGGCAACTACCAGCCAGATCCGATGGCCAGGCCAATCGCCACGAAAACAAATCCAATTAACCCGGTGACAAAGCGCACCCCGACCGTGCTGATGCCGACCAGCAGCAGGTTGTTCTTGACAATGTAGGTGGCGCGCTTGAGGCCGTCTTTCAGGTTGACATCTTCGATGACCATGACCGGCAGGACGAAGTAGGTGGCTTCGGTCCAGAGCGTGTCGATGAGGTTGGCGATGGCGCGGCAGATGCCGCTGCTATTGCGGCCTTTGCCCTGCGCCATGTTCTTGACCACGTTGACCAGCGTGGAGGCCGCCGCCAGCGAGAGGATGTCGAGCCAATCGCGCCGGATGACCGCCCAGGCTTTGTCCATGCGCCCGTCGCCCTCGGAGAGGTAGCCGAAAATCAGGTAGATGGTCATGGCCGAGAAGATGTAGGTGACGGAGTATTGCGCAAAAGCCAGCAGCGCGCCAAATATCCCCAGCACCACCCGCCCGAACAGCGATTCGGTGCCGAGCAGCAGCGCCGCGGCGATGATGGGAACCGCGCCGATGAGGGAGACGATAAAGCCGACGAACAAGGCGTAGATGGAGAGTTTGATTAAGTCTTTGTCGGCCAGGGCCATTTTCCAGGCCTGGGTCAGGAAGTTCCAGGGTGAAGGATTGCATGTCTGGCTCCAGTTGCAGGGTTAACTTTGAAGTATTTCTTCCAATAGCGGTATCAAGACGGGCAAATCCCTTTGGGCAGTTTCCCAAACCTGTCCATAGTCCACAGAATCGTACTGGTGAATCACCAAGTTTCGCATATTTTTCATTTCGCGCCACGGAACTGTGGGGGATTTGGCCTTCATCGCATTGGAAATTCGCGCGGCTGCTTCGCCGATAATTTCAAACCGGCGCACAACTGCGTCCTGGCACTGATAATCGACATCGAAATCTTCCCAAGATTTGTCCGAAAGGTACTTCAAAATCATGCGGGCAGATTCCAAAATATCCAACACAGAGGCCCGGTCGTCACGCTGCATAGACATCTCGCGCAGATTCAAGAATGGCCTTGCGACGAATGACGTTGCGGCTGGCTTCAACCCCACGCCGGCTGACCAGGTCGACTCGATGGCCCAGGATTAACTGCAATTCGTCCTGCATTCGGGACATGTCGAACAGCGTTGGGCGCACGTCCGGCTCGAATTCCACAAGAACATCGACATCGCTTTCCGGGCGAAAATCTTCCCGCAAAACCGATCCAAAAAAGGATAATTTTCGGATGCCGTGCTTGCGGCAAAACTGCGCAATCTTGCGTTCTGAAATCTTGAGTTTGATAGTTGCCATCAGACTTACCTTTGACCTATCAACGTATCGAGTTTTTGTAAAACTTCTTCCAGCGTGGAGGCAGGCAACTGACAAACGAACTCCGCCTGCCTGGCTTTCCAATCCAGGCTCTTTACCTGGTCTGACAAAATGACGCCGCCGATGTTCAATCCATCAGGGACGAGGACCTCAAAGGGGTACTTCTTAATCTGGCTGGTCACTGGGCATAGAATTGCCAATCCAACTTTGCCGTTATAGGCACGCGGAGATAAAACCAGGGCCGGACGCCGCCCGGCTTGCTCATGCCCGGCTTGTGAATTCAAAGTTATCCAAACAATATCGCCGCGTTCAGGAACATAAGTCATAACTTCACCAAACTTCATTTCCTATGGCAGGGCCGGTATCGGTTTCTCGCTGAAGATTCTCGCTATTTACGCCTTCCAGCAACTTTTCGAGCGTCCAGGCCGGGGAAACAACGGGCTTGATAATAATTCGACCATCCACAAGCGACACTTCGACGACGGAATCATTTTCCAATTGCGCGTCCAGCGCAAACGCTTTGGGGATTCGCAGGGCAAGGCTGTTGCCCCATTTCTGGACTTTGGTAAGCATGGCGTATCTCCTTTCGTATCTACAATAAAGATACACTTTTTTGCTGGATTAAGCAAGCATTTTCCTGCCCCAAAACGCCCAACTAAAAATTATTCTTCGCCGCCTCGGTGGTGACATCGACCGGCTCAATCGAGACCAGTTTTTTGGTGCGGGGCAGGTAGTAGATGCGATAGTCGATGCCTTCGAGCAGGGCGGTGTAGGCCCGGCGGTTGACCTGGAAACTCTTGCCATCGATGACGTAGTAGTAACGGGTCGAGCGGCTTTTGCCGCCGCTGGTGCGTTTTTCCTTGCGGCCCGCGCCTTGCGCCTGCTCGATGGAGGAAACCGACATATCCAGCAGGCCGTTCAGGAACATCCAGCCGCCAACCAGCGCGAAAATGCCAAGAACCAGGGCCGGGATGATCATCGCGGGCAGGGCGTCTCCGGAATCTACATTGGGGAAGACCTGGAAGAAGAACAGGCCGCCAAAGGCCAGCGCCATCAGGCCAAAGAGGGCTCCAAAAATCACCCCTCCGAGCGGCTTCATGCGCTGGGCCGGGGTCGCCTCGCCGTTGCGGTTATGCGTCAGGTCGTCAGGCGTAAAATTGTTGGCCTGCGCCAAAATTTCGACCAGCGCTGCGCGCGCCTGGGACGGGCTGGCCGGGAAGACTTCCTCGGCAGAAAGCAGGAAGCCGCTCTCCTCGAGGTAAAAGACGCGGTAGGTTGCGCCGGGCAGCAATCCGCCGGTATGTTCGGTAGAGGGCAGCGACAGGCGGCGCTCACCGGTCTGGAAGGAGTAGCCGTTTTTATCGAAAGCCACCTGTCCCTGCGCCTGGCGGATGGCGCGATTCTCGCGGTCGCGTTTGAGTTTGAGGGCGTTGTCGAACA
>DAOTZM010000230.1:0-15558 GCA_034434035.1 Anaerolineales bacterium
TTTGGCGTCTTTTTCTTTGGGATGCCCATCCTGGGCGCGGTGCAGGAGCATCGCCGCAAGAAGCAGTATATTCCCCCCAAGATTGCCATCGAAGGACACGGTGTCAAGCGCGGCCTGACGGCGGTCGAGGCGGCCATCCTAATGGGCCAGCCGCTCGAAAAAGTGATGCAGATGATTTTGTTCGGCGTGGTCAAAAAAGGCGCGGCCCAGGTCGAGAAGAAAGACCCGCTCGAGCTTTCTCTCTCTGACCCGCTGCCCGAAGGTTTGCGCGGGTACGAAAGCGAATTCCTGGCGGCCTTCCGCGAGAAGGAGACTCGTAACCGTCGCAGTAAATTACAGGCGATGACCGTCAATCTGGTCAAAAGCGTCACTGAAAAGATGAAAGGTTTCAGCAGCAAAGAGACGAAAGAATATTACCAGTCCATCAACGAGAAAGCCTGGCAGCAGATTGCCGCCGCCGAGACTCCCGAAATCAAGAGCCAGATGTTCGAGGAAGCCCTGGAATGGACGATGCTCGACAAGGACTACGATGACCGCGCGCGGCGCACCTTCACTGGCCCTGTCTTCGTCCCGACGTGGTGGGGACGTTATGACCCGGTTTATCGCTCCGCGCCCTCGGCTCCAAGCACGTCTCCGGCAGGTGGTGGATTCAACCTGGGCGGCGGACGCGGCGGCGCGCTCCCCGGCGCGGAGTTTGCCGCTTCGGTTGTGACCGGCACACAGAATTTTGCCCAAAAAGTTTTGGGCGGCAACTTTACCGAAGGCGTGACCAAAGTCACCAACCCGCCGCCGTCTTCCCATTCCGGCGGCGGACGCTCCGGCGGCGGCTGCGCCTGTGCCTGCGCTTGCGCCGGCTGCGCCTGCGCCTGCGCGGGGGGCGGGCGGTAGCCGGAGTTCAACGTCTCCCGACGCTGGAATGACGACCCTGTCCAAAATCTGGAGATTTTGGAGTCCATCATGGATGATATTTTCAAAAAAGCGCAGAATAATCCACCGCATTGGTTCCGACCCAATGCAGTATACATGATAACGGCATCAACGTATCAAAAAGACAATCTCATCCACAGTCCGGAGCGAAAAACGCAGTGGCTGAACGCGTTTTTGAAAGCAGCCAACATTTATAATTGGCGTGTAATTGCCTGGGTAGTTTTGCACAATCACTATCGTCAAGTTTGGTGGAACTATTGGGATACGTGCATTCGCTCTGAAAAAGATTTCAACAATCGCCTGGGTTACATTTTTTGGAATCCAGTAAAGCATGGATTGGTTGACAATATAGGCGATTACCCTTTTAGCAGTTACAAAGAATACATGCAATCGGAAGATGGCTTTGATATTACTGGTATGGGAGATGTAAATGATGTCCCTGAGTTTTAAGAGCAGAGTCCAGCATCTTCAGGTGTTGATTTCCGGCAAGAAAGTCCAAAGTCGGGAGACTTTGGACTCCAGCATCCATCACTACCTCATCGAACACCCCGGCGAGAAATCGCGCGTCCACCTGCGGCTCGATGCGGATGGAAGCGGCACGCTCATCGTCAACGCCAACCGCATTATGCACCTGAACCCCACCGCCGCGTTGATGGCGAAACTGGTTTTGGATGGCAAAAGCGACCTGGAAATCAGCAAAGAAATCAAAAAACGCTGGAACGTCAAAGATGACGCCCTGCAATCTGACCTTTCGACGTTTCACCTGCAACTTTCCAACCTGATTCGTCCCGACGGAGCCTGCCCGGTGCATGACCTGGAACTGGATACGCTGATGCCGTTCAGCGCGCGACCCTCCGCCCCCTACCGGCTCGACCTGGCCCTGACCTACCGCTGCAACAACGACTGCCATCACTGCTACAACCTGGAACACCCTCCCCTCACCCCTCTCCTCTCTCCCACCGGGAGAGGGGGCCAGGGGGCGAGGGGCGAACTGGATACTGAACACTGGAAACAGGTCATCGACAAGGCCTGGGCGCTCGGCATTCCGCACATCGTTTTTACCGGCGGCGAGCCGACCCTGCGGGATGACCTGCCCGAATTGATTGCCCATGCTGAGGCCAACGGTCAGATTACCGGCCTGAACACCAACGCCCGGCGGCTTTCAGACGCGAATTTTGTCAAACGGTTGGTTGATGCGGGTCTCGACCACGTCCAAATAACGGTCGAGTCGTCAGACGCGGACATCCACAACCGGATGGTGAATGCCCGGGCCTTCGACCAGACCATTCGCGGCCTGCAAAATGCGCTCGCCGCCCCCGGCGAAGCGGGGGCTTCGCGCCTGTTCGTGATGACCAACACCACCATGCTGCGCGATAACGTCGAATCCATCCCGGCCACGCTCGATTTCCTGGCCGACCTGGGCGTGCCGACGGTTGGACTAAACGCGCTCATCTATTCCGGCCATGGCGCGACGGTCGGCACCGGCCTGCCCGAACGCGACCTGAAACCGCTGCTCGAAATGGCGCGCCAGAAAACCGAAGCGCGCGGCCAAAAACTCATCTGGTACACGCCGACCCAATACTGCCACTTCGACCCGGTACAAATGGAGTTGGGCGTTAAGGGCTGCACGGCGGCCCAGTACAACATGTGCGTCGAACCGAACGGCGACGTGCTGCCCTGTCAGTCGTATTACCAGCCGCTCGGCAACCTGCTGCGCGACGACTGGGACGCCATCTGGAACCATCCGCTGGCCCTGAAGCTGCGCGAACGCCGCGATTTGCCGCTCAAATGCGAAGGCTGCGCGTTATTGGCCGAGTGCGGCGGCGGCTGTCCGTTGCAATTCGAGCAGGGAGTCCAAAGTCTCCTGACTTTGGATTGATGACTAATCCCAAATTCAGGAGATTTTGGAGTCCGAAGATGAGAATGAACTGGCTCAAAGAGTTCCCCGCCGCTGTCACCGTCTGCGACCCGGACGGTATCGTCCTTGAAATGAACGACAAGGCCGCCAAAACCTATAAAAGCGATGGCGGCTATGCCCTGATTGGCAAAAACATGCTCGATTGCCATCCCCAGGCGGCCCGCGAAAAACTGGAAGCGATGATGAATAATCGCTCCAAGAATGTCTACACCATCGAGAAAAACGGCGTCAGGAAACTGATTTACCAGTCGCCCTGGTACGAAAACGGCGAATATGCCGGGTTTGTCGAAATTTCGCTTGAAATCCCCTTCGAAATGCCGCATTTTGCGCGAGGTTAGGAGAATCCTATGGCAAACGTTATCACCTGGCTCAAAACCCTGTTTACCCCCGTCCAGCCTCTCCCGGCGGCCACCTACCACTACCAGTCGCCGCCCGGGGACAAAGAACCCTACCGCCTGCACCTGCGCCTGAACAAGGACGGCAGCGGCGTACTGGTCGTCAACGCCCGCACCGTCCTGCATCTCAATTCCACCGCCGCCGAGTTTGCCCTGCACTTCATTCGCGGTACAGCCCCGGCCCAGGCCGCAAAAGAGATTGCCGGGCGCTACCGCATCAGCAAGGCGCAGGCCGAAAAAGATTACGTTGACTTCATGGAACGGGTCGAGACGCTGATTCAGACCGAAGACCTCGACCCTGTTTCCTACCTCGACTTCGAGCGCGTACCGCCCAACTCGGCGGAACTGACCGCGCCGCTGCGTCTCGACTGCGCCCTCACCTATCGCCTGCCCCCCGGCGCGGCCCCGTTGAACGCCCCCGAAAAGCGCGTCGAGCGCGAACTGACCACCGCCGAGTGGACGAGCATCCTCGATAAATCCTGGGCCTACGGCGTGCCGCACGTCGTCTTCACTGGCGGCGAACCAACCCTGCGCGACGACCTGCCCGAACTGATTGCCCGCGCCGAAAAGAACGGCCAGGTCTGCGGCCTGCTGACCGACGGACACAAACTGACCGACAAGGAGTACCTGGAGACCCTCCTGCAAACCGGCCTCGACCACCTGATGATTGTCCTGCCCTCCGAAGGGGAACCCAACTGGCAGGCCATCCAGAACGCCCTCGTCGCCGATATTTTTCTGGCGGTGCATCTCACCATCACGCCCCAGGACCTGCGCCGCGTTCCCGCATTGATGGCGAAACTGCACGAAGCAGGCGTCGAGGCCATGTCGCTCAGCATCTCCGACCAAAGCCTGCACAATGAACTCTCACAATTGCGCGACGTGGCCGGCGAGATAGGCCTGCGCCTGGTCTTCGACCTGCCCGTGCCATACTCCGCCGCCAACCCGATCGCGCTCGAAGTGGCCGAAGACGCCGAACCCGCCGGGGCCGGCAAAGCCTGGCTCTACGTCGAACCCGATGGCGACGTGCTGCCCGCCCAGGGCATGGCCCATGTCGTTTTGGGCAACATTCTCAAGGACGAGTGGGCGAAACTATATTCGTAGTTTCGCCCACGCCCAAAACCGACGGTGGTTTATTTCATGAAACATAGATTTTCTAGCCACCGTACAGTTTGCTCCACCTGAAAAATTATCCTCTGCTTGCTGGCAGAAATCCAGATTAACACAGCGCCCCAGGATGGCAGCGACAAGTCTTTTTATTACCCCTGTTATAATCCATCAACCATATTCTCCATAACAAGGAGTCCTTCATGACATCTAAAATCAAATTCGGCACCGACGGCTGGCGCGGGGTAATTGCCGAAGATTACACCTTCGACAACGTCCGCCGGGCGGCGCAGGGCTTCGCCTCGTACATGCTCGCGCAGGGCAAGGCCGGGCAGTGGATTGTCATCGGCCACGACAAGCGCTTCGGCAGCGAGCATTTCGCCGCCGCCGCTGCCGAAGTGCTGGCCGGCAACGGCCTGAACGTCTGGCTGACCGAGAGCGCCACCCCCACCCCGGTCATCGCCTTCTCGGTCGTCAACAAAAAAGCAGCCGGGGCCATCAACATCACCGCCTCGCACAACCCGCCCACCGACAACGGCTTCAAAGTCCGCAACGAGACCGGCGGGGCCATCGACCCGGACGGGTTGAAACAAATCGAAGCCGGAATCCCGGAAAGCGTGGAAAACGTTCAACGTTTAACGTTCAACGAGGCCGTCAAAGCCGGGAAAATCATCAAATTCGACCCCGCCCCGGCCTACATCGCACACATCCAGAAACTCATCGACCTCCAGCCCATCAAAGACGCCGGGTTGACCGTCATGGTTGATGCGATGTGGGGCAACGGCGCGGGCTGGCTGACCCGCCTGCTCGAAGGCGGCAAAACCCGCGTCCTCGAAATCCACAACCAGCGCAACCCGGTCTTCCCCGAAATGAAGCGCCCCGAACCGATTCCACCCAACATCAACGTCGGTTTGCAGGCGACAGTCGATAACCAGGCCGACATCCTGCTCATCCTGGACGGCGACGCCGACCGGGTGGGCGTGGGCGACGAAAACGGGCAGTTTGTCAACCAACTGCGCGTCTATGCCCTGCTGGCCTACTACCTGCTCGAAATTCGCGGCTTGCGCGGCGACATCGTCAAAACCCTCTCCACCACCGGCATGTTGAACATCCTCGGCGCGCAATACGGCGTCCCGGTGCATGAGACCGGCGTCGGCTTCAAATACGTCGCTCCCAAGATGACCGAAACGGACGCGCTCATCGGCGGCGAGGAGAGCGGCGGCTACGCCTTCCGCGGCAACGTCCCCGAACGCGACGGCATCCTGGCCGGGCTGTACATACTCGATTTCATGGTGCGGCTCGGCAAGAAACCGACCGAACTGCTCAACATCCTGTTCGAGAAGGTTGGCGGCGAGTTTTTCTACGACCGCATCGACAGCGCCTTCAGCGGCGACCGCGCCGCCCGCGAGCAAATCATCCTCAGCGCCAACCCCGAAACCATCGGCGGGCTGAAAGTAACCCAACTCATCACCATCGACGGCTTCCAATTCAAACTGGAGGACGGAGGCTGGCTGCTCATCCGCTTCAGCGGCACCGAGCCGATTTTGCGCGTTTACTGCGAAACCCGGCACAGCGACAAAGTCCAGGCCATTTTGCAGGACGGGCTGAAAGTGGCGGGAATTAAGTAAACATCAGGTGACAGTCACTTCGAAAGTGACTGTCACCTTTTTCACGATGAATCTCACCGACACCCACTGCCACCTCGATTTTGGACAATTCGACAGCGACCGCCCCGAGGCGATTAACCGCGCCTGGGAAGCGGGTCTCACCCGTATCTTGATTCCGGGACTCGACCTGGCATCGTCCCGTTCCGCCGTTAAACTGGCCGAGTCGCACCCCAACCTGTTCGCCGCAATTGGCGTGCATCCGACGGAGACGTTGACTTGGGGTACGAACTCACCCGGCGAATTGCGACAACTTGCGGAGTCCGACGACTCCCGTCGTCGGCTGCAAAGTCGGGAGACTTTGCGCTCCAAGATTAAGGCCATCGGCGAAATTGGGCTGGATTATTACTGGGACGCCGCGCCGCGCGATGTCCAGCAGGGGGCATTGAAGGAACAGTTGAACCTGGCGGGTGCGTTGGGGCTTCCAGTGGTGCTGCACCTGCGGGAAGCGGGCGATGCCCCAGACGGGGATTGCGCTTCGGATTTGTTGAACATCCTGGAGGAATGGGCAGACAGGCTCCAGTCGAGTCGGAATCCGCTGGCAGAACGCCCGGGCGTGTTACACTCTTTTAGCGGGAATCTCGCCACAGCCAGGAAAGCGCTCCAATTGAACTTCTATATCGGAATCACCGGCCCGCTGACGTACAAAAACGCCGAATCGAAACGGCAACTGGTGAAGGCCCTGCCGCTGGATAAAATTCTCATCGAAACGGACGCGCCCTATCTCGCGCCCGTCCCCCAGCGCGGGCGGCGCAACGAACCTGCCTTTGTGCGTCATATTGCTGATAAAATTGCAGAAATCCACTCTATAAACACCGAGGAAATCGCCGCCATCACGACCGCCAACGCCGCGCGGCTGTTTGCCTGGTGAGGACATATTTTGACGACCACATTTTTCGTACCGGTACAATCCGGCATCAAAGAAGTCGAGGCGTTGATGCGCGCCCAGGTCGATTCGAACCAACACCCCGACCTGAAAGCCGCGCTCGAACACCTGTTGTCTGCCGGGGGAAAGCGTATTCGCCCCACATTGGGGTTGCTGGTTGGGCATCTGCTCGGCGGCAATCATGAGAAACTCGTCATCCTGGGCGCATCGGTGGAGATGCTGCACACCGCTACCCTGGTGCATGATGATTTAATCGATGGCGCGCTGCTGCGGCGCGGCACGCCCACCCTCAATGCGCGCTGGTCGCCTCCCGCAACCGTGCTGACCGGCGATTTCCTGTTCGCGCGCGCCGCCAGACTGGCCGCCGAAACCGATTACCTGCCGCTGATGAAGTTGTTCGCCCAAACGCTGGCAACGATAGTCGGCGGCGAGTTGACGCAGATGTTCGCAGCGCACGGCAACCTCAACCGCGAAAACTACACCCAGCGGATTTACGCCAAGACGGCCTCGCTGTTCGAGATGTCCACCCTGGCGGCGGCCATGCTTTCGACCGACGATGAATCGATTCGGCAGGCCATTAAATCCTACGGTTATGAGATTGGGATGGCCTTCCAGATTGTGGACGACATCCTGGATTACACCGGCGACCAGGTGGCGGTGGGCAAGCCGCTCGGTTCTGACCTGCTGAACGGCCTGGTGACGCTCCCGGCGATTTACTATGCCGAAGCGCATCCAGGCGACCCGGACGTGCGCGCCATCCCCGAAGGCGGCTGGACCGATACCGAGCGCGTGGCGCGGCTGGTGGAACGAATCCGCCAGAGTGACGCCATCCAGCAGGCGCTGGGCGAGGCCCAGGCCCATGTCGAGCGGGCCTTGAACATCCTGGAGCCGTTCCATCCATCTACTGCGCGTGACGCGCTCGAGGAACTGGCGCGCTATATTGTGGACAGACGTTTTTAGTCCCGTATTTTTTATTCCGCTGCGCGCTTTGCGTGGAATCTTGAAGATCCATCAGCCTTCCTCCGGGAACTGTTGCTGACGCTCAAACCTCGTTGACTTGACGATTCGCGCGTGCTACAATGTGGGCAAGCTCGCCCCAAATTTCACCATCGAAGAGAACAAAGTGCCAAATCCTCGCAAACCCCTGCGATTGAATGTCGGTTTCCTGGTCAGCGCCGCTGCCGGATACAACCGCGATTTCGAGTTTTACATCCCCAAATTAACCGATGAAGATGACGTGACGCTGGCTGAGGTGGAAGGCCACGCCAAAATCAGTCGCACGCCCCAGGGCCTGTTGGTGGAAGGTGAATTTACCGGCAGCACCCAACTCGAATGCGTGCGCTGCCTGGACGAGTACACCCAGCCCCTGCATTGGGAATTTACCGAACTGTACGCATTTACCCGCGACAACATCACCGAATCCGGGCTGCTCGTCCCCGAAGATGCGCACATCGACCTCCAGCCGCTGGTGCGCGACTTCGCCCTGCTCGAAATCCCCATCAAACCGTTGTGCAGCCCAGGCTGCAAGGGTCTGTGTCCCGAATGCGGCCAGAACCTGAATGAAACAGACTGCGGACACCGACCGGAAATCGACTCGCCGTTTTCGGCGTTGAAAGATTTACTGTAAGGCAGAATTCATTCCGCGCAACCCGCGGAGGAAACCTCTCGCCCCTTCACGCGCATAGAGGGAACGCAGGAAAATAAGAGGAGGGCAGTCGTGGCACACGCGAATCGGAGATACCGCAACGAAGTCCTCAACAGCCTGCTCGAAAAAGCAGGCGTGCAGGGTTATCTCACCACTGATGACCTGATGGAAGCCGCCCCGGAGGTTGATTCGGAGAGGCTGCGTGTTATTTTAACGGTGCTGCGAAGGCGGGGCGTGGATGTGCTGGACGCCGAAGCGCCGGAAGAGACCCGGCGGAATGAATCCGAGTCGGAATCCTGGGACAATCCGATTGATTCGGTTGCATCAAATGATGCCATTGGCCTGTACCTGAAAGAGATGGCGCGCGTCCCGCTGCTTTCCATGGAAGAAGAATTTGCCATCGCCCGCAAAATGGAAGCCGCCCGGCAGGCGCGCACGGAACTCCAGCGCGGCGGCCTGCCCCCGGCAACCCTGCGCGCGTTGGAAATCGATATCCAGGAAGGACAGGCCGCGCGCGAACACATCATCAAAGCCAATACCCGCCTGGTGGTCAGCATTGCCAGGCGCTACATGGGGCGCAGCCTGGCGTTTCTCGACTTAATTCAGGAAGGCAACCTGGGGTTGATGAAAGCCGTCGAAAAATATGACTATCGGCGCGGCTTTCGCTTTTCGACCTACGCCACCTGGTGGATTCGCCAGACCATCACGCGCGCCATCGCCGACCAGGCCCGCACCATCCGCGTGCCGGTTCACATGGCCGACCGCATCCGGCAGGTCTATCGGTGTACCCATGAACTGGAGCAAAGCCTGGGGCGCGAGCCGACGGTCGTCGAACTGGCCGCCGCCTTGAACCTGTCGGTCGAAAAAGTGCAGTGGATTCGCAAAGTCTCATGGACTCCGCTTTCGCTCGAAAGCCCGGTCGGGGATGACGAGGAATCCGAACTGGGCATGTTCATCGAGGACGAACTTAATCCCACGCCCATCCAGAGCGTTTACGAATCGCTGCTGCGCGAAAAAATCCGCGAGGTGCTTGGCGCGCTCCCGCCGCGCGAAGCGCACATCCTGCGCCTGCGCTTTGGTCTCGAAGACGGCAACGTCTACACCCTCGAAGAAGTCGGCCAGAAATTCGGTCTCACCCGCGAGCGTATCCGCCAAATCGAGGGCAAGGCCCTGCGCTGGCTGCGACATCCCAAGCGGGCCAGGCAGTTGCGCGAGTACCTGTAAAAGGACCTCGGAGTTCTGGCTGAACCCCGAGGTCCTTTGATACAATCTACAATCGGAGATTATTCTGATGCTCAACCAGCCACTGCAACTTTTACCGGAATATCGGGATTACGTCTGGGGAGGAGAACGACTGCGCCCGGACATTGTTCCCACAGCCGAGGCCTGGGTCGTTTACGAAGGCGACCACGTTGCCGCTGGCCCCTTTGCCGGGAAAACCCTGGGCGAACTGGCCGCCGAAAAGGGAGAAGAACTGCTCGGTTCGCGCGCCTGTGCCAAAACCGGGACGCGCTTCCCGCTGCTGGTCAAACTGCTCGACTGCGCCCAATGGCTCTCGCTGCAAGTCCACCCGGATGATGAGCAAGCCATCGCGCTCGAAGGCCCCGGCAACTTTGGCAAAACCGAAGCCTGGCACGTCATCGAAGCCGCCCCCAATGCAACCCTGATAGCCGGGATGAAACCCGGAACCAACCCCGAAACCCTGGCAACCGCCATGCGCAATGGCACAATTATCGAACACACCCAATCGCTGCGCGTCCGGGCCGGCGATACGATTTTCATGCCCGCCGGCACCGTCCACGCCCTTGGGCCGGGACTGCTTGTCTACGAAGTCCAGCAGACCTCCGACTGGACCTACCGCGTCTACGACTGGGGCCGCCCCGAAACGCCCTCCCGCCGCCTGCACATCGACAAATCCCTGGCCGTCTCCCGTCCCGATGCGGCTGCCAGCGCCCAACCCTTGCCCAGGCTGACTGATGGACAGCCCAGCCTGTTGTGCGCATGTCCCTACTTTCGGCTCGAAACGCTCTATGCTGAAAAACAACCCGTCGCGCTGGATACCAGGGGTGAGAGTTTCCACGCCATCACCGCATTGGAGGGCGCAGCGCGTATCATCACCCCTGGCGGCGAAATGACCCTCAATCGCTTTGAAACCGCCGTCGTTCCCGCCGCCTGCGGCGCGTACCGGGTGGAGCCGGTTACAACATTTCGGGCTTTAAGGACGGGGGTGGTGTAAAAATAACCAAATCCCCCGCCTGGGCGGGGGATTTGGTTTGGATGTGTGAGTTACACCGGCCGTACGTCAGCGGCTTGCAGTCCTTTGGGCCCCTGCTCGATGGTGAATTCGACCTGTTGGCCTTCATTCAACGCCTTGTAACCACCCATCTGGATGGCAGAAAAGTGGACGAACACGTCCGGACCGCCTTCACGCTGGATGAAGCCAAAGCCCTTGCTGCTGTTGAACCACTTGACCACGCCGATTACACGTTCGCTCATGTTGCCTTTACTCCTTACTGCTTGAAAAAAACGGATGTGATTCGGCCGGCACCTTGCGACAGGGCAATAAAAACACCTGAGCAGCGTTCGTGCTCAGGTGAAGCCATTGCCGACTACAACAAGAATACACGTGCCACTTACATTAAAAGTTTATCAGGTTGGAATAGGGATGTCAAGAATGAATTTCAGAGTGTCATGGTAAGATTAGGAAAATCCAACATACCCGTTTTTTGCATCAATGGTGTTCCTGACCTGCCGATGTCTTTGGTGCAGGAACGTCCGAAAGAAAGGACTTTTTATGGCCCCCCGTATCGAATCCCTGCTCGCAGCGCGCTTGTTCCTCTTCCCGCAACTGGTCGCTGACCGCATCTTTTTCATCAGCAACCTTTCTGGGCATCTCAGCCTGTATGCCATGAACTACGGCGGCAGCGTGCCGGAGCCGCTCCTGCCGCCGCATATCGCCCTGCAAAACCCGGAATTGATTGGGGGGCGTTCTTTCCACGTCTTCCCCAACCTGGGCAAAATTTTGGTGATGATAGACCAGGACGGCGACGAAAACTACCAGCCCATGCTCATTCCCCTCGAAGGCGGATTCCCCGAACCGGCTTTCGATAATTTCTTTGCCAGTTACCGCGTCCACCTGACCCTCTGCGACGAAGAACAGGACATCATTTACCTGACAGCAGAACGGCGCGACCAGCCGCTCAACGAGACTTACCATGGCGACCTGGCAGCCAACAAGTTGAAAAAAATCGACGAATCGCAGTGGGGCGGCTACGTCCATGCGGCTTCTCCCGACCACAGCCGGGTGCTCATGGGCGAAGGCTACACTGTTGGCGATAGCGTGCTTTACCTGCTGGAGGGAAAGAAAAAGAAAGTCCTCTACGGCAAGCCGCTCGAAAAGCGCAAAGAGGGCGAGCAGGTTCCGCTGAACGGTCTCGGCGCGGCGGAATTCAGTCCCAGCGGGAACGGCGCGCTGGTAACCTGCTCGGTGTTCGAGGACACCTATTCACTCGGCTACATGGCCTTCGACCAGCCCGGAATGCTGCATCCCGTTAAACTGAAAGGCGTTGCCCATCAGGGCGTGGGCGAGATGACCGGGCTGGAGCATCTCCACGAGGACCGCTATGCGGTTTATTTCAACATCGACGGCTGTTCGTGGCTCTACGAAGGAACCTTCAACGAAGAAAAACGCTCGATGAAACTCAAGACGGTCGTGCTGGGCGCGGAACCGCTCGACAGCGGCGAGATGGAACACGCCCATTACAATAAAGCCTCGAATATTTTCACCGTCTCCTTTTCCACAGCCGTTTCTCCCACCCAAATCTACTCCATCGAACGCAAAAAACGCGATTTTATTGTCGTCCACACCAACGAAAAGGTGCTGGGCATCCCCGAAGAACATTTATCGAAAGGCGAGGATGCTTCGTTCACATCCTTCGACGGCCTGCGCATCTCGGCCCGGCTCTACCTGCCCGCCCACGCGCTTGGCTGCGAAGGCCCGCGCCCGGTTGTTTACTACATCCACGGCGGCCCACAGGGCCAGGAGCGACCAAACTTCGCCTGGTTCTCGATGCCGCTCATCCAATACCTGACCCTGCGCGGATTCGCGGTCTTCGTCCCCAACGCGCGCGGCTCCACCGGATACGGACTCTCGTACACCAAACACGTCGACCGCGACTGGGGCGGCCAGGACCGCCTCGACCACGTCCACGCCATGACTGAAATTTTGCCCAAAGACGAGCGACTCGATACCAGCCGCGCTGCCGTTGTCGGGCGTTCCTACGGCGGCTACATGACCCTGATGCAGGCCGGGATGCACTCCGACCTATGGAAAGCCGCCTGCGATATGTTCGGCCCCTACGACCTGCTGACCTTCTGCGAGCGCATCCCCGCCACCTGGAAGCCCTATTTCAAAATTGCGCTGGGTGACCCGGATAAACCGGAAGAGCGTGAATTTCTCATCGAACGCTCGCCCAAAACCCACCTGCATCAAATGACCTGCCCAATGCTGGTCATCCAGGGCCGCAACGACCCGCGCGTCGTCGCCGCCGAATCCGAAGACCTGGCAAACGAACTGCGCCAGCAGGGCAAGGACATCGAACTGCTCATTTTTGAAGACGAAGGCCACGATGTCCTCAAGTACGAAAATCGCGTGACCTGCTACAACGCCATTACCGACTTTTTTGCAAAGCACTTGCAGCCTTAAATCTGGCATAATAAATGATTGTGGGGCGAGTCTCCGACTTGCCTCACAACAATCTGGAAACAAGAAAACCATCTCATGCCCTGGAACCTGACCACCACTCACGCCCAGGCCGGCGACCTGATACAACTCGTCGGCCTTCGTCACAAACACTTTATCATCACGCTCACACCGGGCGGGACCATGTCCACGCATCGCGGCATCATCAAGCACGATGACCTGATTGGCCTGCCCTGGGGCAGCCAGGTATTCAGCCACCTGGGCAGCCCGTTCTTCCTGCTCCAGCCCATGCTGGGCGACATCCTGACCGAACTGCCGCGCAACACGCAGATTCTTTACCCAAAAGAAATTGGCTTCATCCTGGTTACGATGGGCGTTGGCAGCGGCCAGCGCGTCATCGAAGCGGGAACCGGCTCCGGCTCTATGACCACCGCCCTGGCGTTTTCGGTTGGCAAAGAGGGGAAAGTCTACTCGTATGAGCGGCGCGCCGAAATGCAGAACCTGGCCCGCAAGAACCTGGCCCGGCTGGGGATGGAAGAGCGCGTCGAATTCAAACTCAAGGACATCACCGAAGGTTTGGATGAAACGGACGTGGATGCCTTCTTCCTGGATGTCCCCACCCCGTATGATTACATTGCCCAGGCGCGCGCCGCGCTCAAACCCGGCGGATTCTTTTGTTCGATTGTCCCAACGTTCAACCAGGCTGAAAAATTACTTTTCGCCCTGCGCCGACATAAATTCGCCTTCCTAGAGATGTGCGAGGTGATGCTGCGCTATTACAAACCGGAGCCGATGCGCCTGCGTCCCACCGACCGGATGGTGGCCCACACCGGATTCTTAATCTTTGCCCGGCGCATCGAACCCAGCGACGACCCGCGCGCCGCCGATTTGCTGGCCGAGGCCGGCATGGTCAGCCTGCTCGAAAAAGCAGCAGAAGAAGATTCACCGGTTGACTCGCCTGAACAGGGATAATTCTGCAAGTTTTGCCCAGGAGAATGCTGTATGCGACAAAGTTTTGGCACGCTTTTCCAACAGCCCGCTTCCCCGGTGATTTCCCCGGCACTGCGGCGCGCTCACGAAATGATGAGCATGGGTGAATATGCCCACGCGGCAATGGCTTTTGAGCAACTGGCGCACGCCGCCGAAATGCAAGACAGGCAGCGCGCGCCTCACCTGCTCTTCCAGGCCGGGCGGGCGCGAATGCTCAACAATCAACCTGTCGCAGCCATGCCGCTCCTGAAACGCGGACTGGAACTGCTTGTTGCCAGTGGACGTTACACCCAGTTATACAAAGTCGGTCATCGCATTGTGCAGGAACTTAAACTGCGCGGCATGGAACGGGAAGCGCGAGAAGTTGCTGTCCTGGTTGGGGGCAGCGTCCCAGCCATTGCCGAGATGCCCACCGAGCGCGGCCCCGATATGGCAAAGATTCTCCTGCCTTCGCATTGCGAATCGTGCGGCGGCCCCATCCGTTCTCCCGAAGTCGAATGGCTGGATGCGCGCACCGCCGAATGCCCTTACTGTGGCAGCCCAATTCGGGCTATGTAATTCCTTATGCGGCAGACACCCTCTGAAGCGGAATTCATCTTCCGACTGCAAACTGCGCAGTACGAATCCTTTCACGAAAAACCCTTTCCACAATTTGACAGCCGCCCGGCCCGACCGGCGGCTGTCCTGATTCCGCTCACCCGCGCCGATGGCGGCTGGCACATCTTGTTCACGCGCCGCGCCGACACAGTGGAACACCACAAAGGGCAGGTTTCCTTCCCCGGCGGGGCTGCCGACCCTGAAGACAATTCCCCCGAAGAGACCGCCCTGCGCGAAGCAGAGGAAGAAATCGGTTTGCAGCGGCGCGATGTGCGCATCTTGGGCCGCCTGGGCGAGATGCTGACCGTCACCAATTTCCTTGTCACACCGATTGTGGGCGTCTTCCCCTGGCCTTACACCTTTAAAGTCCACACGGTGGAAGTGGGGCGGGTTTTCACCATGCCCCTGCCCTGGCTGGCCGACCCAAATAATCGGATGGAATTTGTTCGCAAGGAAACAGGCCGGTCGTTAATTGCCTACATCCCCTACGATGGCGAACTGCTGTGGGGCGCCACCGCCCGCATGACGGTCGAGTTTATTCGGGCGTTGGGGATGATATAAAACACATTTTGCTGCCGTACATCTGGGAGTAAGAAACCAGATTGAAAGCGAAAACAGCAATTCCAAATTCAAAGCTGAGTTATGGCGGCGCATGAACAATTTCCAAGCCCTCCTCCAGGAAGGAGAATAAATCATCCCATGGGTCAAAGACCATGCAGCGAGTTCAAGC
>DAOTZM010000231.1:0-2852 GCA_034434035.1 Anaerolineales bacterium
CCCGGCCACATCCGCTGCGAGCGACAGGCCATTTTCCCAATTCAGGCCGTTGGTTGAAATATCGTAGATGTCATAGGCAATAAAGGCAATGTCCAGCGCTGATTCGACCCAATGCCCGCTCGGGTCGTTATACCGGAGCGGATTGTACCGGACGTAGGCGCAGCGGTTCCAGTCTAAAGGATTGCTCGGATTGGGTATAATGCTATCAGGTTGGGTAAAGCGGTTAAGATAAGACCTGAATCCGCGTCCAAAAAGGTTTTTGCCGCAAAAATTATACAGACTTTATTCACGCTGTCCATTAGATGATACCAAAATCCGCCTTTTTAACGATTTTTCGTGAGTGAAAATGGCCTGTGTTTGCGTTATCGAGTGAAAACCCTTTGAGTTTGCGCAAAAATAAGGTCTGAAACAAAAGTTCTAGTATTGAGTATCCCTGGTTTCCTCTCATTTGAAACGGGAAAGGAAAAAGAATGGCAACCCTGGCACCCTCCCAATCCTCCACCTACTTTGACTTCCGCAACGCAATTGCAGCCAACCGCCTGAAAGGTCTCTGGCGGGTCATGACAGGCTATCACCTGTCTTATGGCGGCGCTGTGTTGACGCTGGCAATTTCCGCGCTCTCGAAAACCGCCACGCTGTTCGTGCTGCGCTATTTCGCCGACCTGGTCAGCGGCGCGCCCCCCTCGTCTCCCCCCATTTTCGGAGAAAGTGGGGGGATGGAAGGGGGGTACGCCGACCTGGGGCAGACCTTCCTGCTCATCGGCCTGGCTTTTGTCGGGTTCGCGGCGGTCGAAGGCGGGTTCGCCTTCCTGTCGGGCCGGTTGGCGGCCTACACCGCCGAGGGCATCACCCGCCGGCTGCGTAACTTCCTGTTCGACCACATCCAACGGCTGAGTTTCACCTATCACAGCACCACCCCAACCGGCGACCTGATTGAGCGCGTCACCTCCGACGTAGACGCCCTGCGCCGCTTCTTCAGCGAACAGGCCATCGGCGTGGGACGCATCCTGCTGCTGTTTTTCATCAACTGGGCTGCCATCCTCAGCCTGAGCGTCAAACTGGGCCTGGTCTCGGTCATCTCCATCCCGCCCATCCTGCTGGTCTCGCTCTGGTTCTTCAAGAAAGTCACCAAAGCCTACGAAAAATACCAGGAACAGGAAGCCGCGCTTTCGACCGCCTTGCAAGAAAACCTGACTGGCGTGCGCGTGGTGAAGGCCTTTGCCCGCCAGGACTATGAAAAAGGCAAGTTCGAGAAAGAGAACTGGGGCAAATTCCTGAAAGGGAAAATCCTGCTCCTCATGCACTCGCTCTTCTGGCCGCTTTCGGACATCGTGCTGGGCCTGCAAATGCTGGGCGGATTCGTCTTTGCCGGGCTGATGGTCATCGACGGCGAAATCACAGTCGGCACTTACCTGGCTTATGTCGGGCTGGTGGTCTGGCTCATTTGGCCGATTCGCAACCTGGGCCGCCTGATTGTGCAAACCTCGACCGGCATGGTCTCGTATGGCCGCCTGCTGGAGATTATGAAGCAGGAACGCGAAGACTTGTTTGGCGGCAAGGTTCAGCCAACCAACCCGGTCAAGGGCGAAGTAACCTTTGACAACGTCTCCTTCCAATATTCGGATGGTGAAACCGATGTCTTGAAAAATGTCTCGTTCACCGTCAAACCGGGGCAATCGGTGGCGCTGATTGGCTCGACCGGCTCTGGCAAAACCTCGCTGGTCAACCTGCTGCCGCGCTTCCACGAATACACCGGCGGACACATCCTGATTGACGGCATCGACATCCGCGACTACCCGCGCGAGTACCTGCGCCAGCAAATTGGCATCGTCGAGCAGGAACCCTTCCTGTTCAGCCGCTCCATCCGCGAGAACATTGCCCTGGGTGTAAATCGGCGCGTCAGCGACGAGGAGATTGAATCCGCCGCCGAAGCCGCCGCCATCCACGAGGCCATCGTCTCCTTCCCCGATGGGTACAAAACCATCGTCGGCGAGAAAGGCGTCACCCTCTCCGGCGGACAGAAACAGCGCGTCACGATTGCCCGCACCATCCTCAAGAATCCGCGCATCCTCATTCTGGATGACTCGACCTCCAGCGTGGATGCCGAAACCGAAGCGGAAATCCGCCAGGCCTTGAACCGCCTGATGGAGAACCGCACCACCTTCATCATCGCCCACCGCATCCAGTCTGTCATGAACGCCGACCTCATCGTCGTATTGAACAAAGGCGAAATCACCCAGATGGGAACGCACGCCGAACTCGTCGGCCAGGATGGCATGTATCGCAAGATTTATGACATCCAGACGCGGGTGGATGATGAACTGGCAAGTGAAATCGCTTTGCTTTGATAAAGATGAAAGATGAAAGCGAAAAGATGAAAAAGGAGCGCGAATGGAAAAGCAGGAACCACAAGATTTGAAAGACCGTACCGGTGATTTTGCCTTGCGAATTATCCGCATGTACACGCGCCTGCCAAAGACAACTGAAGCACAGGTCATCGGAAAACAAGTTCTCCGGTCTGGAACATCGGTCGGCGCGCAGTATCGCGAAGGCCATCGCGCCAAATCCGACGCAGACGTTATCAGCAAGTTCGAAGGCGTTCTGCAAGAACTGGATGAAACCGATTACTGGCTCAACCTGCTGGTGCGCGCTGAGATTGCCCCTGCAGACAAGATGGCTCCGCTTATTCAAGAGACGAATGAATTAATCGCAATTTTCGTCTCAATCGTCACAAAAATTTCTCTACCGGACAAACTTCGTGTTAGTTTGTCATTTCGAGCGACAGCGAGAAATCTTCTCCCAGTGCGCAAGATTTCTCCCCGCTGCGCGGCTCGAAATGACAAGAATAAGAT
>DAOTZM010000232.1:0-32208 GCA_034434035.1 Anaerolineales bacterium
ATATCTTATTCTTGTCATTTCGAGCCGCGCAGCGGGGAGAAATCTTGCGCACTGGGAGAAGATTTCTCGCTGTCGCTCGAAATGACACACTAACACGAAGTTTGTCCGGTAGAGAAACTTGAGTTTAGAGTTCAAGTTGGGTCAAACCCTTTTTGTACACGGATACTTCGACAGGCTCAGTACAAGTTTCACGGATTCGACGGACTGCCCCCGCAGGGGGCGCACGGGTTTTTTAAGAAAAATCTGTGAGATTCCGCGTAACCCGCGTATTCCGTGTACAGATTTTGGGTTTTTCACGCCAAATCAGCGCCACTAATTTGCGGATCGCTTGGAATTTCTTCCACTTGAAACAAACTGCGGGCATTGTTTCGCCCTTTTTTATTTTGTAACAGGCGTTGATGTGCAAGGAAAGAACTGGATTGCATGAAAAAGACCGAAAACGTTGCCAGGATACCGTCCGCAACGGTGTATTTTGTGCTGTTACTGGGTGTTCGCACATCGGGCGCGGTTGACCAGCGTTTCCGAAAATAAGTCATTATGCCTTGGAGGCTGAGGGCTTGTTTTGTCATGGTGACAGAACATTCATATTTTTCCTCATTTTTTTGAATTTGGAATTGCTGTGCGTCAAAAAAATGGGACAGGCGGGTTATTCACTTCCCACAAGGTCAACCCATTCCTGCTTTGGGCATATTCTTTGATTTTCTGGCGCATATCGGCTGCGTCCGCGAACAGGGAGGTCACTTGCGAGGCGTGCGCGGCGATGCTTTCCTGCCAGCCGGCCAGTCCCTGGGCGGAGATGAAAAAGTTTTTCCCGGCCATTCCCGCCGTAGCCGGGGGTAATTCTTCAGGATACCTGAAGGCATAAGGCACATCGGCATAGTACCAGAGCGGCCGGCCCAGCGCATCGACGGCTTTGCGGGTCAGGATGTGGTCTACATGGCCTCCGATTGCCAACGGGCAGACAATTGTGTCGTACTGGGTCAGTTTTTCAGCCATCTGGCGGGCGATTTCGTCCACCAGGTCACTCTCTCGCGGATTGGGCGGGACGAAAATCCCCTCTGGGTAGTACAGCGTTCCGGTTTTTGAGCGGCGGTAGATGGCATCGGGGAAGGGCAGGTGACGAATGGCCGCGCCCACCCGCCGGGCTGCATTCTGGTCTTCGCCCCGGCGGATTGCCACCGTCTCCTGGGCATTTTTCGTCTGCCAGTCGGCGTGCATCTGCTGGGCCAGGGCGGACTCGGCGCCGACCGGCGGGTCGTCGGCCATTACTGTCCAGATTTCAACGGGAATTCCGCCATGTGTCTGTTCCCAAATCAATCCGCCACAGGAAAGGACGACATCGTCGAAGTGAGGGGAGATGTATATCCAGCGCATATTCTCCCCGAGGATACGTGATTTTGGGTTTGGCAGCATGGCAGTACCGTAACAAGACGATTTTCGATTTTTGGTTTTGGATTTGCGGCGGAGGGCGAGGTTGGAGGGTTTGCTTACCGGTTTCCCTATCTACATCTACTCTATTTGCATCCCCTCTGCTACAACCTGCGCGGCAAGGGCGTTCAGGGCTTCGATATCGGCGGCTTCGGCGTGGCTGGCCTTCCAGTACAGGTCGAGCAGTTCGAGCGGGGTCAGGCTGGCGATGTTTTCGTCGTTGGGCAGGCGGATGCGGGCTTCCATCTGCGGACGCTTAATCAGGTGGAATTCGAACGTCCCGGCGGTGTGCTGGCGCAGTTCGGCTTCATCGATGAGTTTTTCGTAGTCGCGGGGATAATCCACCGTCAGTTTGACGATGGCGTCTTTCATCTTTCCTGGCTTGGGGAGGGCGTCTTTGAGTTGGGCGGTGACGTTTTCCGGCGATTCGAGTTTGGCCCAGGCTTCGATGAAAGGCCGCACCCCGTCCAATTTCCGCCACTGGACATCGGTTTTGCCTTTTTGAACTTCGGCCACGATGAAGAATTTGTCATCCTTTGCTTCACCAAAATCGACCCGTTCGATGGAACCGGGATATATGACCGGCGGGTGGAACCCTTCGTTCAGGTTCTGCGGTTTGTGGATGTGGCCCAGGGCGACATAATCGAGCCGGGGGTCTTTGACCAATGAACCGGGCAGCACCAGGTCCGCGCCAAGCATGACCATCCGCTCCGCGCCGTAGGTTGCGCCCTGTACCGAGGCGTGAGCGGTCAGGATGAGCGGCAGGGCTGGGTCGGCTTTTTCGACGAGCCGACTCATCAACTCGCTCAAGCGGCTTTCGATTTCAGCGTAAATATTGGAGCTGTCTGTTTCCAGCGCAGCCATCAGCCCGGAGCGCGAGACCCAGGGCAGGCCAATCACCTGCGCAGACAGGCCGAGCTCGCTGGCAGTCAGGAGCATTGGCTTCGAGAGGATGTGTATGTAGGGCACGTCGAGGGTGTCGAATTCCTGGAGCGCGTGCGCCCTCCCGATGGAGGGGGAGACATCGTGATTGCCAACCAGTAAAATGGTCGGGATTTTAGCTTGCGAGAGTCGCACAATCCGCCTGCCCCATTCACGCTGGAAGGTAGGCGCGGGGGCGCGGTCTTTGTAGGCATCCCCGGCGAAGATGACCAGGTCTACTTGCTCGCTGATGGCCGTCTCGATGATGGTATCGAGCGATTTGAGAAAATCCAGCACCCGCAGCGGCAGTCCGGTCTGCGGGTCGTGGCGGCCATAGTTCGCCATATCGATATGCGCGTCGGCAAAGTGCAGCAGTTTCATGTCATTTTCCGTCGGTCGAAGGCCAGAGCGGCCAGGAATAGGATGAGGGTCGAAGCGAATGTGACTACCAACCCCAGGTAAAAAACCAGGGGAACGAAGCGGAATTCTACCAGGTGTTCGCCCGGCGCGCCAATCAGCACGCCGCGCAACATGCCGTAGGTTTTGTGGAGTTTGGTTTCCTGTCCATTCAGGGATACTCTCCAGCCCGGGTACCAGGAATCGGCGAGTACCAGGAAGGCGGCAGAGTCGGTTCGGACGCGCAGCGTGACCTTCTGATTCTTATACGTTTCGGAAAGTATCTCGCCTGCAGAAAGGCCACTCAGTTCGGCATCCAGGCCTTCGACCAGGGCTGTGTGGGCCGGGTTGAAGTTGGGCGCGTACCAGAAGTAGTAGAAGACATCTCCCCAATGGTGAACCGGAAGAATCTGTTCGACGAAGCGCGCGCGCGGCAGGGAGTTGCGGTTTTCGTATATGGTAATTCCGTCAGGGGTATTGAACACTGGTTTGTAAATGGATGTTTCCTCTTGCCCGGTCGAATCGCTTTTCCACAGGGGAACGTAAATGTCCTGGCTCTCCAGGCGGGTCAGGGTGACGTTTCTGATTTCGTAGGGCTGTTCCGAATAGGTGAAGATTCGCAAATGAGCAGATTTGGGAACGCGTTCGTCGGTGGAAATCAGGAAGCGATAAGCGCGAAACGTTTCAGAGACGGCCGCAGGTTCGATGGCTTTTTCCTGCCCGGCTTTGTCGTAGTTTTTCCCGAAGAAATCGACAATCAAGGGGCTGGAGGCCGTTCTGGCGGCTGCCCTGGCATCGAGCGTGACCTGGTACAAGGCGTTGGCCTGGATTTCGAAAGGAATCTGTACCAGGCTTATCTCTTTTTGCTGCCCTTGCAGGGTGAGGCCTGTGTCTCTGACTGAGGCGGGGGAGAGATATTCCCAGCCTGAGTCAGAGAAGCCGCTGACCAGCGTTTCGCCTGCGGGTTCTTCGCCAGCGGCCCGCACGCTCTCGATGTACCCTTTCTGTTCCTCGCTGGAAGTTAGCAGGTATTTTGTGGAGAGGACGGATAGAACCGCGTTGTTGGTCACAAGGTCCCGTTTCCTTCCGGCAGGCGCATTCAGGTTGAAGGTCGTGATGGCGCCATAGTCTTTGAGCCAGATGTTGGAGTAGGCGTTGATGGCGGGGATGCCGTAGAGCATATTCAGATTGACCTGGAGTTCGCGTTCCAGTCCCTGGAAGTTGAGAGAGTACATTCGGCTGGAATGGCGGTTGGGGTCTTTGAGAATATATTCTGCCGCCGGGTTGGGGCGGCCCTCGAAAAGGAGCAGGCTTGGATATCCGGCGAAGAAATGCCCAAAAGAGAACAGGTCGGCCAGGATGAGCAGGGTGATGCCGCCCCAGGCCAGGATGTTCTGTCGGTAACGGTAGAGCAGGGCCAGGCTGAGTATTGAAAGCGCCAGGAAGGACAGGGGGATAATCACTGATGGGGAGGAAATCTGGATGTTCCGCAGCCAGGCCTCCTGTTCGCGCAGTTGGGGGAAAAGATTATCCCATCCGGTCAGGACGAAGCCGCTCAACGCCAGGAACGCAATCGATAGGGCGGCGGCGATGCGAGCGTATCTCTTTTGTTCAACCGTCCGGCAAAGCAGCGTGTGAGCAGCAAATGCGCCCAGGATGGCAATCGCAAAACTGAACTCCAGCCAGTTGCGCGCCGGGACACGGAACATGTTGTAGAGCGGCACGCGGTACATCAGGCGGTAGAGGGGCGTCGAATCTCCCAATGCGAGCAGGAAGGCCGCCAGCGCAACGAAGGCCCAAAAATAGACCTGCCTGTCGCGGCCAGGGAGCAACAGGGCCAGGGCGGCCAAAAAGAGCGGCAAAATACCCACATAGCCGCTCAATTCCATCAAGTTTGGTTCGCCAAAGTAGGGGGCAGGATAGGGCCCGGCAACGTTTGCCCCAAACAGGTAGGGGAACAGGAGCATGGGCAATTGATAGATGGGAAACGAGAACGATGCAAAAAACTCATAGGCGATTTTTTCGCGCGTGACGAGCGGCAGTGATTCCAGGATGGGGAAAACCTGGGCGGCGGCAATCAACAAGCCGCCGGGGAAGATGACCGCTGAAGCAGCGGCGGCGGTTTTCAGCCGGGCGGAAAGCGGCTCGCCGCGATACGCCTGACCGGTCAGCGCGCGAAACCAGATGTACGGAAAGCAGACCATCCCGATATAGAGCGAAACGGCAGGATAGTCGCCAAACAGGCTCATCCCAAATGCCAGCGCAGCCAGGAACAGGTGCAGGTGACGGCGCGACTGGAGGTAGGTCTCGATGGCGTACAGCAGTACTGGCAGGTAGGCCATTGTGATGACAATCATGTAATGGGCCAGGTGCGCCGAGGCAAAGCCGGAGAACATGAACACGATACCCGCCAGGAAAGCGGGCGGGGTTGCCAGGTTCAGTTTCTTGAGGAACAGGAATGTAAAGAAGCCTGCCAGGGTGTAATGCGACAGGATGAGCAGGTTGTACCCAAACGGATTGGGGAAAATCGCCATGAGCAGGACCGATGGCAGGTACAGGAACTGAAATCCGATGTCCTTGAAGGTAAAGGTGCCAGCCTGGAGGTAGGGATTCCAGGCGGAAAGGTTCGCGCCGAAGAGTTTGGTGGGCAGGCCGCTGATATACCCGTCCCCGGGCGCCAGCGGCAGGCGAAACATATCCATGCCCAGCCCAAAAAAGACCCAGGGCAGGAGCAGATACAGGGCCAAGAGGGCATAATTGAGGATAGGCTTGGGGAGGGATGGCTGCATGGTTCTCTATTGGCGACTATCCGCCGTCGGCTGAGGTTTCTTGGGGCTGGCGGGAGGAGTCGAATACCTCGTCAATGACATACTGCGGGCGGCGTCGGATTTCATCGAGCGCGCGCCAGAGATATTCTCCCAGGATGCCGAGCAGGGTCATTTGAATGCCGGAGGTAAACGTCAGGATAATCATGGTCGAAACCCAGCCTTCGACCCGAATCCCTACGAACAGCCAGTAGAAGAAAATGAATGCCCCGTAAAGGAAAGCGCCCAGGGCAATCAGGAAGCCAACCAGCGAGAGTAACTGGATGGGGAAGTAGGAGAAGGCAACAAACGTATCAGTGAACAGTTTGAACTTCTTCGAGAGAGTCCAGCGCGATTTGCCTTTTTGCCGTTTGCGGCGGATGTAGGGGATGAGAACAGGCCGGAAGCCGAGCCAGAAAATCAGGGTCAGTATGTTGGTGTTCTTCTCGCTGATGCGGTTGATTTCGTCCACCACCTGGCGGTCAACCAGGAAGAAATCGAAGCCGCCGATGGGGTAATCGCGGATGGCAAAGCGGCGCACCAGCGCGTAGTAGCGGTTGGAAAACCAGGTTTGCAGGGCAGGGTCTTCCCGTTCCTGGCGCACGGCCAGAACGGCTTTCGTTCCGTTTTGCCAGTGTTCGACCATCTCGATAAACAATTCGGGCGGGTCCTGCAAATCAGCGGAAATCATGCCGACGCAATTGCCGCTTGCGGCTTTGAGACCAGCCTGAATGGCCGGCATGGAGCCAAAGTTGCGCGTCAGTTTGACGACTTGGATACAATGGGGGTGTTGGCGGTGAAAGTCGAGCAGGATTTCGAGCGAACGGTCGCCGGAGCCGTCATCTACGAAGACCAGTTCCAGGCGCAAGCCGGGCAGTCGGTCGGCCAGCGCCAGCAGTTGGGGAATGGTTTCGGGCAGGTTGGCTTCGTTGTAATAGACCGGAACGATAATCGAGATGGTTTTCATAGTTTAGGCCGGGTTCACTGCCGGAGTTCCCATTCCTTCAATCGCTGGATGCCGGGCGCAAAGTTGGGGTTCAGTCGCACGGCTTCGAGCATATCGGCGGCTGCCGGGCCGGTTTTGCCGATTGCGTAAGATGCCATCGCGCGCCAGTACAGGCTTTCCTCGAGGGTGGGGCCGGTGGATGGCGTGGAGAGGGTGACGTTGGCGAGGTTGATGACATCCTGATAGCGCCCGGTGTAGAAATAGGCCCAATAGGGCCCGGTCTGGTACCAGACCATGCGGTAGGGACGCTGGCTGTTGTCTTGGGTCAGCCCGGCATACAGGGTAAAAGCCTGGTCATAGGCTACGCCGGCCCCCGCGTAATCTTGCAATTGGACCAGGCTGGTGCCTTTGTTGAACCAGGAGAAAAACAGGTCAATTTCTGCCTGGGTTTGGATGTCGGCTTCGGCCAGTTCCAGGGCGTGACGGTAGGCCCAGTTGGTGTCGCTCCAGTTGCCCAATGCAGCCATGACTTCCTGCTCACGGTCCGGCGGGTAGACGACCATGAACAGGTAATTGAATGAGCGCCAACCTTCTAACAGTTCGTCGTAGGAAATGCGCCTGTTCTTGCGGGGCTGTTCGCCGTCCAGGTAGTAGGCGTCCTGCGCAATGAATACTCCCTGGGTTTCATCGTAGCCGGTGACGAAGAGATAATGTCCCATCCAGGTGCGTTTGCCCTGGGTGTCGCGCTCGTAGTAGCCTTTTTCGATGACAGAGGGAAATCCCGCGCTGAGCAAGGCTTTGAGGGTGTGGAGTTCACCGCCATGCCGGATGAGGGCGGAGTACTCGGTGTGGTCGATGACGAAATCGGCCATTTCGTATGGCATGACGTTCAGGTCGAGGCGGCCGCGGTCGATGAAACTCTTGGAGGGGTCAACGAAGCCGGGTTTGACGATGCTGGCGGCCTGGTCGCGCAGGTCATCGGTTTTGCCGGGCAGGCCCTTCCAGCCCCAGAATTTGAGGGCCATGACCAGGTTGGCCGGGCCGCAGTAATTCCAGCGGTTTTTTTGGTCGGTGTAGAATCGCTCGCCTTTCAGGTCCACCCGTTCCGGCAGGGGAGTCGGGGTGATGGTGGCGGTTGCTGTTGGCAGCGCCGGGGCAGGCGTGTCGGTTGCAGGCGGCGCAATGTGGGTCACAATCGGGGTGGGTAAAACCCGTTCGGTGGGGGGCAGGGTCGCAGGGATGAAAACCTGTTCGGCAGGCGGGTTGATAAGGTTACGGACAGCGGCCCGCAGGTTATCCACCCGCCAGGCCAGGCGCGAGTTGACAAACGGGAGGTTGTACACTGCCACAGCCAACACCAGGAATCCGATAATGGCGAGCAGGATCTTGTCCCGAGGTACGAGGGGACGGTGGGGGTGGTTTTTGAACATGGGGGAGATTATAAACGGGATTCGATATTCGGGATTCGATACTCGATATTCGAGAGTGGTATTTTGAGACAAAGAAAAAAGGTATCTTCTCAAAAAAAATGGGGAAACGTCCCGACACTTGCGCCTGCGCGACAAGTGCTGGTGAGGTTTGCTTGAAAAACCTGGTTGAGTCGTTCAAACCGCTCGGCTGAGCGCTCGCGGGACGATGATTCTCTCCCAAAATTGAAGAAGGGCGACTCACTTGGGGAGGCACCCTTCTTCACGAGACTTTCCGAGTATCTAATCTCGAATATCCAATATCGCCCTATGCGTCTTTCACTTCGCCATCGACGACATCCTCACCGCCGGGGGGCGGGGTAGCCGGGCCGCCGGGCTGGCCTTGTGGCTGGGGCTGACCGCCATAGAGTTTTTCGCTCAACTTGTAGAAGGACTGCTGCAAGTCTTCGCTGGTTTTGGTGATGCGGGCCGCGTCTTCGCTGTTGAGCGCAGATTTCAGGTCGTTGATTTTGGCTTCCACTTCGCCGCGTTCACTGGAGTCGAGTTTTTCACCCAAATCGCGCATGGCCTTCTCGACCTGGTAAATGAGGCTGTCGGCGATGTTGCGCGCTTCGATCAGTTCCTTGCGTTTCTTGTCTTCGGCTTCGTGGCTCTGGGCTTCTTTGACCATGCGGTCGATATCGCCTTTGTTCAGGTTGGTGGAGGCGGTGACGGTGACTTTCTGCTCTTTGCCGGTGGCCTTGTCGCGGGCGGTGACGTGCAGGATGCCGTTGGCGTCGATGTCGAAGGTCACTTCGACCTGCGGCACGCCGCGCGGCGCAGGCGGGATTCCATCCAGCCGGAAGCGTCCCAGGCTCATGTTGTCACCAGCCATTGGGCGCTCGCCTTGCAGGATATGGATATCGACGGCGGTTTGCCCATCGGCGGCGGTGGAGTAGGTTTCGGTCTTTTTGACCGGGATGGTGGTGTTGCGTTCAATCATGACGGTCATGACACCGCCCAGGGTTTCGACGCCCAGTGAGAGCGGGGTCACGTCGAGCAGCAGGATGTCGCGCACTTCGCCGCCCAGCACGCCGCCCTGGATGGCTGCGCCAACGGCCACAACTTCATCGGGGTTGACCGATTTGTTCGGTTCCTTGCCGGTCAGTTTGCGCACCAGGTCACTGACCATCGGCATACGGGTCGAGCCGCCGACCAGGACGACTTCGTGCAGGTCGCTGGCTTTGAGACCGGAATCTTTGAGAGCATTTTCAAAAGGATGGACGCAGCGCTTCAACAGGTCTTCGGTCATCTGCTCGAATTTGGCGCGGGTCAGTTTGAGCATCAGGTGTTTGGGGCCGCTGGCATCGGCGGTGATGTAGGGCAGGTTGAGTTCGGTCTCCATCATGCTGGAGAGTTCGATTTTGGCCTTTTCGGCGGCTTCGCGCAGGCGCTGTAAGGCCTGGCGGTCGTTGCGCAGGTCGATGCCTTCCTGTTTCTTGAACTCGTCTGCCGCCCAGGTGACAATGCGCTGGTCCCAGTCGTCGCCGCCCAGGTGGGTGTCGCCGTTGGTGGCTTTGACTTCGATGACACCCTCGCCGACTTCCAGCACGGATACGTCGAAGGTGCCGCCGCCCAGGTCGAAGACCAGGATGGTCTCGTTGGCTTTCTTGTCGAGGCCGTAGGCCAGCGCGGAAGCGGTCGGTTCGTTGATGATGCGTTTCACGTCCAAACCGGCGATGCGCCCCGCGTCTTTGGTGGCCTGGCGCTGTGAGTCATTGAAATAGGCCGGGACGGTGATGACGGCTTCGGTGACGGTTTCGCCCAGGTAGGCTTCGGCGTCGGCCTTGAGTTTGGCCAGCACCATTGCGGAGATTTCCTGCGGACTGTATTCGCGCGCCGTGACCGGGATTTTGACGCGCACGTCGTCGGATGGCCCTTCGATGACCTGGAACGGCACCATTTTCCGTTCGCTTTCGGTTTCCTCGTAGCGGCGGCCAATGAAGCGTTTAATAGAATAAACGGTATTTTCCGAGTTGATAACGGACTGGCGCTTGGCAGTCTGACCAACCAGACGCTCTCCGTTTTTATTGAAGGCAACCACTGATGGGCACAGGCGTCCGCCTTCTGCCGTGCTGATGACGGTGGGCTGACCGCCTTCCATCACGGCGGCGACGCTGTTGGTGGTGCCAAGGTCGATTCCAATGATTTTTCCCATGGTTCATAACTCCTGTTTCGATAGTTTTTCTGGGCTGTTATGCGCCAAAGGATAACCGACGAATGATAGAAATACGTTAACAACGTATAGAAAAGTTGAAAGCAGGATTCAAAAGACGGCTGGCAGTATTCCTGCCAGCCGTCTTGCCTGTGTGTAATAGGGTTTACGGTTCCTGGATGCGGAAGGCGTCCACTTCGATTTTTACCGGGGTGGCGCGCAGGGAGGAAATCGAGAATCCGGCATAGCCTTCACGTAGAGCATATTTTCGCTCTACGTATGGACTGCCTTTGGGTTCTATGCCATTGATGGCAAAGGAAAGTTTGTTTCCATCGCAAACGAAGGTGTATTGGTTGACTGCTTTTCCCTGTTTGATGGCTGTCGAGCCGCCATTTGCCAGGCTAATGTAATCGTCTCCGATGGCATAGAACAAATACCACAGCCCATCGCTTTGCACAGCCCACTCATACCATCCTTCATCGCTTACCCGGCAAACCAGGCTGACCTGTTGGGAGTTCACGCCGCGGTTGTCTACGACAATATCCAGGCGGGTGCTTTTATAGGTAAAGGCTTCGTAAATGTAATAGGCAAACAATCCCGGGTCGAGGATGTCGAATACCATATACCCGCCTTTGAAACTGTAGGTCGCTTTTTGGGGGTCGGAATTGGAGTTGCCCTGAACGACATAGTAGCCCCATTGCGGGTCGCGGTCGAATTCTTCGGTGAAGTATGCGCCCTGGTCTCCGCTGCTTCCGCTGCTGCCGCTGCCGCCTGTGTTAAAGCTGCCGGTGACGGCCAATTCGCGGCCATTTAACTGGCCTTCGAGGATTTCACCGGTGGCGAAGCGGATAATGGTCAGCGACATGGTATCGGTGGCGCTCCGCGAGCGAAGGATATCGCAATAGTCCTTCATCGTGCCGTCGGTCGCCAGCACCAGGCCTTCCATCTGGAACAGGATATCGCCGGGCTTGACGCCCGCTTTATCTGCCGGGGTGCCAGATTTGACCGACATAACCCAGATTCCGGAGAGGGAGCCGTCTTCCGAGCGGACTGCAACGCCATTGACGCCAATGCTCCACACATCTTTGCCCGTTTGCAAGTCGGAAATCATCTTCTGGGCGGTCCTGGCATCGATGGCAAAGTATTGATTGAAGTTAGGGCGGGAGCGATAGTTGACGCCAACAACCTGCCCATCTTTCGTCACCAATGGCCCGCCCGAGTTACCGGGGTTGATGGTCGCATCATGGCTGAGAACATAGTCAAGTGAAGCCCAATCCGTATGGCCATCGGCTTTTTCTTTGGAGATGATGCCTTTGGTCAGGGTAAATTGGGGTTCGCCGAGCGGAAACCCGGCCGAATAGACTTCGGAACCAACCTTTGCGTCTCCTGTGAACCAATCGAGGTATTTGAAGTTGCTGCCTTCAATTTTGATAACCGCCAGGTCGGCGCATTCGGAGGCTCCCAGAACGCGCGCGCTGTACTGTTCGCCGTTCAGGAACACTTTCAGGGTGGCAGCCCCGGTCACAACATGGTTGTTGGTTACGGCGATACCGGATGGGTCGATAATGAAGCCCGAACCGCGCCCGCCGGCATTGACCAGCAACCCAACCTGCGGGTCTACAAACGTTCCGACCGCTTCAATCTGGACGACGGCATCGCGCAGGTCATCCAGGTTGTTCACAGCGCCGCTGGAAGGATTGGGCTGCGACTTTTCTTCGGTTGGCTTGTCCACAACGGGTTGCGGCGTATTGGCTTCGGACGGCGTGCTGCCGCCAAAACTACAGGCAAGGCTTACAATCATCACAAGGATGACGACGAACAAAAACGGCTTTGCTGATTTCATGACCTTTCCTCCTCAAAAAAGCAAACAAACACGGTTAGAGAACTCTATTTTAGCACATCGGATATTTTATTCAAGATTAAAGATTGATAATCATTCTTTGCGGCGCATACCCCAAAAGTCATGGATAACGCAAAACGCGCCCAAAAGACGCGCTTGGAGTGGGGATGAGGGGAAGTGAATCACCACGACTCCGCAAAAAGCGCGGGACAGGCGGCAACAACGGGTCACAACGAAAAACCATGAATGCTCTTACGTCGTGTTCCGTCGTTCCCTTTGTGGTCAATTTGCTGCTTTTGGGGGCGCGCGTCCGTGAATAAAAAACACGCTTTTGAGCGTGTTTTTAGTGGAGATGGCGGGAATCGAATATCATCCCCTCAATGGGGACCCGCGTCTGACCAACGCAAAACGCGCCCTGGGCGAGAGCGCGTTTTTAGTGGAGATGGCGGGAATCGAACCCGCGTCCGAAAGATTCGTCCGCCGGAAATCTACATGCGTAGCCGGTTGAGGGTGTCGCCGCAGGGAACTCAACAGGCAAAACTCTCCTGCGGCCATTCACTCAGACCCGAAGGCCCTCTTTCGCGCCGTTAGTGACGTGGCGGCGCGGCACTCTGCCTTTGTTACGCCCGCTCGCTTACCGGGCAGTTGGCGGAAGCGGCAGACGCCGTCTCGCTCAGGAGACGGGCCGTTTACTCTCTACCGCGATTAGGCGGCGAGGGGCATAGCGGCGTAGGAAGTGCGGTTGGCACTTGATTGTTTGCGCTGATTTTACGAGCTCGGCACGCTCTCGGCACGCATTCCGGGGCCAGCCTCTCCCGTCGAAGCCTGTCATCCCCAAGAAACCCATTGGGGACTTTCCCCAAGAAACCCATTGGGGACTTTCCCCAAAGACAGGGGGAAGTTGCTTTTTCCCGTTGGGATGGGAATTATAGCACGATTTGTGGCGTTATGAATCGCCCAGGAAAATCAACCGGGAACGTTCGACTCGCGTATGTTCGAGCGGAATCCCCAGCACATCCAGCACTTCCTCGGGACGGCCGGTCGCGCCTTCGCGGGCAGCGAGGCGCATGAACAACCGCGTATGATTTGGATGGAATTCCAGCATTTCAATCAGGGGGCGCAAATCGTAGGGTTTGCCGCGCCGCTCACGGGGCAGGGATTCGGCGGCGATGACGGAATCAAGTTTTTGGGCCAGTGCATCCAGGTCGAGGCTTTCGAGCAGTTCCACTTCAAATTCCGCCGAAGCAACCTGGGTCTGGAGCGCCGGGGCGCGTTCATCGGCGGCTTCCACCGACAGGATGTGCAGGCCGGAGGGGACAGCGCCCTGGATGCGCTCCGCCAGCCCACCCAGCGGGAGACTTTCGTTGAGTTTCAAATCGACCACTTCGCAGCGGCTCGAAAACCCAAGCGGCAGGGCGGCGGCGAGTTGGATTTGCGGGTGCGGGTGGAAGCCCTGGCTATAGGTCAGGGGCAATTGGGCGCGGCGCGCGGCCCGCTCCCAAATTTTGTGCAGGTCGAGGTGGCCGGTGTAGCGCAATGCGCCTTGTTTGGAGAAAGTGATTCGTAGTCTCATAATTTGTAGTAGTCCGCTTTAGCGGGCTTTGCAGGGATAGCCCGGACATTCATGTCCGGGCGGTGTTGGAGCGCGAGAAATTTTATCGTTTTGGGGCAACGCTGGCCGCGAGAACGCACATTCCGCAGGCCACAGCCATTCCCAGAACGCCAAATACCAATGGATTGAGCGCGGCGTTCTGGGGGGAATATATCCACATTAGCAGGATGGTGAGCGCGCCGACAACTCCGCTTTCACTGTTCACTGATTACTGCTAGCTGGCGTGCCGGGGTCTTCACTTCCGGGCATTTCCAGTAGTCGCCGGGGTTTTCGCGGCGCGCCTGGGTAAAGGTCGGCAGGATGCCGCAGGCAAAGCAGTGCTGGCGGCAGTCGATGCGGGTGATGCCCTCCAGCGATTGGCGGTAATCCTGGAACAGGTACGATTTTTTGACGGCGGCAGTGATGTGGTCCCAGGGAAAAACCTCGTCTACGCGCCGCTGGCGATGGGTGTAGAAGTCGGGGTCGAGGCCGTGCTGCTCGAAGGCCGCCATCCAGATGTCGTAGCGGCAGCTTTCGTTCCAGGCGTCGAACTTCGCGCCGTTTTTCCAGGCGGTGTAAATCACTTCGGACAGTTTACGGTCGCCGCGCGACAGGAAGGCTTCCAGGAAGGTGTCTTCGGCATGGGTCAGGGTCAGTTTGATGTTTTTATCCTTCAGCATATCGCGCAGGATGCCCTGTTTGGTCTTGATTTGGGCCATCGTATCGCACGGAACCCACTGGAAGGGGGTCTGCGACTTTGGCACGAAGGTGCTGACGCCGACGTTGAGCCTGGCCTTGTAGCCAATCACCTTGCGGCCCTCGTTCAGCACCCGCTTGCACAGGTCGGCAATCGCCCGCACATCGTCAAGCGTCTCGCTCGGATGGCCGATCATGAAATAGATCTTGAGCGTTACCCAGCCGCGCCGGTAGATTTCACGGGTGGTGTTGATGATGTCTTCATCGGGGATGAATTTGTTGATGATGCGCCGCATGCGCTCGGTGGCGGCCTCGGGCGCGAGCGTGAACCCGCCGGAGCGGCGGTCTTTGAGCAGCTCCATCAGGTCAATCGAAACGGATTCAATCCGCAGCGAGGGCAGCCCGACGTTGAGATGCTTGCCGCCGAATGTTTCACCGATTTTCGTGACCAGTTCGACGATGTTGCTGTAATCGGATGAAGAAAGCGACATCAGCGCCAGTTCCTCGAAGCCGGTGTTGCGGATGGCTTCCTCGGCGGCGGCGGCCACTTCATCGACCGAGCGCTCGCGCACCGGCCGCGCAATCATCCCGGCGTGGCAGAAGCGGCAGCCGCGCGTGCAGCCGCGCATAATCTCGACTGTAGCGCGGTTGTGCACGGTTTCGATGTTCGGAACGATGAACTTGACCGGCGGCGGGGGCAGTTTGGCGACCATGCGCTTGGTGACGGTCTTGGGCGCTTCGGGAATCGTCGGAACTGTCTGATATACGGTTCCGTCATCGAGATAGTCCACTGTGTAAAAACGGGGGACGTACACGCCGGGGATTTTGACCAGTTCCCGGAGCAAGTCCTCCCTGCTTCCTGGGTTCCCTGTTTCCAGGCTTTCCCGTTTCCAGGCTTTTACTCTGTCGATGACATCATGAATAACTTCTTCCCCCTCCCCAATCACAAAGGCGTCGATGAAGGCGCTCATCGGTTCGGGGTTCATGGTCGAGTGACCGCCAGCGATGACGAGCGGATGGCTGCTGTCGCGTTCTGCGGCGCGGACGGGGATTCCGGCCAGGTCGAGCGCGTTCAGGGCGTTGGTGTAGAGCGTTTCATAGGGCAGGGAAAAGCCGAGGATGTCGAACGCGGATAACGGGTGGAAGGTCTCCAGCCCATATAACGGAATCCCGTTCGAGCGCATCAACGCTTCCATATCGGGCCAGGGCACATAGGCGCGTTCCGCCAGGGCGTCATCCCGCTGGTTGACCTGGTCGTACAGGATTTTCAGGCCGACATTCGAGACGCCGATGTCGTAAATATCGGGGAAAACCAGCGCAACCCGGGTCTGGATTGCATCCCAGTCTTTGACCGTGATGTTCAGTTCGCCGCCCATATAGCGGCCCGGTTTGGTAACTTTGAGCAGGATTTTATCGAGTTGGTTCTGTATTTCTAAAGGGGTCATCATGCGCCCGATTATACCCGTCCCCGACAGGCCGCAACCCTGATATTTGTTATAGTATTATGGCGCAGGATTTGCGCTATTCGCGCAAATCATAGCAACCTTTGGCTGCGGCCCGCGAAGCGGCTGCGCTATGGTTTCACACATCGAAGCCTTGCCAGTCTCTGTACTGCTGGTGGGCGGCGATCGCCCTGCCGCCAAAACAAGGCCCAGCTTCGCGGAACAAGTTCCGCGTTACGGTTTACAAAAAATATGACCCTGAAATTTGTCGGCCCCTGGCAGACGTTATAATTACAAACATGACACGCGAATATGCTTTCGACTGGACTCTCGACCTGCAATCGACCCCCGAAGCGCTCTGGCCTTTTGTGGCCGATACCAACCGGTTCAACCACGACACCGGCCTGCCCGCCGTGACCCAGGTCTTCAATGCGCCGGATGCGCGTCCCGGCATGAGACGGCTGCGTTTTACGATGTACGGGATTCCGGTCGAGTGGGATGAACAGCCTTTCGAGTGGGTCTACCCGTACCAGTTCAGCGTCCGGCGGCTCTACCGGCGCGGGCCGTTTGCCGAAGTGCGCGTCGAAGCGGGGATGACCCCAACGGAGGGCGGCACGCGCCTGCGTTATCGCGCCTGGTTCATCCCCTCCTGGCCGCTGGTGGGCGGCCTGGCGATTTTATGGCAGATTGGGCTGGTCAGCCGCTTTTCCTTCCTGCGCGCCTTCCGCAAATACGACCAGATTGTCCAGCGGGGCGGCTCCCCGTTCGATATTCTCGGCCTGGCGCGTTTTGCCCCTGGCGGCCGGCAGCGACTGGCCTCCGCGCGGGATGCCATCACCAGCGGTGGGAACGAAGCCGCCTTCGAGCGACTGGCTGGGCTGCTGGAACATGCCGATGACCTGGCCCATACCGGCCCGTGCATTGTGGTGACGCTCAACGAACGGCTCGACTATTTCGGCTCGACCGTCAATATCGCTGCGCGCCTGCCCGGTCTGGCCGAGGGCGGCGAAATTGTCTTTTCCGGTGAAATCAGGAACGACCCCGAAGCGCAAACCTGGCTGCGGGAGAATTATCCTGACCCGGTCTGGTTCCAGACCCAAGTCAAAGGATACGACCAGCCTTTCAATTTGTGGCGCATGTGGCTATAGTATTATGGCGTATGAGAAGCCTCCCGAAGGTTTCGGCAGGGGCCAAGACCACCGATAAAACCTTCGGGATAGTTTATTGACAAAAGGATGCTATTTTTCATGGAAACGTTCGACTGGTATTCCCTGGTGGTTTTGCCCATTCTGGTTTTTATTGCGCGTTTTGTGGATGTAACGCTCGGCACCATGCGCATCATCTTTACCTCGCGTGGACGCCGCAACCTGGCTCCCGTGCTTGGGTTCATCGAAGTTTTCATCTGGATTGCGATGGTCGGGCAAATCGTCAAGAGCGCTAACAGTTTGAATGCCTATCTCGGCTACGCGGCGGGGTTTGCGCTGGGAACTTTTGTGGGAATGCTCCTGGAAGAGCGTCTGGCAATGGGAACGCTGGTCGTGCGCATCATCCTTGCCAACGGCGCAGAACAACTAACGGCAGCGTTACGCGCCGCTGGCTTTGGCGTCACTACAGTTGGCGGCGAAGGTGCGCAAGGGCCGGTGACGCTGCTTTATACCGTTGTGCAGCGCAAGAATTTGGAGGCCGTCACGCGGATTGTCCACGAGACCTGCCCCGGCGCGTTTTTCTCAGTGGAGGAAGTGCGCATGGCCGAGAGGGGGATTTTCCCGATCAGGTCGGTCAGTATTGGGAATAAACGTTGAGGAATGCCGTCCCGAAGGCTTCGTCGCGAGCGCTCATCCGAGCGGTTTTAACAGCCTTCGAGGCGTTTCCCATTGAGCAGGACGGATTGAGAATTCGTCCTGCCGTCGCGCGGCCAGCACGACCAGGCTGCGCGGCTGGACAAGATAGCGGTTTCCAAGAACCGCCGGGGCTGAATCGGGGTGGGAAATATCCTCGGGAGCAGCCAGCCAGGTATCCACGACGCGCTTCCAGCCGGTTTTGGCAGGCGAGGGCGGCAGTTCGAATTCGAGAGCATCCCAGTAGGCGTTTAGCATGATGTGGAACAGGTGTCGCTGCGACAGGCTGCGCGCAGTCAACGCCAGGCTGTGGGAGTGTTCCGGCCAATCCGGCTGGTTGAGTTTCGTTCCATGCCAGGTAACGGAAACGCCGCGCAGGATTTCGTTCAGGGATGCGTCCTGTTCATCTCGTTGGGTCAGGGACATGCTCAAACGCAGTTGAATCAGTTTTTGGGTAAATTCCAAAATATCGGCATGTGTTTCGAGCAGACGCCAGTCGAACCAGCTGGTTTCGTTGTCCTGCCCATAGGCGTTGTTGTTGCCCTTTTGCGTACGGCGGACTTCGTCGCCCATCCCAATCATTGGCGTGCCAATTGCTGGCGGGTCCTGGCCCGGCCGCGCGAGCGCATCCAGCCCAGCACCTTTGGCATGACCTTCGTGTACATCCCATACCACAGCCGGTTGGGGACGAAATCCCACGCGCCGAGCGTGCGCGCCACCTGCCCGCCCAGCCCCTCTTTGAAGCGGAACACCCCCCACATCGAATCGCGCTCGTCGAACACATCCGGCGCGCCCCACAAGTCATACACACTGCACCCGCGCGCCTGCGCCCACTTCATCGCTTCCCACTGTAAAAGATAATTCGGCATCTTATCGCGGTGCGTCTCGCGGCTCATGCCATACACGTAATACGCCCGTCCCGCGAACGCGAACAGGACAAGCGCCGCCACCGGCTCGCCCTCCACCTCGGCAATCAATGGCTCGGCCAGCGGGATTTCAGATTTTGGATTTTCGATTTTGGATTGAAACAGCCCCCACACCGTCTGGTAGTAGCCTTCATCCCGAATCACGAACCCGTCCCGCGCCGATGTTTCGGCGTACATCTTGTAGAGCATCGGCCAGTCGGCTTGCGTCCCGGCCCGCGCGGTCACGCCTTTTTTGGCGGCCAGGCGCGCGTTGTAGCGCGTTTTTTGTTTCATGCGCGCCAGCATCTCTTCTTCGGGGACGCTGACATCGAGCAGCACCGTATTTTTGAATTGGATTTGCTCCTCAGAGAATTGCCAGCCCCGGCGCAGCAAATCTGCCCTCACGGCCTCGCCGCCTGGTTCCGTTCCCTCGTACCTCGGGACAGGTACATCAGTCTCCGTGCCAGGGACGCCGGTTCCCAGAACCACGTCCGGGTCCAGTTTCAGGAAGATGGCCCCCTGCTGACGGGCCAGGCGCTCCAAATCGTCCAGCACCCGTTTTCGCAGCGGGGCATCGTTCCAATCGAGATTCGGCCCCTTCGGACAGTACAAAAGGCACAGCCGCGCCGCGAATCCGCCCGCAATCACCGTCTTCTTCAACACCATCGCCGCCGCCTTGATTTTTGTCGTATCTGGTAACTGATAACTAATGACTGATGACTGGTTACTGAGCACTAAACACTGCTCTTCGTCCCAAACCAGATACAGCGGCTGCCAGCCATACTTCGCCTTCACCTGCCCCCATTGCCAGGTTTGCAGGAAGTGCGGCTGGGGCAGGCCGGCAATCAGGGTATTCCAAAACGATGAAAATTCCATGCCGGGCATTATAACTGCCTTTTCATGGACAGGTCGGAGACCTGTTCTACAGCGGTATAATGGGCAGAGTTTTCGGTCAAGGAGACCTTGTGAAATTCGACAAAATCTGCATTCTTGGGCTGGGCTACATCGGCCTGCCCACTGCCAGCATGTTCGCCGCCAACGGGGTGAAAGTCGTCGGCGTCGATACCAACCCGAACGTCCTCGAGACGCTCCAAGCCGGGCGGCTGCACATCCACGAGCCCGGCCTGGGCGAAGTCCTCGAAAAAGCCCTCGCCAGCAGCGCTCTCAGCGTCGCGCCCGCGCCCGAACCCGCCGACGCCTTCCTGATTGCCGTCCCCACGCCGTTTTACGAGCATGAGACCGGCGAATATGGCGGCCAGACTTACAAAAAAGCCGATATGCGCGCCGTGACCTCGGCCACCGAAGCGATTGTGCCGCACTTGCGCAAGGGGAATCTCGTTGTATTGGAATCGACCTCCCCGCCGCGTACCACCGTTGATTTGGTCGTTCCCATCCTGGAAAAATCCGGGCTGAAAGCGGGTTCCGATTTTTACGTCGCCTACTCGCCCGAGCGGGTGCTGCCCGGCCAGATTTTGCGCGAACTGGTCGAAAACGCGCGCGTCGTTGGCGGCCTGACCCCCGAATCGGCCCAGGCGGGCGCGGATTTGTATTCCGTGTTCGTGCGCGGCCAAATCCACCAGACCGACGCCACCACCGCCGAGATGGTCAAGCTGATGGAAAACACCTACCGCGATGTCAACATCGCCATCGCCAACGAGTTCTCGCGCCTGGCCGAACGCTTCGGCGTGGACGTGTGGGAGGCGATTCAACTCGCCAGCCTGCACCCGCGCGTCAAGATTCTCCATCCCGGCCCCGGCGTGGGCGGACACTGCATCAGCGTCGACCCCTGGTTCTTCGTCGAAACCGCGCCCGACCTGGCGCAACTCATCCTGAAAGCCCGCCAGGTCAACGACGCCCAGCCGCATTTCGTGGTCGAAAAGGCGCGCCAGGCATTGGGCGGAAACCTGAACGGGAAGCGCGTCGCCGCCCTGGGCCTGGCCTACAAACCCGATGTGGACGACCTGCGCGAGAGTCCCGCCGTTGAGGTGGTTCACCTGCTCCAAACCGAAGGCGCGATTGTCAAAGCCTTCGAGCCGTTCAAACCGGAGAACGGCCTGCCGGGTATCGATTCTGCTCCCACGCTCGAAGCGGCGCTGGCGGGAGCGGACGCCGTCCTGCTGCTGGTCGGGCATTCCCAATTCCGCGCCCTGGCGCCTGCCCAACTGGCCTCCCTGACCCCCGCGCGGGTGCTGGTGGATACCGTCAACGCCCTGGCGGGCAGGGATTGGGAATCTGTCGGGTTTCGCTTGTGGCGGCTCGGCGCGCAGTGCAGCCGGTAAACTGGAAAACAGGAGAACTGGAAAACAGAATCGTTGGGATTGAATCACCCCGCCTTGTTGTATAATCGAATGGTGAGCAAGTTCACGCGCCTGTTCCTTTCGTTTATCCTCCTCGCCGGTCTTTTCTTTGCTATAAGACCGCTGGTTTCGGCGCAGGGCATTTCGTCCCATTACTTTGCCGATACCGGGCATAACGTCAGCGGGGATTTCCTGGTTTTCTACCAGAATACCCCCAATGCCCGGTTTGTTTTTGGCTCCCCTATTACCGAACAGTTTACCGATTCGACCAGCGGGCGCCTGGTGCAGTATTTCCAGCGCGCGCGCTTCGAGTATTTCCCGGAACTGGCGGCTGGTCAGCGCGTACGGATTGCCCCGCTGGGGGAGTACATCTACCAGCGCGTTCCCAATGAGGGGGAGGTAAATATTTTCACCCCGATTGGCTGCCGCTATTACGCCGATACAGGGTACTCCGTCTGCTACGCTTTCCTGGAGTTTTTCGACAAGAACGGCGGCGAGACCATTTTTGGCAAGCCGAAGTCGTCTTTTGTGTTCTACAATGGCCGGATTGTGCAGTATTTCGAGCGGGCCCGCTTCGAGTGGTATCCCGAATATCCCGACGGGCAGCGCGTGGTTTTGGCTGAGCTGGGACGCATCTACTTTGACATGGTTGGCGAAGACCCCAACCTGCTGCAACCCGTCAAGGCCGACGCCTTCCCCGGCAGCGTAACCGATATCTACGCGCGCGCCTTCACCTGGAAGGCCGTTACCCGGCTGGAAGATACCCAGACGCTCTATGTCGTCGTGCAAGACCAAACCCTGGCCCCGGTCTCTGGCGCGACGGCGATTGTGACCATCTCCTGGCCCGGCGGCGGGACGCAATCGCTGGCGCAGACCACCAACGAATACGGCCTGGTGATACTCTCCTTCCCGGTGCAAGCGCAGCCGCACGGCAGCCTGGTGACTATCAAGGTGGAAGTGTTGTACCAGGGCTGGGACAGCGAAACGGTGACCTCGTTCCGTGTCTGGCAGTAAACCGGCTCAATAACAAAGAAGCGTTCCGAAGGTATATTCAGCCTTCGGGACGCTTTGCTTAAAGGACGGATTTCAGGTCGAAGACCGGCCCGTCTTTGCAGGCCAGCAGGGTTCCCCGCCGGGACGGGATGGCGCACGCGCCACACTCGGCCATCCCGCCGCAGGGCAGGGGCGTCTCGACGAGAATATCCGTCGCGCAGCCAATAAACGCAGCGGTGGGGAACGGTTTTGCTGCAAGGTTTGGCGTGTAGCCGGAATAGGGAGCGGGAGAATCAGGGAAAAGTGTTTCCTGGATTGCGGCCAGGGCAGCGCGCGGCGCGTCAATTGCCAGGTAGTCAGCCCATGTTATGGTATCGGCCAGGGCGGTCAGCGGCAAAATCTCGACGGCGGGCGGCAGGCCGTCAGGCGGGGTGTCTGCCAGCAGGGTGATTTCCGCTTTTTGGGCCAGGGCCGGTTCGAGCAGGGCCAGCAGCCGGGAGGGGTTGCCGCCAAAAGCGGCCAGCGCTGCCCGCCTGGAGGTAGCCGGGAGACGGAATCCGCGCCCAAGCGGGCCGCGCAGGGTTAGTCGCGTGCCAGGAGTCCATGAAACCGGGAGGGGCTGGGCTGCGTAGAATCCTCTGGAATGGCTGGCGGCCAGGAAAACGGGATGCGGCAGCGGCGAGTCTGGTTCGGAGGGCGCATGGGCGAGCAGGTATTGCCCGGGCGCGGGGACCAGGTTCGGGGCGCAGGTGATGCGCGCCGCGCGTCCAATCCCTCGTACCTCGGGACAGGCTTGTATAAACGTTTCATCAATTTGGCCTGTGCCGCTGTGCATATCTTAATCCTATCACGTTATAATCATGTGGCAAGAACGTCCCGAAGGGTCTTGGAACGCGGCAAAAATTGCCCCAAACGGAAACCTTCGGAACGGTTTCTACCGAAAAGAAATGTGGCTATCAAAAGGAGTAACCCATGAATATTGCGCAAGTTGTTCAGTTTATCGGTTCGCTGGCCTGGTTGTTGACGATTGTGATTGGCGTAATTGCCATCACGCGCGCCGGGCGCGGCCAGAATGCCAAAGGCCTTTCGACCCTGCTGGTGATTTTCCTGGCGGCTGCCATTGCCTTGACCGGTATTGGCGCCGGGTTGGTGTTCATCGAACCGGATGAGATTGGCGTGGTGATCACAGCAGTTGGCGAGGGCGGTATCCGTCCCGACCCGCTGCCCTCCGGCCTGCACTGGATTGTGCCGTTTGTAAACCGCGTGGAGCGCTATTCGATTTTGCGCCAGACCTATACGATGTCATCTGTCGAAGGCGAGGGTGCGCAGCGCGATGATGATTCCATCCAGGTGCGCACCAAGGACGGCCAGCAAGTGTATATGGATGCTTCGGTGATTTTCGCGGTGGACCAGGCGCGCGTGGTGGATTTGTACCGCACCTGGCGCGGCGGGTATGAAGCCGGGTTGGTGCGGCCTGTGGCGCGCGGCGTTATTCGTGATGTGGCTTCACAATACGGCGTGGAGGAAATTGTCAGCAGCCAGCGCAGCGAGATGGTGCGGTTAATTACGGAGCAGCTGGAGCGCGTTTTTGCTCAAAACAACCTGGTGTTGCAGGATTTCGTGCTTCGTAACATTCGCTTTAGCGAGGAATATGCCGCGGCGGTGGAGCAAAAGCAGATTGCCGAACAGCAGGCCCAGCAGGCTAAATTTGTGGTCGAGTCGAAGAAGCAAGAAGCCGAACAGGCCCGTCAGATTGCCCAGGGCCAGGCCGATGCGGCAGTGATTGCGGCCCAGGGCGCGGCGGATGCGCGCCTTATCCAGGCGGAAGCCGAGGCCAAGGCGCTGCAGTTGATTGCCGATGCGCTCAAGGATAGCCCGGATTTGCTGACCTACCAATACATCACCAAGCTCGCGCCCAACATCCAGGTGATGCTGGTGCCGAATGATAATCCGTACTTGCTGCCGCTGCCCAGCCTGACTCCGTCGGCGCCGGTTCCGGTCATTCCTGATTAAATGTTCTTGCGCCGAATGGCGCGAAGGGAAGAATTTTCGAGTAATTCGTGAAATTCGACGCTGACTGGTTGAGAGACAAATTTTGTGGAAAGCAGAAGGTGGTACAATCCTCCTGCTTTCCACTTTACTTTGGAGTTCCCAATGAATGAGAATGCCGCTTCGGGGCGTGAAATTCGCCTGACGACGCTTTCCAGTTGCGCTGGCTGAGCGTCGAAATTAAACGCGGAAACGCTGGCGCAGGTTCTGCGCCCTGTCTCCAATCTTTTCCAGCCGGGCGCGTACCCGGATTTGTTGGTTGGTTTGGACGGTCCCGACGATGCGGCGGTCTGGCGGCTGGATGACGAACGCGCCCTGGTGGTGACGACTGATTTCTTCACGCCGGTTGTAGATACGCCTTACGAATACGGCGCGATTGCGGCGGCCAACTCGCTCTCGGATATTTACGCGATGGGCGGCCAGCCTTTCCTGGCCCTCAACATTGCCGCCCTGCCGCCCGATTTGCCGCCTGAAATAGCGGGCGAAATCCTGCGCGGCGGCGCGGAAAAATGCCGCGAGGCGGGCGCGGTGGTGGCGGGCGGGCATACCGTCCAGGACAAGGAACCGAAATTTGGACTGGTTGCGCTCGGTTTCGTTCACCCCCAAAGGATGATGACCAAAGGCGGCGCAAAGCCCGGTGATGCGCTCGTCTTGACCAAGCCGCTCGGCTTTGGCGTGACGACCACTGCCTTGAAGCGCGGCGTGGCCGCGCCGGAAGATGTGAGCGAGGTCATCGGCTGGATGAGCCGTCTCAACGCGCAGGCCGGGCAACTCGCCAACGAGTTCGGAGTCCGCGCCGGGACCGACATCACCGGCTTCAGCCTGCTCGGTCACGGCTGGGAGATGGCGAACGCCTCGGGAGTCCAATTCTGCCTGGAATTCGACCGTATCCCGTTCATTTCCGGCGCCCGCACATACGCCGAGCAGTGGATTTTCCCCGGCGGCTCGGCGGATAACCGCTTGTTTTATGGGGAGCATGTCCGTTTTACGGAGGAAATCTCCGAAATGGAGCAAATGCTCCTGTTCGACGCCCAAACCAGCGGCGGGCTGCTGCTCTCCGTTCCGGCGGAAAAAATTCCTGCCTTTGAGAAGCGCGCCGTCGAATTGGGGCAGTCCGTGTGGGTGATTGGCAGTGTCCATCCTGGCTCTGGGATTCAGGTGGCGCGCTGATGTGGGATATCAATAAGGTAGAATAGAAAGAATGGACGTTAGTCTGGAAGTTCTGATAGTTTTTTTTCTCATTCTGGTCAACGGCGCCTTCGCGCTTTCAGAGATGGCAGTGGTCTCCTCCCGCAAGGCGCGCCTGCAACAACGCGTCAACGAAGGCAATTTAGGGGCCAACACTGCCTTGCGGCTGGCCGAAGACCCCAATTTGTTTCTGTCCACCGTCCAAATAGGTATCACATTGATTGGCGTGCTGGCGGGCGCATTTGGCGGCGCGCGGATTGCCAAACCGTTGGCGGCGCAATTCGAGCAGGTTCCCGCGCTTGCGCCCTATTCGCTTTCGCTCGCGCTGGGGATTGTGGTCGTTTCGATTACCTTCCTTTCCCTGGTGCTGGGGGAACTGGTTCCCAAGCGGCTTGCCCTTCACAACCCGGAGCGGGTTGCGGCGGCCATTGCCGGGCCGATGCTGTTCATCTCGCGCTTGTTTTCGCCGCTGGTCTGGCTGCTGGGGGCCGTCACCGACCTGACCCTGCGCCTGTTGGGGGTCAAACCTGGCATCGAACCGCCCGTCACCGAGGAAGAAATCCTGGTCCAACTCGACCAGGGCACCCAGGCGGGCGTCTTTGGCGAAGCCGAGCAGGATATGGTCGAGGGCGTCTTTCGCCTGCACGACCGGCGGGTGTTTTCATTGCTGACCCCGCGCTCTGAAATCGTCTGGCTGGATGTGAATGATTCGCCCGAAGAAATCAGGAAGGTCATTGAAGACAGCCCCTTTTCGCAGTTCCCGGTCTGTGAAGACAGCCTGGATACAGTGCTTGGCATCATCAAAGCCCGCGACCTGCTGATAGAAAGTTTGCGCGGCGAATCGTTGCGCCTGCAATTAAATTTACAGCCCGTGATGTATGTTCCCGAAACGGCGCACGCCTCGCGCGCGCTCGAAATTTTCAAGGCGGGCGAAGCCGAAATGCTAATTGTGGTCGATGAATTTGGCTCGGTCGAGGGACTCCTGACCATCAGCGACATCCTCGAGGAAATCGTAGGCGACATCCAGGATGGCGAACCGCAGGCCACCCAGCGCCAGGATGGCTCGTGGCTGCTGGATGGGATGCTGGATGTCGAGGACTTCAAGGAAATTTTCAACATCCGCCACCTGCCCGATGAAGATGAATACGAAACCCTGGGCGGCTTCATCATGAACCACCTTGGCAGCGTGCCGCATGTTGCCGATATGTTCGAGTGGGGCGGACTGCGTTTCGAAGTCATGGACATGGATGGCAACCGGGTCGATAAGGTCATGGTGACGCTCAAGCCGGTCAAGAATGATGCCTCAATTTAATTCCCGACGCTCTACAGTCTACGGCAGGGGCGGCATGGTTGCCGCCTCTCAGCCGTTGGCAACTGCCGCCGGGCTGGAAATCCTCGCCAAAGGCGGCAACGCCGCCGATGCCGCTGTCGCCGCAGCCGCCGCGCTCAACGTCACCGAACCGACCTCCACCGGGCTGGGCGGCGATATGTTCGCGCTGTTCTATGATGCCCAAACCCGCCGGGTGACGGCGTTGAACGGTTCGGGCCGCGCCCCGGCGGGATTGACGCTGGAACGCCTGCGGCGCGAGGGGCTGGGCTCCGGGCTGCCTCCCTTCCACCCGTATACCGTTACCGTACCGGGAGCGTGCGCGGGTTGGTGCGACCTGGTCGAGCGGCATGGCGCGCTTTCGATGAACGAGATTCTCTCCCCGGCGATTCGATTGGCCGAGGAGGGCTTCCCGGTTGCCCCGCTGACCGCCTGCTTCTGGAGTCGCGGGGCGGAGCGGCAGTTGAAAACTGCCCCGAACGGTTACGAACTGACCATCAGGGGGCGCGGCCCGCGCGCCGGGGAGATTTTTCGTAACCCCGGCCTGGCGCGCACCCTGCGGGCGGTTGCCGAAGGCGGCAAGAAAGCCTTCTATGAAGGCCCGATTGCCGAAGCCATCGTGGAAGTTCTTCGCGGCGCGGGCGGCTGCATGACCGCTGACGACCTCGCCGCGCACATATCCACCTGGGAGACTCCCGCCAGCGTCACCTTTGGCAACTTTCGCGTTTACGAATGCCCACCCAACGGGCAGGGAATTACCGCCTTGCTGGCGCTCAACCTGCTGGAGGGCTTTGACCTGGCCGGGCTGGAACCGCTTTCGGCGGAACGGCTGCATCTCGAAATCGAGTCCCTGCGGCTGGCCTTTGCCGATACGCGCTGGTATGTGGCCGACCCGGCGTTTTCGCCGGATTGGGAATGGCTGCTTTCCAAAGACTACGCTGCCGAACGGCGCAAACTGATACATCCCAAACGCGCCACGCTCGACCAGAAAAAAGGCCGCCCGTTTGCCTCGTCGGATACCGTCTATTTCTGCGTCGTGGATAGATGGGGCAATGCCTGTTCGTTTATCAACAGTAACTACATGGGTTTTGGCACGGGCATTGTTCCCAAGGGCTGGGGCTTTACGCTCCAGAACCGGGGACACAACTTCAGCCTCGACCCGGCCCACCCCAACCGGCTGGAGCCGCGCAAACGGCCCTACCACACGATTATCCCTGGTCTCATCACGCGCGAAGCCGACGGTTCGCTGTTTGGCCCCTTCGGCGTGATGGGCGGGTTCATGCAGCCGCAGGGACACGTCCAGGTTGGCCTGGCGCTGATGCTCGACGGCCTCGACCCGCAGTCGGCCCTCGACCTGCCGCGTTTTTGCCTGGAAGATGGCAACCCGTCAGATGCGGTTGCGCTCGAGGAGGGCATTCCGCTCCCGGTCATGTCTTCTCTGGCTGAGATGGGACATCCCGTCCGACCGGTCAGCGGTTGGGGACGGGCGCTGTTTGGCCGGGGACAGGTCATCCGGCGCGATAACGGCGGCGCGCTTTCCGCCGGGAGCGACCCGCGCGCCGATGGATGCGCGATGACCCTGGTTTAACGGGAACCGTTTGCAGCCTTGAAACATCATGAATTTGTGAATTTGTCATTCCAAGCGAAAAAATCGTGCTATAATTAAATTAATTCCCCGGACGGTTGATAATATATTTTAACAAGGGTGGCCGCGGGGCCAGGTTTCATGAGAATAATTCCCGATTCAAAAAATTAAAATTTTTACCACGTCCTTACCTTAAGGACGGGGCTTTTGTTTCCCTTATCCCATCCCCTGCAGAGAAAAACCTAACCTATGATGAACATCCTCGAACTCGAAAGCAAGCCTCTTTCCGACCTTCGCCATCTGGCTTTTAAGGACTATGGTATTCAGAATGCCAACCGGTTGAAGAAGGAGGCCCTGGTGCTGCGCCTGCGCCAGGAAGAAGCCTTGCGCGAAGGGCTTGAAATTCGCGGCGGTATCCTGGAAATTATGGATGAGGGGATTGGGTTCCTCCGTTCGGCGCGATACAGCATCAGCGACGACGATGTCTATGTTTCCCAGGCCCAGTTGCGGCGTTATGAACTGCGCTCCGGCGACCTGATTATCGGTCATGTGCGCGCGCCGCGCGAATCGGAACGCCACTGGGGGCTGTTAAAAGTCGAGACGGTCAATGGCGTAGACCCAGAAGATGCACGCCGTCGTCCCAAATTCGAGACCCTCACTCCCATTTTTCCCGAAAAACGCTTCGACCTGGAAACCAGGGGCGACATCCTCGCCACCCGCATGATTAATCTGATTGCCCCCATCGGGCGCGGTCAGCGTGGTCTGATTGTTTCTCCCCCAAAATCGGGCAAAACCACCATCCTGAAGCAGATTGCCAACGCGATTTCGACCCAATATCCCGACGTTCACCTGATGGTGGCCCTGATTGGCGAGCGTCCCGAAGAAGTGACCGATATGGACCGCTCGGTGGATGCCGAGGTGATTGCCTCCACCTTCGATGAGCCGGTGACATCGCATGTCCGCACGGCTGAAATTGCGCTCGACCGCGCCAAGCGCCTGGTGGAAATTGGCCGCCACGTTGTCATCCTGATGGATTCCATCACCCGCCTGGCGCGCGCCTACAACCTGACCGTCAACCCGTCTGGACGCACCCTCTCCGGCGGTATGGACCCCTCCGCGCTTTATCCGCCCAAGCATTTCTTTGGCGCGGCGCGCAATATCGAAGAAGGCGGCTCATTGACCATCATCGCCACCTGCCTGGTCGATACCGGCTCCCGGCTCGACGATGTGGTGTACGAAGAATTCAAAGGCACCGGCAACATGGAATTGCACCTCTCGCGCAAACTGCAAGAGCGCCGCATCTTCCCGGCGGTCGATATCGAACGCTCCTCCACCCGCCGCGAAGACCTCCTGCTCGGCCCGGACATCTTACAGCGCGTTTGGACGATGCGCCGCATGTACGGGCAGATGACCTCCAACCCGCCGCAGGGCGCCGGCATGGACCAGACCGTCGCCACCGAGGCCATTATTACCCGTATGTCCAAGACCAAAAACAACCAGGATTTCTTAGAAACCCTTCATGATAGTATGTGATAATACGGTATTCGATATTGGTGAATCGAGTATCGAATACCATATATCCAAATATCGAGTACCGAGTATCGAATTCCAAACATGGAAAGAAGTTCTTCATCCCCCCGGTTTAACCTTATCAGTTGGGGAATTACGCTGCTTATCGTACTTGGCCTGGGCGGGGCTGCCTTCTGGCACGCGTCGCGCCGCAATGGTTCGGCCAGCGCCGCGCCTGCGCTGCCTCCAGCCGCTGCGCCCACCCAGGAGAGCATCCAGCCTGCTGTCACGCCGGGACCGTCCATCTCGATACTTTCCCTGCCCTCCATCGACCGCGACCTGAAACTCGAAACCATCATCCCGGAACGCCCGCAGTATGGCGTACTCAATCACACCGTCCGGCGTGGCGATGCCTTGTACCGGATTGCCAAAGAGTTCGATATCAAGCCCGAAACGCTGTTATGGGCGAATTTCAACGTTTTGAAGGATGACCCGCACGGCCTGAAACCCGGCCAGGAGTTGCAAATCCCGCCCACGGACGGCCTGCTCTACCAGTGGAAAGAAGGCGATACGATTGAAAAAATCGCGGCTGCGTACCGGGCCAAACCCGAAGACATCATTAACTGGCCGGGTAACAATCTCGATTTGAGCAATCCGCAGCCGAATCCTGACCAATGGGTCATGATTCCCGGCGGCTGGCGCGAATCCAAAGCCCCTACGGTCGATGTCGGCAGGGCGGCTTCCGGCACTTGTAATGTTTCCTTTAGCGGTTTCGGCTGGCCGGCAGGCGAAACCTACCTCTCTGGCAACGATTACTTCCCCGGCCACTACGCCATCGATATCGCCGCCGTCGAAGGCGCGCCCATCTATGCCGCAGGCAGCGGTATGGTCATCAAAGCCGCTGGAGGCTGGAACAACGGTTACGGCAACTATATTGTTATCGACCATTGCAACGGTTACACCACCCTGTATGCCCACTTGAGCGTCATCAATGTTTCGGTGGGAACGGTGGTTGGGCGCGGCGCGGTGATTGGCGCCTCGGGCAACACCGGCAACTCGTTTGGCGCGCATTTGCATTTCGAGGTGCGGTTGAATGGCGCGTACATCAACCCCTGGGGAATCTTCCAGTAAGAGTCTGGAGTCGGAACTGCGGGTTGTCTTGCAGGGAATCCTGCCGGGCGGTCTGCGGTTTTTTGATTCCATCGGCTCGACCAACGACGAAGCCCTGGCCTGGGCCTCCTCCTCCGCGCCCGATTTTTCCCTCGTTATTGCCGATGAGCAGGCCAGCGGACGCGGACGCATGGGGCGCGCCTGGTTTACCCCGCCTGGCGCGGCGCTGGCTTTCAGCCTGGTTTTGCGTCCGAAAGGCGCGGAACGCGAAAAGGTCGGTTTATTCTCTGGCCTGGGCGCGCTGGCGTTGGTGGATGCGCTCCAGGCCTTTGGCATTGCCGCGCAGGTCAAATGGCCGAACGATGTGCTAATTCGGGGCAAGAAAGTGGCCGGAATCCTGGCCGAAACGGTCTGGCTGGGGACGGAAGTGGACAGCGTGGTGCTGGGGATGGGCGTCAATGTCAGCCCCGATTCCGTCCCGCCCCCTGAAGGGTTGAACTACCCTGCCACCTGCGTACAAACCGAGGCAAGGGAACCCATCTCGCGCATTGACCTGCTCAAGACCCTGCTGCAAGCGATTCAGCGTCGGAGGGCGGTGCTGGCGGCTGATACTTTCCTCCGCGACTGGGAATCTGCCCTGGCCTTTCGCGGCGAAACCGTGCGGGTCTGGGTCAGCGACGCGGATACACTCACCGGGCAACTGCTCGGCCTCGAACCCGACGGCGGTTTGCGGCTCGGCCTGCCCGATGGGACGATAAAACTCATCCGCTTTGGTGAAGTCCACCTGCGGCCAGATTCAGCGTAGAGCAGGTCTCCGACCTGCGGCCAGATTTGGCGCAGGGCAGGTCTCCGACCTGCGGCCAGATTCGGCGTAGGGCAGGTCTCCGACCTGCCTGGACGATTGTCGGGCAGGGTCGAGACACAGCCTAAAGGACCATCCGACGTGATATACTTTAACGCGCGAGGTGAAATATGTTCGACGATTTGCGTAACAGCGACCAACCCATCTTCGAAGGCGAACAGGTCAAAAAGAACGAGCCGGTCCTGTCGATGCCCGACCGTCCCGTTGCCAAAAAGAAAACAAGCGGGAAATTCCTGGGCATGACGGCAGCGCAGCGCTTTGTCCTGTCTACATTGTTGTTCCTGTCGGTTTGCATGGTGGGTATCGCTGTGCTGTTTGTAACCGGCAGGATTGCGCTTCCGCTTTGATCAAAACTCCCGCTCAATCGGCGGGAGTTTTGATTCGACCACTTGCAAAAGCCATCATTTGGCTTGATTGGCCTCTTGGCCATGCTTTGGATGGTGACCTGATTTAGCATGTTTGTATCTTCATATCAGAGCGATTTCAAATTATCCACTTTTGATGATAGACGATTTTCGCCCAATTTATCCCTTCCTCGCCTCGTCGTGTTATGGCCGGTACTCCCAGAGTGTGGAATAGCCAGCATGTATTCCAACACCGCTGCCCCTGCCCGACGGCAAAAACACCCCGCGCCAACTGACCGACGTCAATGGGAGCGTTACGCTTACCGTCTCGTACAATCCCTGCCCCCTTACGGGGGTGCTGTGCCAGGGCGACACCCTCGAAACCCACGGAACCGGCACTTTCACCCAGGGCTGCCCTTCGACAGGCTCAGGACATCGCTTCGGTGGTATGACCCTGACCAAAACCGTCAGGGCGCGTGGACGCAGCCACCGGGCTGATTGGAGCCTGCCCTGACT
>DAOTZM010000233.1:0-4412 GCA_034434035.1 Anaerolineales bacterium
CCGAGGGGGTGACCAATCAGGCCGAGATGATAAGTCATAAGAGAGTGGGATGTGTTGCGTGTTCCGTTGGACAAAGGATAAACGGAATACGCGCTACGCAATACGCAGGGTTTCCAGCACTTCAAAAAAATTCGGGAAAGTTTTAGAGACGCAGGCCGGGTTTTCGATGGTGACGCCGGGGACGCGCAGGCCGATGAGGGAGAAGGCCATGGCCATGCGGTGGTCGTTGTAGGTTTGGATGGTTACAGGTTGGAAGGTTGAAGGTTGAAGGTTGAAGGCGGGACAGGGGTAAATGGTCATGCCGTCGGGGTGTTCCTCGACCCGAACGCCCAGGCGGGCCAGTTCGGCGCAGGTGGCTGCGATGCGGTCGGTTTCTTTGAGGCGGGCCGAGGCGATGCCGCGAATACGGGTCGGCGAATCGGCGAAGGGGGCCAGGGCGGCCAGGGTTTGAGCGGTATCGGGGATGTCGCGCATGTCGAGGTCGAGGCCGTGTAAGGGGGAGTTACCAGTGATCAGTAAACAGTTATCAGTCTCTTGAACGGTGCAGCCCATTTTTTCGAGGACATCCAGGAAGGCGATGTCGCCCTGGACCGAGCGGCGGGAAATGTTTTCGACGCGCACGGTGCCGCCGCAGAGGGCCGGGGCGGCGAAAAAGTAGGAGGCGGCAGAGGCGTCGGATTCGATGAGGTAATTGGGAATTGGTACGTAGCGATTAGGGGTAATCCTAAAGAAGCGGTAATCCTGGCGTTCGACAGTGATGCCGAAGTCGCGCATGATGGCGAGGGTCATGTCGACGTAGGGTTTGGAGTTGAGGTCGGTGGAGAGTTCGATTTCGACCGGGGTTTGGGCATACGGGGCGACCATCAGCAGGGCGGAGAGGAACTGGCTGGAAATGTCGCCGGCGAGGGTGGTTTTGCCGCCGGGGAGGCCGGAGGATGTGATTTTGAGTGGGGGACAGAGGGAGGAGTAATCAGTAATCAGTGACCAGTTTTCAGTGTTGGCCGGGCCAAGGCGCGCGCCAAGAAACTTGAGAGCGGCAACCAGGTCGCCGATGGGGCGTTCCCTCATGCGGGGTTCGCCGTCCAGGATGTATTCGCCGCGGCCGAGGGTGAGGAAGGCGGAGAGGAAACGCGCCGCAGTCCCGGCGTTGCCAATGAACAATTCGGCCCTGTGGGCGGGAATCTGGCCGCCGAGGCCGGTAACGGTCATCTCGTGATTGGCTTCATCGAGGGTCAGGTCGAAGCCGAGGGCTTGGAGGGCTTGGGCAAAGCAGCGCGAGTCGTCGCTGAACAGGGCGTTGGTTAAGCGGGTTGTCCCATCCGCAAGGGCGGCGATGAGCAGGGCGCGGTTGGTGAGGGATTTGGAGCCAGGGACGCGGACGGCGGCGTTCAATGGACGAGGGATGGGGGTGATTTGCATAAGAGTAATCAGTGGCCAGTCATCAGTTATCAGTGGCAGCGATTGAAATTACTGGTTACTGGTCACTGATGACTGGTAAGCCAGGTGTATTTCTCGCGGGCGGAATCGAGGGTCGATTGGAGGGTTTCGTAGTCGCGGTCGGCGAGGGCGGAGGCGAGCAGGGCAAGTTCGTCTTGCAGGGCTTCGAGGGCGGCCAGGAGGTTCTCGCGGTTGGTTTGCAGGACGCCCATCATCATGCTGGAGGGCGTCCCGGCCAGGCGGCTGGCGGAGCGAAAGCCGGGGCCTATCAGCGGGACGCATTCGGCGGGGGCGGCGAGGGACAGGGCGGAGGAGAGCAGGAAAGGCAGGTGACTGGTGGAGGCCAAAATCCGGTCGTGGTCGGCGGGGTCGAGCAGGATGGGGGTTGCGCCAAGGGCGGCGAGAATCTGGTCGGCGGCGGCGCGGGCGCGGGGGGCGGCGCGGGCGAGCGGGGTCAGGATGAAGGGGGCGGCGTAGTAGAGCGTGCGCTCGGCGTTGGCGAGGGTCAGTTTTTCTTTGCCGCAGATAGGATGTCCGCCGATGGGGTCGAAGCGTTCGGGCAGAGACTCCATTTTTTCGACGATGGCGCGCTTGGTCGAGCCGAGGTCCAGCACGACGCAGGGATTCGGCGTGAAATCGGGTAACTGCTCCAGCAGGGTGAGAATGGCCGGGACGGGGGCGGCCAAAATAACGAGGCCGGCCTGGGGGAGGAGTTTGGCGGGGTCGCTGCCAGCCTGGTCAACGATGTTTTGACGGAGGGCAAGTTCCAGCGCGGCAGAATCCGGGTCGATTCCGATGAGGCTGGCACAGTGTCCTTTGAGCGCAAGCGCCATAGAGCCGCCCATCAGTCCCAGTCCAACAATGGCTATTTTTGCTTCTTTTAGGTTAAACATATTATCCGCTTAACCAGTTATGCCCAGCCCAAGGGTGTATAAGCGCCGTGAACAGCAGCCAGGCGCCTGTCCATAATCTGCGCAATCTGGCCGACTTGCCTGACCATTTTAGCAAAGGCTTCGGGTTTGAGGGATTGTTTGCCGTCGGAGGCGGCGTGGGCTGGGTCGGGGTGGACTTCTACGATGAGACCGTCGGCTCCGGCAGCAATGGCGGCGCGGGCAATGGCGGCAACGTAGTCGGCATGGCCGGTGGCATGGCTGGGGTCGAGGATGACCGGCAGGTGGGTGAGATTTTTCAGGACGGGAATGGCGTTGATGTCGGTGGTGTTGCGGGTGGCAGTTTCGAAGGTGCGGATGCCGCGCTCGCAGAGCATGACCTGTTTGTTTCCCCCGGAAAGGATGTATTCGGCAGACATGAGCAGTTCTTCGATGGTGGCTGAAAGTCCGCGCTTGAGCAGGACGCTGGTTCGGGTCTCGCCGATGGCGCGCAGCAGGTTGAAGTTTTGCATGTTGCGCGCGCCGACCTGGAGGACATCGACATATTTGACCATCAAATCGACCTGCACCTGCGACATGATTTCGACCACAATCGGCAGACCGGTCGCTTCGCGGGCTTCGGCCAGGTATTCGAGACCCTCCTCGCCCAAGCCCTGGAAAGCGTAGGGGGAGGTGCGGGGCTTGAAGACGCCGCCGCGCAGGGCCGATGCGCCCGCTTCCTTGACCGCATGGGCCGTCTCGATGATTTGGGAGCGCGACTCCACCGAACACGGCCCGGCGATGATGGCAATTTCCTCGCCCCCGACGGTGAACCCATCTCCCTCGTACCTCGGGACAGGCAGCGGGAAGACGGAATTTTCCGGGTGGAACTGGCGCGAGGCGAGTTTGTAGGGCTTGGTGATACGCTGGACTTCATCCACGCCGTCAAGATTCTCGAAAATATCGGTGGGGATGTTGTGCGTCTCGCCGATTGCGCCGATGATGGTGGTTTCCACCCCTTGCGAGAGATGGACGGCCAGCCCGGCAGCCTTGATATGCTCGATAACGTGCTCCACCTGCTGGGGGGTGGCGTTGGTTTTCATGATAATCATCATTGGACAAGTTCTCCTGTTCGAAATTTGTTGTTCGGTATTCGATATTCGTTATTCGAGTATCGCGTATCGTCTTGCGCATTCCGTTACTGGGCGGCGACCAGGTCGGGGCGGAGTTTGACCGCTTCGCGCAAATAGACGTGGATAATTTCATCCTGGACGCGTTCCGTGTTCCAGTGAACCAGGACGCGGATGACGCGCGGCAGGCTGCCGGGGACGGGGATTTCGCGGGCGCACATCATCGGAACCTGACTCCAACCCATCTGGCGGGCGGCCTGGGCCGGGAAGGTGGAGCGCAAGTCCTCGGTGACGGTGAAAAAGGCGCTGGTGATGTCGCCGGGACACATCCCCGGATTGGCGGCGAGGATGGCTTCGAGCAGTTCGCGCGTGGCGGCAAGGATGAGTTCGGGCTGGTCGGCGTCTACGGTGGCGGCGCCGCGAATTCCACGAGTGGGCATGGGAGGCTCCTTTGAGACCTATCCCCCTGCCCCCTTCCCTAACAGGGAAGGAGGCGCCCGCAGGGCGGGGGGTTAGGTTAGTGATAAACAAAAAGAGCGCGCCGCTCGGGGCTCGCTCTTTTACAGGTCAGTTTATCCTACTGGTCTGGTTAAGCGCCACCACCGGCAGCCGGATTTCGGGAGCCGTAATAAAAGTAAAACGCAAACCAGCGGGTGGATTTGGTTGTGATCATGTTAGGCGGTATTCTATGCCAGGGAACAGGATGTGTCAAGAGGAAAACCGCGCTCCACACGCCTTTCTTAAAGTCCGCGAATCAGAGCAAAAGCCTTGTCACTTGAGATTAGAGTTCATTTTGATTCGCCCTGAAAGACAAAACATACGGCTGATTTGGCGTGAAAAACCCAAAACCTGTACACGGAATTCTCTACCGGACAAACTTCGTGTTAGTTTGTCATTTCGAGCGACAGCGAGAAATCTTCTCCCAGTGCGCAAGATTTCTCCCCGCTGCGCGGCTCGAAATGACAAGAATAAGATA
>DAOTZM010000234.1:0-2465 GCA_034434035.1 Anaerolineales bacterium
TGGACGAAGTAGAACTCGTCGCCGGGGCGTAAATGACTCAGCAGGGGGTGGGGTTGGGTAACGCTGACGGCGTTCCAGCCCATGTGGGGGATTTTCAATCTCTTCCTCACCCCCGGCCCCTCTCCCACCGAGGGAGGGGAGTCGGCGTCCCCCTCTCCCACCGGGGGAGGGGTTAGGGATGAGGGCCGAAATTTCACCGTCCTCCCCGCCAGCAGCCCCAGGCATTCGGCGTCATCCTCCTCCGAATGCTCCAGGATGATCTGGCAGCCGAGGCAGATGCCCAAAATCGGCGCGCCGTTGGCGAAGGCTTCTTTCAGGGCCGAATCCAGCCCGCGCTGGCGCAACACGCCCATCGCCGCGCCAGCGGCCCCGACCCCGGGGAAGATGATTTTATCGGCGCGGCGAACCTGCTCCGGGTCGGCAGAGATTTGGCAGGCAATGCCGAGGTGCGTAAGCGCCCGTCGCACCGAGGTCAGGTTTCCGGCTTTGTAATCCACCAAGGTAATCATAAAATCTCCAAAATGATTTATAATTAGTTAGTCAAACTAATCAAAAAATATGCTATGGAAAAAATCCTGCTTGAATTTATCGCCACGCTCGACCATTCGCTCAAAAAACAACAAACCGAGAGTTTTTCGCAGTTAACCTTTAGCCAGATCCAGTATCTTGATGCGATTGCGGCGCTGGGCGAGCCGACGGTCAGCGAGGTGGCCGCCCGGCTGGGATTTGCGAAGGCTTCGGCCACAACGGCGCTCAACAAACTGGCGGCGCTCGGTTTTGTGGCAAAAACCCAGTCAGAGACTGATAAGCGCGTTTTTCACGTTGGGCTGACCGAGGCGGGCGGGCAGTTGGTTCAGGCGCGCGCCAAAACTATTCGGGCGTATGTCGATTTTGTGGCTTCGGCGCTGACGGAAGATGAGATTCGGCAGTTTGACGCCATTTTGGGCAAACTGGTCGCGCGGTTCAAGTCGTAACGCGAGATTTATCTCGCATTTTGCTATTGGCGGGATAAATCTCGCATTACGAAAGGAAAATATGCTAATTACCATTCTTGCGATGGGCTCGCGCGGCGATGTGCAGCCGTATGTCGCGCTGGGGGTGGCGCTCCAGAAATCTGGCGCGCGCGTGCGGATTGCCACGCTGGAGGCGTTTGCGCAGTTCGTGACCGGCTACGGGTTGGAGTGTTACGCCATCGAGGGCGACCTGGCGGGCGTGATGAACAGCCAGGTGGCCGATAACGCCCGCAGGGCCGATAACCCGCTCAAGTTTGCGCTGAGTTTCAACGAACTGAATAAAATCGCCATTTCGCTGCAAGCCGGTCTTTTCGCCGCCTGCCAGGATGCCAACCTGGTGATTTACCATCCCGGCATGGCGCTGGGCTATTTTGCGGCCCAGGCGCGCGGGATTCCGTCGGTGCTGGGGCTGCCTTTCCCAATGACACCCACCCGCGCCTACCCCTCGCTGATTTTTTACGATGGGCCGCGCCTGGGCGGGGGGTATAACCTGCTAACATACAAGATCCTGCATCAGATCTTTTGGATGGCATCCAGCGGCAACCTGCGCAATTTCTGGAAGCGCGAATTTGGCGGCCTGCCTGCGCAGTTTGGCAGCCCGTTCCCGCGCCAGACGAGCGCCACGCACCCAACGGTCGTTTCATGCAGCCCGCATGTTTTCCCGCAGGCAGACGATTTTCCGCCGCATATCCATCATACCGGTTTTTGGTTTTTGGATGAAGAGCCCGGTTGGACGCCGCCCGCCGCGCTGACGGATTTCTTGCAACGCGGCCCCGCGCCGGTGTACGTCGGCTTTGGCAGTATCGGCGACCCCAAACAGGCCGCCCACACCGCCCGCGCGGTGGCCGAAGCCCTGCGGCGGGCCGGTCAGCGCGGCATCCTGGCGACCGGCTGGCAGGGCAGTTCGGACGAGCCGCTGCCAGAGAACATTTTCACGCTCGAAAGCGCGCCGCATTCGTGGCTGTTCCCGCGCATGGCGGCGGTTGTTCATCACGGCGGGGCGGGGACGACTGCCGCCGGGCTGCGGGCGGGCGTCCCGGCAGTTGTCATCCCGCATGGGCTGGACCAACCCGCCTGGGCGCGGCGTGTGCGCGAGTTGGGCGTCGGGACGAGCCTTCCGCGCAAGAAATTGACAGCGGAAAGGCTGGCCGAAGCAATTGGGGTTGTGTCAAAGAGCGAGATGCGCGCGGCGGCGAGTGCGCTGGGCGAGAAAATCCGGGCGGAGAACGGGGCGGAGAAAGCGGCGAAAGTAATATTGGCGATTTAGCGATTTGGTGATTTTGTGATTTTCAATCACCCAAGCACCAAATCACGCAGCCGCAAATTGCCTTCATACAGCGCCCTTCCGATGATGACGCCTGCCAGCCCGGCATTTTTGACGCGGAGGACATCCTCGAGGCTGGAGACGCCGCCGGAAGCGACGACTTTCAGGCCGGTGGCGGTTTGCAGTTC
>DAOTZM010000235.1:0-6455 GCA_034434035.1 Anaerolineales bacterium
CAGCGAAGCCGACTACTCCCCCATCTGCCCGCGCTGCGGCATCACCATGGTGCTGCGCTTCTACAAGGACGGGTCAAGAAAAGGAGAGCAATACTACGGCTGCCTGAATTTCCCGCAGTGTCAGGAAGTGGTGGGGGTGGGGAGTTGATTTTAAGAAAATCAGGTTTAGAAATTCAATGGAAAGTCTTCTTCCATGAAACCGCTGCGCTGTTGGAAGATTGTTACTACAATCTGGTACATCATCACAAAAGCCTGCGCTTGCCTCTGACCAATGCCTTGCCACAAAAGTGGTTGCCCCGCACCCCCGCAATGGCTTCTGGCTTGACTGACCACATTTGGTCTGTTAAAGAACTGTTCTCAGTAATCCCTATCAACACCAAATAGGGAGACTATCGAGATCGAGTTTTGATGATAATTGCGAATTCAAATAGTTTTCATTGACAATGAAAACTATTTGCCGTATCATTTCATTATGAATGAAAATTTTTGGAATTCCCGTTGGTCAAAAGACCAGATCAAGACCATGCTCCTGGAGCAGTTTGATTCGTTTTGGGGGCGGGACACGGGCACCGAACGTGCTCAACTGGCAGAAGTCGAACGAGCTGCCAATGTTCCCCACGCTGTCATCGTTTCGGGTTTGCGGCGTGTGGGCAAGTCCACTCTGTTGGCACAGATGGCGCACAAGCTGGGCCGCGACACTTTTTACTACGTCAATTTCGAGGATGACCGCTTCCTGGGTTTCCAACCAGAGGATGCCGATCACCTTTACCAGACCCTGGTGGAAACCTTTGGTGAACGCAAGATTTTTGTGATTGATGAAGTCCAGAATATCCCTGGCTGGGAGCATTTTGTGCGCCGTTTCATGGATATGGATTTCAAATTCTATATCACAGGGTCCAATGCATCCCTGCTCAGCCGGGAATTGGGGACACGTCTTACCGGCCGTTACGTGCCGATCGAGTTGTTTCCCTTTTCGTTCAAAGAATTTATTCAGTTCCGGAAGGAATCCTTACCCGATGTGCGGCGCATGACTACGGTCGAAAAAGCCCGCTTGAAGAATATGCTGGATACCTACTCACATGTTGGCGGCATCCCGGATGCTTTGAAGTATCCGGAACTGCCTTTGCTGCGCACGCTGTATGACGATGTCCTTTATCGTGACATCGCCACTCGCTACCGGTTGGATGCGGTTAAGGCACTCAAAGAACTCGCTTTCTACCTGATGAGCAATCCATCCGGGACAGTTTCATTCAACAAACTCAAGGATCAATTTCGCCTGGGCAGCGTCAATACCATCAAGAGCTACATCGACTACATGGAGAACAGTTGGCTGGTATTCACATTGAACCTGTATGATTTCTCGGTAAAACGCCAGCAGATCGCTCCCAAAAAGATCTATTGCATCGATACAGGACTGTCCAATGCAGTCGGTTTTGGCTTTTCGCCCAATACAGGCAGGTTGCTGGAAAACCTGGTTTTCCTGGCGCTGCGCCGGCAAACCAAGGAAGTCTACTACTTCGTGACGCCAGGTGGTTTTGAAGTGGATTTCTATCTGCCCGAAAAACGACAGCTTATCCAGGTCGCCACGAACCTGGAGAACCCCACAACCCGTGAGCGCGAAATTCGCGCTTTGAATGATGCGCTGGGAGGCGCAAAAGTCGAAAGCGCCCTGATTTTATCGGATACAAACGAGGATAGTTTTGAACTGGGCGGTGTTCAAGTTGAGATCCGCTCAGTGGCAGAATGGCTGCTCAGCCAATGATGAAATCTGCACCAAACAATCAGCGCCCTGGGATTTTGAGTTTCTCCCAAGGCGCTTTTTTTATTTACTCAACATTTGCTGGAAGCAATTTCTGAAGTTCCTTTGGATCTTTCAAGATTTTTCTTCCCAATTCCAGGTCCAGCTTCCCTAAACGTGCCAATTGCAGCAGGTTGGCACGTTTTCCTTTTCCCGTTTCTGCTGCGTAGAGCTTGGCTTGCGCTCGCGGGGTCAGTTCAGAAAAGCCAGGGATGGATTGTAAACGCGCCAACAGGTCAAGGGTGTCACGCTGAATCCATTCGATCAGTTGAAGCAGCGCCTGATCATCCTGCTCGGACCAGGAAAACACAGGCCGCTGCGAAATGGCGCGCGGACGTTGATAGGTGCGGCGCACCTGTGCCCACAGGTTGCCCCGGCTCGGGATGGAAACGAAGCAAAAAGCCGGCAACAGCAAACCGGTCAATGGTTTGCCGTGAACGCAGTCTGTATCCAGGCCGAAAACTTTGTCCTTGTAGACGAATGGCTGATCGGTTTTGGTGTAATTGTTATGTCCGACAATCACCGCTTTGTCGCCAGTGTACAGCTCATACCACGGACGATCATAGCGTTCGCGCAGGATTTTGTCGCCGCCCATCGTGCCACAAACCACAGATGGATTTTGTTGAGCCAGAGGAATACCCGGCTCCAGATAACCATGCACAACCACAGCCTCTTCGAGCTCGATAAAGAGTGGTAGCATACTCATCCAGGCAACCGCATCTGAATAAGAATCACCTAACTGCTGGCGGCTGATCTGCTGTGAAATCGCGAGCTTGACCTCATGCCTGGCCGCGCGGACATGCTTGCGTTCATGGTTGCCCATCAGGGCGCGCCTATTGGGCGTTTGTTGGAAATAGTTCAGCACCTGCGGCGTTTCCGGACCACGATCGATAAAGTCACCGACTAAGGATGATGGGATCGCCATCACCCAAGCCGGCTTTTTCGAGCAAGGCCTGCAACTCAACATAACAGCCGTGAATGTCGCCGATCACGAGGGTTTGCAAGATTGGGTGATCCTAGCTAAAAGATCAATCCACCCCAGATGAATTCCTGGAATTCCGGGGCAGGATACCTGCCGACCAGCCAGGATTCTGCCAACCCATACTTTGCGCTCAACCGTTTCAGCTTCTGGTCATCTGAAAGGATTGGGTGGTATTTCACTTCCAAGGCGGCCTCCGGGCGGTTTTCCCTGGTCAGGATGAAGTCGATCTCATATTCGTTGCCCTTGGTCAGGTAGGCTAACTCGCCATATCCGCGCAACTGGTTGTGGATGGCGTTCTCAAACAGCGCACCTTCGCCGATATTGGCCAGGATGCCGGCGATGCCATTGTCGCAGAAGTAAAGTTTCCTGGCCAGCGCAGAGGCTTTGTCGCCACCAGCATAAGCTGGGATACGGCGAATCACATAGGTCATTTCCAGAAAATCCAGGTACTGCATCGCGGTCGGGCGTGAGATGCCCACCGTGGAGGCCAGCTTGGTAACATCCAGCTTGTTGCCAATGCGCAAAGCCAGCAACCGCATCAGTTGCTGCAATTCCCCGATTTTCTGAAAGTCCGCCAGGGCGCGCACATCGATATTGACGTAGGAGGAAAATATATCGTTCAGTAAATCCCGGCGCACGCCCGGACGCTTTTCGAGCACAACATCCGGCAGGCCGCCATACAAAAGGAATTCATCGTACAACCCCTTCAGGCGGTCATATTCGTGAGGGTCAAAACGCATTTCGGCCCAGGTTGCCCTGCGCCTGTACGGTGTACCGCGAAAGTCAAGGAACTCGCCAAAGGTCAACGGGAACATCTCAAAGACCACTTTGCGACCGGAAAGAGATTCTGTAAAGTAATTCTTGAGATAAAAGGAACTGGAACCCGTTAACAAGAACTTGATGGATTGGGAGTCATGCAAATATTTGACCACGCTGGGCAGGTTGGGGACATACTGGATTTCATCCAGGGCCACTGTCATGGGCTGGCTGGTATCCAGGCCGCGATTGCGCAGGTAATCCAGCACCAGGTCATAATTGCTCTCCTGGAAAACCGCCCGCTGGTCGAGGCGCTCCAGGTCGAGGTAGATTTTGTTGCTGGATGGAACTTGTTCAAGCAGCCAGCGCAAGGTGGTGGTCTTGCCGGTGCGGCGCATTCCGGTTAATACCACAGCGCGTTGGTCGGCAAGCGCTTCTTTCAAGGCGGGAAAGAGTAAGCGAGGGTAGGTGTCCATGTTTTAATTTTACAATATATGTATGTTTTTGTAAAATTCAAATTTACAATCGCAAACGGACAAGAACGGGACTATCCCCTTTCAGCCCTTCATGTTATTATGATCTAGTCTTATTACTATTTTGGCCGGAAAACTAAAATAATGGATCCAAGAGATTTCTCCACACCCACCTCCGGCAGGCTGGTTTCTACCCAGGCTGGTTATTGGGCATTCCTGCCCGCGCCTTTACCCCCAAACATTAACTGGTCGCTGCCATTGGTATCCGCCCTGGCCGACGCAGAGCGCGCCCTAAGCAGACTGGCCACCCTGGCTAGCTCGTTTCCTTTTTCGCGCTTATTGATCAAGCCTCTTGTGCGCCGTGAAGCGCTCTTTTCTTCGCGGATCGAGGGCATATACGCCACCCTGGCCGACCTGTATGTCCATGAAGCTGCGCCGACAATGTTGTCGAAATCTGGCGATAATGTGCGCGAAGTGTACAACCATGTTCAGGCACTAGAGTATGGACTGGAGCGGGTGACAACCCTGCCAATCAGTTTGCGCCTGTTTCGAGAAATGCACACCAGGTTGCTGGAAGACGATCACAGCGGAAATCTGAGTCCGGGAGAGTTTCGGCGCTCGCAAAACTGGATTGGTGACACCGGCAGTCTACCGTCCACTGCAAAGTATGTTCCGCCTCCTGTGGATGAGATGAATGCCGGGCTTGATCAACTGGAGAAATTCATCCACACGGGTAGCGAGATCCCTGCCCTGGTGCGTGTCGGTTTGATCCATTACCAGTTTGAGGCCATTCACCCATTTCTGGATAGAAACGGCCGTATCGGCCGTTCATTGGTGGTTTTGCTGCTCGGCGAATGGGAACTCCTGCCCCAACCGCTGCTGAGTTTGAGCGTTTATTTTGAACGCTATCGCCAGGAATATCACGATCTGCTTTTGGCAGTTTCTCAAAAGGGAGACTGGGAAGCCTGGCTGCGCTTTTTCCTGCGCGGAGTCAGTACCCAGGCGAATGAAAGCCTCACACAACTGAACCGTTTGCAGGCCATCCGCACAAACTACCAGCCCCTGGTCGATGCCGAGCGGAATTCCAAACGGATGGAACAAGTTCTTGATTTCTTATTCATGCAGCCGATACTCTCGGTTCGCCAGCTTCAAACGTTCTTAGGGGTCAGTTTTCCGATTGCTCAGAATTACATTGACCGACTGGTCAGGGCCGGCATTGTGCACGAAGTGACCGGGCAGGCTCGTAATCGTGTTTTCCGGGCAGATGAAATTTTCCAGGCGCTGGAAGGCTTGGAGTAAACCATGAAATCCCAGAGGTGTCCCTGGGATTTCATGGCAGAGCATTTACCTGTTACTCTATATTGGGCCAGTTCGGAAATACGATTGACAAACATGGGGCAACTCCGGGGTAGATAATCGTAATTATGATAATCACGATTATCTTATCGCAAAATGACCTTGAAGCTAATCGCTGAATTTTTTGGAAAAGACACTGGGAGGTTCAATAAAAAACCGCCACAGGGATAATCCTGCGGCGGCGTGCTACTGGGTTAACCAGCCACCTTACTGCCAGTGAGATTTTATGCACCCACATCCCCCGCTAGAAGCGGGACGCTTTGTGTCATTGTCATCCAAGAGTTACCCTGGTTCCAACGCGGCTTATTCATTCGCCTTACGCCATGGCATTAAACCAATTATACAAGGTTTGAAATCAGCTGAGAAAAAACCTATTTGAGAGAATTTTTGATATAGATTTTTGTCGTGTTTGCTTTATAAGCCTACTCCTAATCTTGCGCCGTTATTTTTCATCATGCCGGAAAACTCAATGATACCGATGCAGATGAAAACATATCATCGGAAATTTATCGGCAATGAAACGGAATATTATCGGCAATACCCTGGAAATCTGAGAGCTTCGCCGAGGCAAACTCCTGGCCTGAACCTGCAGCGTGTTTGTCTTATTGGAATTGCTAGAGTTGCTTACTACTGGGCCGGCCGATTTGGCGCACCAATTTCGCAGTTCCACGCCCGAGCCTGTGGTCTATAAAAATAATACCAGATCATATTCTCGATTTCCCACCACCAAGCATTCGGGAGTTGCCAAATGACACCGTACAAGAGATCGTCCGGGGGCATGATACCTCTCACGCTCTTGATAATTGCTTCGGCAAGTTTTGTCTTTGGATTGTTATGGACACGCGTAACATTGAATATTGAACCTTCTCTACCGGACAAAACAATCTAACCTGTAATTCATATCTTATTCTTGTCATTTCGAGCCGCGCAGCGGGGAGAAATCTTGCGCGCTGGGAGAAGATTTCTCGCTGTCGCTCGAAATGACAAACTAACACGAAGTTTGTCCGGTAGAGAATTCCGTGTACAGGTTTTGGGTTTTTCACGCCAAATCAGCGCCACGAATTTGCGGATCGCTTGGCGCTTGAAACAA
>DAOTZM010000236.1:0-6028 GCA_034434035.1 Anaerolineales bacterium
ATATCTTATTCTTGTCATTTCGAGCCGCGCAGCGGGGAGAAATCTTGCGCACTGGGAGAAGATTTCTCGCTGTCGCTCGAAATGACAAATTAACACGAAGTTTGTCCGGTAGAGAAAAAGTAAAAAAGTAAAAAATAAAAAATACAAGTAAAGTTTTATTTTTGCATGATATTTTGCAATTCCTTCAGCACCATCTCCGGCCGTTCATCCCGCAGCAACGGCAGTCTCGTGCGGGTGCGGCGGAGTTGGGCCAGGTCGATTTCGCGCAGGGTCAGGGCTTCTTCGTTATAGGGCGATTGGGCAATCATGCGTCCATCCGGGTCGAAGACGGTCGAGCCGCCGAAGAAGTTCAGGCCATCCTCGAACCCGACCCGGTTGGCGTGGGCGAAGAAGGACGTGAACAGGCCGGAGTAAGCGCGGTTGACATCCTGCACCCACTGGGCCGAGCCAAGGATTTCGTCGGTGACGCCGCGCCCGGGCGAGGCGGAGGTCATCAGGAACAGGTCGGCCCCATCCAGCCAGAGGATGTACGGCGAGGAAACGTGCCAGAAGTCCTCGCAGATGAGCATCCCGGCCCGGCCAAAGCGCGTGTCGAAGGCGCGGAAGCAGTTCCCGGCGGCGAAGTAGCGCTTTTCGTCGAAAATACCATAGGCCGGCAGGTACACTTTTCGGTGGACGTGAATCACCTGTCCCCCTGAGAGATAGGCCGCCGAAATGTAATAGCGGCAGCGGCGGTCTTCTTCTACAAACCCGACCACCATGTCCAGGTTTTCGGAAGCCTGCAGCAGGCGGCCGAAGAGCGGGTCATCGGCGGCGGGGCGGCGGGCAACCGTTGCGGCGATGTCCTGCAACACGTAGCCGGTCAGCGAAAGTTCCGGGAAAACCAGCAAATCCGCGCCGGATTGGGCGGCTTCTTTGGCGAGGGCGAGGTGCTTTTCCAGGTTGGCGTCCACATCGCCGAGTTTGGTATTGATTTGGGCCAGGGCCAGGGTGAATTTCATGGCATCGCTCGAAAAATGAGGGAAATACGTTTTTAATCATACCATAAGCGCGCGTTGCAAAATCGGTATTTCGTCTCGTCGTTTTTTGCGCTTTCGTCAAACCGGTATGGAGCGGCAGAAGCCATCTACTGCAATTTTTACGTTTAATGGATTTTCGCGAGCAAATAATGCCGATTTTACAAAGAAAAAGAAAGAAACTTGACGAAAATTCATATCTTGCAAGGATTGACACAGGGGGATTCTGCGGGATAATGCGCATTCGTTATTTCGATTGAGACATGGAGTCAGAGTGAATACATCCCTAAAACTTGGCGAACATTACATCGTGGACCTCTCGAACTGCGACCGCGGCCTGCTCCTGGACAGCGAACGCGCCTACCGGGCTTTTTCCCGCGCGATTCACGAAAGCGGCCTGACGGTGGTGGACGAGGGCTTCTACAAGTTCAGCCCGCACGGTTTTACCTGCTTCCTGCTGCTGGCCGAATCGCACGCCAGCCTGCACGCCTGGCCGGAATACGGTTACTGTGCTATCGACCTGTTTACCTGCGCCATTGACCGCGACCTCCTGCCGCTCATTCAGCAAATTCGGGATGCGTTCGGGGCGACCCACTTCAGTTTCCGTAAACTGGACCGCGACGCAGAACTGATTGAGCGCATGTCACTGACCTTTGCTTCACCCCAACTGGCGGAGGCGGCATGAGCATTTGGTTTACCGAGGAATTGCACCCCTATTATCGCAAGTCGCTGCGCGTCAGGCGCGTCCTGGCCGACGAGCAGACCAAATACCAGCATTTACAAGTGGTCGAAACCGAGTTTTTCGGCAACGCGCTGATTCTGGACGGCATCATCCAACTGACCGAGCAGGACAACATGGGTTATCACGAAATGATTGTCCATGTGCCGATGCTGGCAGTCGGCGCACCCAAACGTGTCCTGATTGTCGGCGGCGGCGACGGCGGCTCACTGCGCCAGGCGCTGCGCTACCCCTCGGTGGAACAGGTCGTGGTCTGCGAACTCGACCGGCGCGTGGTGGAACTCAGCCGCCAGTATTTCCCCAAGTTCGGCGACCCCTGGGCAGACCCGCGCGCGACCCTCTTGGTGCGGGATGCCTTCGGCTACCTGGAGGAAAACCCTGGCACATTCGATGTCATCATCTCGGATACCACCGACCCCATCGGGATGGCCGAGCGCCTGTTTTCGGATGAATTCTACCGGCTGATGGCGCGCGCCCTGGCTTCCGGCGGCGCGGCGGCCACCCAATGCGAACAACCCTACTTCGACACGGCCCTCATCAAAAGCATCTACCAGTCAGCCCGCGCGCTCACCAAAAACCCGGCCTATTACTACGCCCAGATTCCCACCTACCCCGGCGGCGGCATCGGCTTCATGTACGTTTCTGATACGCCCTGGGACAACGGCCTGAAAACCCCCTACCCGCCCGGCGAGAACGAATACATCAATCCCGATGTGCATCGCGCCGCCTTTGCCCTGCCGGAGTTCTTTCGCAGGGATTTGTACGGTTAGAAGAAAAAGACCCGCGTGCCTGGCGGGTCTTTTTCTTGCGCTGGAAACTGCTCACTGATGACTGCTCGCTGAGGACTGCTCACTGTCTTTTGGCGCTTCCCTCACCACATACAGCGGGCGGCCTTTGACCTCGTCGTAAATCCGGCCAATGTACTCGCCCAGGATGCCGAGCGAAATCAATTGCACGCCGCCCAGGAATAAGACCGAAATCAGGGTGGTAGTCTGTCCCTCGAAGAAGTGCGACCCGGCCAGGCGCAAGATGGCGACAACCGGAATCGCCAGGATGGCGATTCCGGCTGAAACGAAACCAAAATAGGTGGCAACTTGCAACGGGAAATAGGAAAAGCCGGTGATGGCGTTGAGCGCCAGTTTGAACATCTTCTTCAAGGGGTATTTTGTCACCCCAGCATGGCGCGCCGCGCGTTTGTATTCTACGCCAATCTGTTTGAACCCAATCCACGAAGACATGCCGCGCAGGAAGCGATGCCGCTCGCGCATCGAATTCATCACATCGACCACTTTGCGGTCAATCAGGCGGAAATCGCCCGTATCGAGCGGGATTTTGACATCGGTGATGCGGTAAATCAGCCGGTAGAACATGGAAGCGGTAAGCAGCTTGAACCAGGATTCGCCTTCACGCTCGGCGCGCACGGCATAGACCACCTCGTAGCCTTCTTTCCACTTTTTCGCCAGTTCCAGGATGGTTTCGGGCGGGTCCTGCAAATCGGCGTCGATGACAACCATCGCCTGGCCGCGCGCATAATCCAGCCCGGCAGTGACGGCAATCTGGTGGCCGAAGTTGCGCGCAAAAATGACCGGGCGCACCCGGTTGTCTCGCTCCGCCAGTTCGCGGATTCGGTCGGTGGAGCCATCGGTGCAGCCGTCATCAATCAGAATCAACTCCCAGGGTTCCCCGGTCGAATCCATCACTTCGCTAATACGGCGATAAAGTTCGGGGATATTCTCGAACTCGTTGAAAATTGGGGCGATGATTGAGTATGTAATCGACATGGGTCCGTTCCTGTTAATTTTTTTGATGCGGCGCAGCAGGTGAGCATTACGCCGGGATGTGTCATGAACAATGAACCGGGAAACATCTTCATCAAGGGGCTGGTTCAATATCCGCCGCAGCAGGTACTTGACAACGATGACTGCCGAGGCCAGCACCGGCACGACCAGCAGCGCGCCCAAAATCCCGTTCAGGATGGTGGCGACCAGTATGACGACGAAAATCAAGCCCTCGTTATGTGAATCATGCGGCCCATAATGAACGGCCTGATCCACATGTTCTTAAAGTTAATCAAGACAAAATACACGAGGAAGACAATCACCGTCACCCAAACATTCGAGAGTGGAATCCAGTTCGAGCCTTCCAGCAATGCCACGCCCATCGCCCGCGCCACTGCCAGGATGGGACCCAGGTCAGGAACGAGCGTGAACAGGCCGGCGATGACTCCCAGCACAAACGCCCCTGGGATGCCGAGGATGTACCAGGCAATCGTAAAAACCACGCCCACGAGGAACATCAACAAGAGTTGACCGCGCAGGTAAGCCATCCACACATTGCGCACCTGTCCATAGAGCGCTTCCAGTTCGGCGCGATAAGGAGCGGGCGCCAGCCCAAGCAGCCATTTGCGCATTCCCTGCCATTGGGAAAGGAACAGGTAGACCAGCACGATGATAACCAGGAACCAGATGGTTCCGCGCGAGGTCGATTCGAGCAGCAGGAAAGCTTCTTCTGGCACGGGCGCTATCGCCATCGACCGCAGCCGCCCGAGTCCATCAGCCAGCTGGGTCAGGTCGAATTCCAACCCAACGAGTACGACCGGTTTGGAAAGCGATTCCTGGAGTTGCGCGAGCAGGGACATCAAATCCTGCGCAACGCCGGTCAATTCATTGAAAAAGATGGGGGTAATCGTCGCCGGGATGGCAATCAGCGCTGCCAGGGCGGTGAAATACACCAACTTGACTGCGGCGCCGCGTGAAAGGCGCGAATGGCGTGTCAAGACTGCCACAGCCGGATTGACCAGGCAGGCGACAAACGCCGCAATAATGACCGGCTCAAGGGCCTCGCGGGCGTAGTATAAGAAGGCTGCCAGGGCCAGGAATAGCAGCGTCCCCGCCAGGCAGCGAAACGGCAAACTCCAGCCTGGCTTCATAGCGATTTTTTGACGGCCTCCAGCGTAGGCTCAATGATTGGAGCGGATGTGACGGACTGCATGGCCGCCCGGACATCTTTCAGCCCGCTGCCGGTATTCATCACCAAAACGGGCGCATCCGCTTCCAGCCAGCCGCTGGCCTGTGCTGCCGTTAAACCGGCCAGTGCGGCAGCCCCGGCGGGTTCCGCAAAGACTCCGTACCGGCCCAGGGTGGCAATCGCCTTGAGAATCTCGGCGTCTGGAACGGTGATATACGTCCCGCCGGTTTCCCTGGCGGCCCGCACCGCCCGCACCCCGTCGCGCGGCAGGTCAACCGAGATGGAATCGGCCAGGGTGGTTGCGCTGACCGGGACGATGGTCTCCGTGCCAGCGTGAAAGGCGTTGGCGATGGCTGCCGAGCCTTCGGCTTGCACGCCTACTATGCGCGGGATAGTTTCGAGCCAGCCCAGGGCGTGCAAATCTTTGAAGCCTTTGTGGATGCCGGAGATGATATTCCCATCGCCTGCGGAGACGAAAATGGTCAAGCGCGGCTGGTGGAGCGGCACGGTGGCCTCGATGTGTTTTTTGCCAAACCCCAGGCCAGCCTGTTGGCGCAGTCCCTCCCAGATTTCGTAGGCGGCGGTCTTTTTGCCTTCGGCGGTGAAGGGGTTGTAGCCAGTGTTGCGGCAGTACCAGCCAAATTCGTTGGCGGCTTCAATGGATAAATCGAAAGCGTCGTCATACGTCCCATCGACCAGCAGGACTTTTGCGCCAAAGACCAGCAATTGGGCCACTTTGGCGGGCGGGGCGGTTTTGGGCGCGAAGATAATCGCTTTTTGGCCGACTGCCGCCGCCATGCCTGCCAGGGCTGCCCCGGCGTTGCCGGTAGAGGCTGCGACCACCACCTCCGCTTGCGTTTCAATGGCGCGCGCTACGACAATCGCGCTGGCCCGGTCTTTGAACGAAGCCGTCGGGTTGCGGCTTTCGTCTTTGAGCCAGAGTTGTTTCAAGCCGAGTTCCGCGGCCAGGCGGGGCAGGGAAAGGATGGGGGTTCCGCCAGCCAGGTTCAGCGGGGTGTTTTCCCCGCCCGGCGGGAAGGCGACCGGCAGGAGCGGCAGGTATCGCCACAGCGAGGCGTCATCCCGGCACAGGAAGTCATCCGGCTGGTATTTTTTCTTGATGGAGTCATAATCGAGCGCGACATCCAGGTTGCCGCCGCAGGCACAGGTATATGTGACCTGGCCGGGCAGGTATTCTTGTTTGCACAGGGAGCAGCGATAACCGATGAAATTATTCATAAGGGTTTCCTTCTCGCTGATATTATACTCTGCCCACCCGGTCATCCCAATCATGGTTGAACGGCGG
>DAOTZM010000237.1:0-37117 GCA_034434035.1 Anaerolineales bacterium
GGATTCGAACCCTCGGCCTTCTCAATGCCATTGAGACGCGCTCCCAACTGCGCTATGGGCCCATTCCATTTTTAGAGCGACAGCGATTTTACAGCAGAAAACCGATTCCGTCAACCATTGTTTGGGCCTCGACCACGCCTTTCTTAAAGTCCGCGAATCAGAGCTAAAGCCTTGTCACTTGAGTTTAGAGTTCATTTTGATTCGCCCTGAAAGACAAAACATACGGCTGAGTTGCGGATCGCCTGGCGCTTGAAACAAACTGCGGGCATTGTTTCGCCCTTGTTTATTTTGTAACAGGCGTTGATGTGCAAGGAAAGAACTGGATTGCATGAAAAATACCGAAAACGCTGCCAGGATACCGTCCGCAATGGTGTATTTTGGTGTATTTTGTGCGTTACTTGGTTTTCGCACAGCGGGCGCGGTTGACCAGCGTTTCCGAAAATAAGTCATTATGCCTTGGAGTCTGAGGGCTTGTTTTGTCATGGTGACAAAACAGTATCCTATTTTTCCTCATTTTTTTGAATTTGGAATTGCTGGTTTTAACGTTGACACCTCGTCGCCCCGTAGTATAATACTTCTTCGCGTCTGCCCCTTGCTGGGGGCTTTCGTGTGTTATTCCGGGCTTACCCGCAGCGCGGCGGATTTGAAAGAGGCTTGTCCTGAGCCTTGTCGAAGGGACGCGGCGGCTGTGGCGAAGCGAAGACCAGGAGAAAGGAACTATGAAATACGCTATTTTAGAAAGCGGCGGCAAACAATATAAGGCCGTCGAAGGCGGGGTCATCGACGTTGACCTGCTGCATGTAAAAGCCGGCGAGAGCCTGAAACTCGATTCAGTGCTGTTGCTGGTGGATGGTGACAACGTCACCGTCGGCGCGCCGGTGGTTTCGGGCGCGTCTGTCAGCGCGAAGGTTGTGGAGCACTTCAAGGGTGAGAAGACCGTCAACTTCACCTACAGCCCCAAGAAGCGCATTCGCCAGAAGACCGGTCACCGCCAGTCTTACACCCGCCTTGCGATTGAGACAATCGAAAAGTAAGAGAGGTAACTATGGCTCATAAAAAAGGTGGCGGCTCCAGCCGAAATGGACGCGATAGCAATTCCCAACGCCTGGGCGTGAAGCGCTATGCTGGCGAGTTCGTTCTCTCCGGGAACATCCTCGTCCGTCAGCGTGGGACTCACATCAAACCCGGCATGGGCGTGATGGTGGGCAGGGATGACACCATCTTCGCCGTGGTCGATGGCATTGTTGTTTACGATATTGTGCATGGGCGCAAGCGCGCCAACGTTATCCCCGCGGAAGCGTTGGAAGCAGCCGCTGCGGCTGAATAACAGAGGCTCGCAATGAAAGAAAAAATTCACCCGACGTTTTATGAAGATACAAAGGTCGTCTGCGCCTCGTGCGGCAATACCTGGACAACCGGCTCAACAAAAAAATCTATCCATGTTGAAGTTTGCTCCAAATGCCACCCGTTCTTCTCCGGTGAGCAGTCCCGCATTCTCGACGTGGAAGGGCAGGTAGACCGCTTCTACAAGAAACTCCAGGCCCGCCAGGAGTATGTGGAACAGGTCAAAACCCGCGAAGACGCCAAAAAGGCCCCGCCCAAACCGGTTGCCGACCTGGAACTGGGCGCGCGCGTGACCGAGTCGCTCGCCAAGGCAGGGATTAGCACGATTGCCCAGTTGATGGCGAAACTCGCCGAAGGCGACGAAGCCGCCCTGGCTGTGGAAGGCTTTGGCCGCAAGGCGCTCATCGACAGCAAGAAGAAAATCCGCGCCCTGGGCTATGACCTGCCCGAAGCCGCTTAAAATTCCTGCAATCGCATTAAAATCAGGTAAACTTAACAGGCAGATGTTAAACATCTGCCTGTTATTATTTCCCCTGGGAGAGGACATGAAGCATATTCACGGTTCGATCGAAGTCATTTGCGGTTCGATGTTCAGCGGCAAGACGGATGAACTCATCCGCCGCCTGCGCCGGGCGGTGATTGCCCGCCAGAAAGTGCAGGTCTTCAAACCGGCCATCGATGTGCGCTATGCCGCCGAAAAGGTCACATCGCACGCCGGGTCCGATTTTTCCGCCATCCCGGTCGAAAAATCGGGCGATATCCCCGTCAAAATGGAGCCGGATACCACCGTCGTCGGCATCGACGAAGCCCAGTTTTTCGACGACGGCATCCTCGAAGTCACCCGCCAGTTGGCCGACCGGGGAATCCGCGTGATTGTCGCCGGTCTTGACCAGGATTTCCGCGGCGAACCCTTCGGCCCCATGCCCGCGCTCATGTCGAAGGCCGAGCAGGTCGATAAAGTGCGCGCGATATGCATGGTGTGCGGCGAACCCGCTTCGCGCACCCAGCGGCTGGTGAATGGCAAACCCGCCCGGTACGACGACCCGGTCGTTATCGTTGGCGCGTCTGAGATGTACGAAGCCCGCTGCCGCCAGCATCACGAAGTCCCGCGTTAGCGGGGCGAAGTCCCGCGCTAGCGGGGCGAAGTCCCGCGCTAGCGGGGCGAAGTCCCGCGCTAACGGGGCGAAGTCCCGCGCTAGTTTGGAGTCCGGAAGCTTGCTTCCGGGCCTGACGGAGAAAAAATGCAAGATTATAAAGAATTCCTGGGCGAAATCCTGATAGACGAACAAACCCTGCAAAAACGCATCCGAGAACTGGCCGATGAAATCAACCGCGATTACGCCGGGGAAGAGCTGCTGCTCATTTGCATCCTGCGCGGCGCGCTGCCCTTCCTGGTGGACCTCATGCGTCACGTCACGGTCCTGAACGCCATCGATTGCATGGCGATTTCCTCCTACAGCGCGGGCGCGCGCTCGGCGACCGGCAACGTGCGCGTTACCTACGATTTGCAGACCAACATCGAGGGCCGGCACGTTCTTTTGGTGGAAGACATCGTCGACAGCGGCCACACCATCGCCCACGTGTTGGAAATGCTCCAGACCCGCCGGCCAAAATCCCTGCGCGTCTGCGCCCTGCTCGACAAAGAATCCCGCCGCGAGGTGGTCGTCCCCATCCACTATCGCGGATTCGTCATCGAAAACAAGTTCGTCTTCGGCTACGGCCTCGACATCGACGAATACTACCGCAACCTGCCGTTCGTGGCGGTGGTCGATTTGGACAAATACAAACCGGAGTGACCCCATGCAAGACTACACCGACTTTATCGACGAAGTCCTCGTCAGCGCCGAGGACATCGAAACGCGCATCGCCGAATTGGGCGCGCAAATCAGCCGCGACTATGAAGGACAGGATTTGCTCGTCGTTTGCCTGCTGCGCGGCGCGATTACCTTTACCGCCGACCTGACCCGTCACCTCACCATCCAGCACGAACTCGACTGCATGTCGCTTTCGTCGTATGGCCGGGGAAACTATGCCTCCAGCGGTAATGTGCGCGTCAACCTCGACCTGATGACCAACATCGAAGGCCGCCATGTCCTGCTCGTGGAAGACATCGTGGACAGCGGGCGCACCCTGGCGCATGTCCTCTCCATGCTGCGCACCCGCGAGCCGCTCAGCGTGCGGGTCTGCGTCCTGCTCGACAAGAAAATGCGCCGCGAAGTGCCAATGCAGGTCGATTATGTTGGATTCGATGTGCCGGATAAATACGTTTTCGGCTACGGAATCGACATCGACGAGCGTTTCCGTCACCTGCCTTTCATCGGTTCTGCCGATTTGGGAAAATACATTCAACCCGTGTAACCCGTAACGCGGAATTCATTCCGCAGCGAATCCACCAATCAACACTAACCTCCACTAATTTTTCCTGATTCTGCTGTTCTTTGTGGCTGCGCTGATTTTCCCTCGCAATACCCTGAAGGGCACGCGAGCAGCCAAGGACACCAGGTTTTCGACCTTTTTGCGACTTGGCGGCTTTGCGTAAACTCTTGATACACCCCTATCGGGGCTGCTTGACCAAAAAATTTGTGAAGATTAGTGGACAGAAAAGGCGACCCTTGTCCAGCACAACCGAACCCGCGCAAGAAACCCCCGAAAGCCTGCTCTACGCCGGGCGCTGGGTGGCGCTGGTGCGCGGGAAAGTGGCCGCCCAGGGCGCAACTCGTGAGGAAGCCCTGCTCGCGGCCCGCCAGGCCCGCCGCAAAGACCGTCTGGAAATCAGATATATGCCCGAAATGCCCGTCCAATCGCCGTTAATCGACCGCGTGCGCGCCCTGCTGCCCGCCGGCCTGCCCGTTTACCTGGTGGGCGGCGCAGTGCGCGACGCGGTGCTGGGACGCGAAACCCACGACCTCGACTTTGCCACCCCGCCCGGCGCGCTCAAACTGGCCCGCAAACTGGCCGATAAACTGCCCGGCGCATTTTTCCCGCTCGACGAACAAAACGACACCGCCCGCATCGTCCTGCAAAACCCCGACGGTTCGCGCGAGATTCTCGATTTTGCCGGTTTTCGCGGCGATTCGCTCGAAGCCGACCTGCGCGGACGCGATTTCACCATCAACGCCGTGGCGATGGACATCCACAGCGGCCAAATCCTCGACCCGTTGGGCGGCGTCAGTGACATCCGCGCCAAACGCATCCGCGCCTGCGCCGAGACTGCCTTCAGCGACGACCCGGCCCGCATCCTGCGCGCCGTGCGCCAGGCGGCCGCGTTTGGTTTCAGCATCGACCCCGAAACCCGCCAACGGATGAAAGCCGCCGTTCCCCTGCTCGCCAACATCAGCCCCGAGCGCCAGCGCGACGAACTCTTCAAAATACTCGAAGGCCCCAAACCCGACGCCTCCATCCGCGCGCTGGAAATGCTCGGCGTTTTTCCCGTTCTCCTGCCCGAACTGCCCGCCCTGAAAGGCGTCGAACAATCCGCGCCGCACGTTCACGATGTCTGGACGCACACCCTGGCCGTCCTGCGCCATCTCGAAGGCCTCCTGGCCGCCCTCGCGCCCGACTATGACGAAAGCAAAGGCAACGCCGACCTGTTCAACGGCCTGCTCGTCCTGCGCCTCGGGCGTTACCGGGAGCAAATCGGCGCGCATCTCGGCTCTACGCTCAACACCGACCGCTCGGCGCGCGCCCTGCTCTTTTTCGCCGCGCTCTATCACGATGTCAATAAACCGCAGACCCAATCCAGCGAGCCGAGTGGCCGCATCCGCTTCCTCGGCCACGATGAACAGGGCGCCCTCACCGCCCTCAAGCGCGGCATGGCCCTCCACCTGAGCAACGACGAACTCGACCGGCTCAAACTGCTCGTCCGCCGCCACATGCGCGTCCATTTCCATGCCAGCCGAAAAGCCGGCAGCGCCGCCGACCCCACCCGCAGGGCCATCTACCGTTTCTTCCGCGAAACCGGCGAAGCGGGCATCTCGTTGATTCTCCTGGCCCTGGCCGATGTCCGCGCCACCTACGACCACACCCTCGCGCAAGAATATTGGGCTGCCAACCTGGATGTGGCCCGTACCCTGCTGGAGGCGTACTACGAAAAAGCCGAGGAAATCATCCGCCCGCCGCAACTCCTGAACGGCGGCGACCTCATCAGCGAACTGAACATGAAACCCGGCCCCGAAATCGGCAAACTGCTCGAAGCCATCCGCGAAACCCAGGCCGCCGGGAAACTCGCCACCCGCCAGGAAGCCCTGGCCTTTGCGCGCGGCTGGCTGGTCACTTGTCCCGAGAAACGAGGGAAAGGACGTGAAAAATGACAAAACTCGCCTATCACCGCTCCGGCCGGGGCACGCCGCTCGTCCTGGCGCATGGCTTCCCGCTCGACCGCGCCTTTTGGCAGCCCATCCTGCCGCGCCTCGAAGCCCATTTCGACTGCATCGTGCCTGATTTAAGGGGATTTGGGGAGTCATTGGCGGCTGGGAGCGGGTACAGTCTCGACGACATGGCCGCCGACCTGGGCGCGCTCCTGGCCGAACTCGGACTCCCCTCAGCCTTCCTCGCCGGGCATTCGATGGGCGGATACATCGCCCTGGCCTTTGCCCGCCGCTTTGGCGGGCAGCTGCTTGGCCTGGGCCTGCTCGGCACCCAGGCCGCCGCCGATACCCCGGAGAAAAAAGCCGGTCGCTGCGATACCCTCGCCCAGGTGGAGCGCGAAGGCCTCAGTGCCGTCCTCGGCATGGCCGACAAATTGACCGCCGACCCGCGCCACGCCCCCGCCCTGCGGCAAATCATCCAGCGCCAGCAGCCCGCCGGGGTGATGGGCGCGCTCCAGGCCATGGCCGAACGCCCCGATTCGCGCTCCGTTCTCGCCGCCCTGACCGTCCCCGTTGTCATCGTCCACGGCCTGGCAGATGTCCTTGTCCCGGTCGAACGCGCCCGCGAGATGAAGGCCGCCCTCCCCGCCGCCCTGCTGACGGAATTACCCGGTATTGGGCATTCCCCGCCCCTCGAAGCGCCGGAGCAAACCGCCGCCGCGTTGAAAATGCTGCTTTGAATAGACATTAATAGAGCAACAAACGTCCCGAAGGTTGCCAGAAACGGCCAAAACCACTCCCGAAAACCTTCGGGACGGTGTTTTCATCAAGAATACTGCTTTGAATCACAACCGCCCGCCATTGGAATGGCAGGCGGTTTCCAGTTTTTTCCGCAGTTGAACTACGGAAAAACAAGCGGTTACGGGTAAATCTCGTTCAACACCGGCGCATAGTTGCAGCGGCAGCCTTGCGGGTGCGAACAGCCCTCGTGGGGCAGGGCCGGCGCGGCATCCTTCTCGAAGGTGCCGCGCGATTCATAGCACAGCGGGCAGGCATCGTGCGCCACTTCGATACGAATCGATGTCACGCGCGGATTCTCGCGGAATTTCTTGAGCGCAACCGCATTCACCGAAAATTCGCCCAGGTCGGCATGGCAATGGACGCAATGTTTGGCAGTGTCAGGGGATGAAGAGTTACAACGCGAACAGGTTTGCAAGGCTGGCTCCTCGTAAATAAAAAATAGGTGACAGTCACTTCTCAAGTGACTGTCACCTATTGTACTCTGGGCGATTAAGCCTGCAAAGGTTTTTTATTCAGCGTGGCGGGTGGGTCAGACAGTGGGCTGAGCGGACTGGTATGCCGCATCATGGCATTTTTGTTTTTCTCGACAATATGTCGCCGGGCCAGGTTATTGATGTGCGCCACCAACACCCCGCCTGGGGTTGGCTTGACCAGGTAATCATCCGCGCCGGCATCGAGCGCGCTGGAGATGACCGCCGGGTCGTCGATGGCCGAGAGGATGGCAATCGGGGTATTCGTAAAAGCGCGAATCGATTTGCAAACTTCCCATCCATCATGGCCGGGCATCATTAAATCGAGCAGGATAACATCGGGCTGCTCGCTTTTTACCAATTCAACCCCATGCTCGCTGTCGTTGCAGGCGACGACTTCCAGCCCGTGACTGCGCAACAATAGCCCAATCAGCTCAGTCATTGCAGGGTCGTCGTCAATCATTAAAATTTTTATGCTCATGCAAGGCCTGTCCTCTGTCAAGATTATCCCAGATTTTACCTGTCCCTGACTTTGCACGTAACTAACAATTAAGACAGGTTTTTTGTGAGATAAACCACAATTTTGGTCGCCAAAAAGCGCGCATCGGACTACACCAATGCTACCACGCATGGGACAACCACGTTCCTCGACTCATCCCCAATGCTCGACTCGCAAGGGTTATTGGTGACATCAGGTTGATGACTCCATATACGCCTGAACCACGGCAAATATCAGGGAGCCGCCGTTTGACAAATCTCCCACCTGTGCTATACTGCAATCACTTATCCCGGAAGTTCCTTCCGGGAATTGAAATGACTATACCTGCCAACAGGCAGTGTTTTGCAGGCCAGCCAAAGCGGTTGTGCAACCCCTATTCGCAGGGGTTTTGTCTTTTCCAAGAACTTAACCGCCATGGGCGGAGATAAAAAACCAAAATTCAGGAGAATTTTTCAGTAGTATGAGTCCAAAACTTAAAATCATACCCCTGGGGGGGCTGGGGGAAGTGGGCAAGAATATGATGGCCTACGAATTCGACGACCAGATTCTGGTGGTCGATGCCGGTTTGATGTTCCCCGAAAACGACATGATTGGGGTCGATTACATCATCCCCGATTTCGAATACCTGTACGACAAGAGCCACCAGGTAGCCGGGATTATCATCACACACGGACACGAAGACCATATCGGGGCGATTCATCACGTCGTCCCGCGCGTGCCTGCCCCCATTTTCGGAACCCAACTGACCCTCGGGCTGGTGGAGGTCAAACTGGCCCGCAACGGCCTGGCATCCAAAGCCGACCTGCGCCGCGTCAGCGCAGGCGAAAGCGTGCAGGTCGGACCCTTCAAGGTCGAGTTCTTCCATGTCTGCCACTCCATCCCCGACGCGGTCGGCCTGGCGATTACCACCCCCGCCGGGCTGGTGGTGCATACCGGCGATTATAAATTCGACCACACCCCGGTCGATAACTGGCCCACCGACTACGCGAAACTCGCCGAATTTTCGCGGCGCGGCGTCGATTTGCTCTTGAGCGATTCGACCAACGCCGAGCGGCCCGGCTGGACCCCTTCCGAACGGGTCATCGGCCCGGCGCTCGATGAAGTCATCGAGAATGCGCCGGGACGGGTCATCATCGCCACGTTTGCCTCGCTCATCTCGCGGATGCAGCAGGCGGCTGATGCTGCTGTGCGTCATCATCGCAAACTGGCCTTTGTGGGCATGAGCATGGTCGATAACGCCAAAATGGCGCGCAAACTCGGCTATCTCGAAGTACCGGATGACACCCTCGTCACCGTCGACGCCGCCCTGAAACTGCCGCCCAATCAGGTAGTTCTGATGTGCACCGGCTCGCAGGGTGAGCCATCTTCCATTATCGGACGGCTCTCTGCCGGGACAAACCGCCAGTTCGACCTGCTGCCGAGCGACACGGTTGTCCTGTCCTCGCACCCCATCCCCGGTAACGAAGAAACCATCAGCAAGACCATCAACCGCATGTTGCGGATTGGCGCGAACGTCATTTACGACAACCTGGCCCCGGTGCATGTCTCCGGTCACGCCAGCCAGGAAGAGCAGAAGTTAATGCTGAACCTGGTGCGCCCCAAATACTTTATGCCGATTCACGGCGAACTGCGTCAACTGAAACGCCATGCCTGGCTGGCCGGGCAAATGGGGATTCCCCAGGAAAACATCATCGTCGTCGAAAACGGGCAGATTGTCGAATTGGAGAACGGCAAACTCTCCCTCGGTGAGCGGATACCGGGCGGATATGTGGTCGTGGAGGGCAGTTCCATTGGCGACGCCGACCCGGACGTGATGCGCGAGCGTGAGCAGCTGGCCCGCTCCGGCATTGTCATCGTCAACCTGGGCATCGACAAATATTCCAACCGCCTGCTCGAAAACCCCGAAATCATCACGCGCGGATTCATCTCCAACGAAGACGCTGAAGACATCCTTCCGCTGGTGCGCAAACGGGTGGTGGATGTCATCCACAACGGCGGGTTGGATATGCAAAAAGACATCGTCAATGTCGTCAAAACACTCATCTACAACGAGACGCGCCGCAAGCCAATGGTCTTTGTGACGCTGACGAAGGTTTAGAGAAACTTCCCCAAACAAAAACGGCGCAATGAGCGCCGTTTTTGTTTTAAAGTATTTCTCCGGGATGATGCTGCGGAATGAATTCCGCGTTACATTTTCGGATGAATCCGCAAGAACGCGCAGGACGTTTAGCGGGTCAGCAAGGTCAATAACAGGCCTTGTCCGTTGCTGAAAGCCACAATCAGACCGGCAAACACGACCGAGACCATCGACATCAACTTAATCAGAATGTTGAGTGACGGCCCGGCTGTATCCTTGAATGGGTCGCCAACCGTATCGCCCACCACAGCAGCCTTATGGGCGGCTGAACCTTTGCCGCCATATTCACCGGCTTCGATGTACTTTTTGGCATTATCCCACGCGCCGCCCGCATTGGACATCAACAGCGCCAGCGCGAAGCCCGAGGTCAATGCGCCAATCAAGAGACCCAGCACGCCTGCCACGCCAAACAAAACGCCGACAACCACCGGGACAATGATAGCCAGCGCAGCCGGGGCCATCATCTCGCGCTGCGCGCCAGCCGTGCTGATGGCAACGCAACGGGCATAATCGGGTTTGGCCGAGCCGTCCATGATACCGGGAATCTCGCGGAACTGGCGGCGAACTTCCTCGACCATGCCGCCCGCGGCGCGTCCGACCGCGCTCATCGTCATCGCGGAGAAGTAGAAAGCAGTCGTTACGCCTGCAAAAACACCCACCAGCACCGACGGGTTGAGCAGGGTCACGTTGTAGTACGACATGAAATGTTCAATCGTCATGGTGGCGATTTTTACCTGCTCGCCGTTGATGACCAGGTATTCCATCTTGCGCAGTTCATGAAGAACCAGGCGAATCTCTTCGAGATAAGCCGCCAGCAGGGCCATGGCCGTCAGGGCGGCGGAACCAATCGCAAAGCCCTTGCCAATCGCGGCGGTGGTGTTGCCCACTGCATCCAACTGGTCGGTGCGCTGACGCACGACCGGGTCGAGATGCGACATTTCAGCGTTGCCGCCGGCGTTGTCGGCAATCGGGCCGTAGGCGTCGGTTGCCAGCGTAAAGCCGAGGGTCGAAAGCATACTGACCGCTGCCAGGCCCACGCCATACAGGCCCATCAACATATTCTGCGCGCCGCCGGCAGCGTAGAAACTGACCACGATTCCCACCAGGATGGCGATGACCGGGAAGCCGCTGGAGCGCATCCCGACCGCCAGGCCTTCAATCAGGGCCGTGGCGGTGTTGGTGTTGGCCTGGCTGGCAATCAGCCGGGTGGGGGCATAGGCATGCGACGTGTAGTATTCGGTGATTTTACCAATCGCAATCCCAACGCCCAAACCGGCCAGCACCACAACCCAAAGGCCCAGCCAGTTTGGCATTCCCAGGAAGTAGAACAACGGCAGGGACAGGATGGCAATCCCGATGGAACTGATATTCAACCCGCGGCTAAGCGCGCCGATGAGTTCCCCCTGGGTGGCGTCCTCTTTCGAGCGCACGATGTAAATTGCCAGGATGGACAGGAAAATGCCCAGGCCCGCCAGCGAAATCGCCCCGGAAATGTAGGTAATGCCCATCTCCAGCAGGGACTTGCCGCCGAGCATCTCCGCCGACATGAAGCCGACCGCCGCCACGCCCAGCGCGGAGGTGGCGAGGATGGAACCGGCATAAGATTCGTACAGGTCGGCGCCCATGCCCGCCACATCGCCCACGTTGTCGCCCACGTTATCGGCGATGGTGGCCGGGTTGCGCGGGTCGTCTTCGGGGATGTTGGCCTCGACTTTGCCAACCAGGTCCGCGCCGACATCCGCCGCTTTGGTGTAGATGCCGCCGCCCACGCGGGCAAACAGGGCCTGGGTCGAGGCGCCCATGCCAAAGCTGAGCATGATGGCCGTAATCGTCGGGAGCGGGTTTTCCATCATCAAACCGGCAGACATGTTGGGAAACCAGACCGGGAAGACGTTATACAGCAGCAGGAACCAGACCGTGATGTCGAGCAAGGCAAACCCAACCACCACCAGCCCCATGACCGCGCCAGCGCGCAGGGCAACCTGCAAGCCGCTGTTCAGGCTGTGAGTCGCGGCAAAGGTGGTGCGCGCCGAGGCGTTGGTGGCCGTCTTCATGCCGATGAAACCGCACAGGCCGGAGAAAAAGCCGCCGGTCAGGAAGGCATACGGGACAATCGGGTTTTGCAGGTTGAACAGGGCCAGGACCAGGAAGACGAGGAACAGGACAACGAACACGACCGCTACCACCCGGTACTGTCGTTTCAGGTACGCCATGGCGCCTTCGCGCACGGCCTGGGCAATCTCCTGCATTCGCTCGGTGCCTTCGCTCAACTTCATCAGTTGGCGATATAAATGGAAAGCGAACCCGAGCGCTGCCAGGGACGCGAACAGGCCAAACCACCACTCAATGGGCAGCGGCGGCCTGGCGGCAGCGGCGCCGGCTTCTAATGATGCGGACAAAATCGTTTGCACAACAACCCTCCTCCAAAATTGGAATAAAATAAAGCACAAAAATCCAGCCTGTTGCAAGATGGACGGGCATCGAAGCGCCAAATTCTTGTGCGCGAAAGCAATCTATTGTACGTTTACCCAGTTCAGGCGTCAAGCGGGGAAACGACCCTCCGACCCTCAATCCTGTTTATTTAATTCTTTCCACGCCCCCACCCAGGGACGCCCCAGCCGGTGACCGGCGGGGACCTGCACTTTGGCAAGTTTCTGCGCGGTCTGGGTCATGACCATTGCCACGCCCGCCCAGTCTTCGGCCAGCAGGGCGGTTTTCATTTTTACGGCGTATTGTTCGCTCCAGAGCCATTCCATGCGGAATTTGTCGGCCTTGACCCAGTAGCCGCGCTTCTCCCAGGCCGCTACCGAGACATCGATTCCCTCCGAAATCTTCGCCAGCGCCAACGAGATGAAGGCCGCCAGGTCGCGGAACTCAGCCCCCGGCTCGGTTTGCTTGGCTAACTCCCGAATCGCCAGCACAATCCCCTTGGCCAGTTGGGCGCGTTCCTTGCCAGCCGAATCGGGGTTGATGAGTCGTCCCATAAACAAATCTCCTCGTGATGGTTTGACAGCCCGCCGATTATACCAATGATGGGACGGGTGTTTCGTTGTACAATCGGAATCAGGATTTTTCAGGTTACAAATGCTCCCCCAAAATCTCACGCACTTCGAGATTTTTGGGGGAGGTTAGGAGGGGGTATGTCCCACCGTCGTACTACACCAGGTATTTAATCACGCGCGCGAACTCCGCCGCAGCCTGACCCCCGCCGAGCGCAAATTGTGGGCTGCGCTGCGCGCAGGCGCAAATGTCCGTGTACGGGTTTTCATGGTAAATCCCAGCGAGCCGTAAAGTTTCGCGCTAAAGTACCGCGAAATTCGCGGTATAATTCCGCCCGCCTGGGGACATGCTGGAACTGGCAGACAGGCATGACTTAGGATCATGTGCCGCGAGGCGTGAGGGTTCGATTCCCTCTGTCCCCACAGCGTCACGCACTACACCAGAAAGGATTTTTGCTTTGAAGATTGAAACCCACCCCCGCGAAGACCACCAGGCAACGATGGTCGTCGAACTCGAACCGGAAAAACTGGATGGCGCGCGCCGCAAGGCTGCCCGCCGCATCGCCGAGAAAGTCAAAATCCCCGGCTTCCGGCCCGGCAAGGCGCCCTACGATGTCGTCCGCCGCCTGTATGGCGATGGCGTATTGACCGAGGAAGCGGTGGAAATCCTCGTGGATGAGATTTATCCCGAAGCGTTGAAAGAAGCCGGCATTAAACCCGCCGCTGCCGGCGCGCTCGAAACCATCGAAAGCCTCGCCCCCCCCAAGTTCATCTTTACCGTCCCGCTGCTGCCGACCGTTGACCTGGGCGATTACAAGTCTGTGCGCGCCGAATACGGATGGGTCGAACCCGCCGAGAGCGAAGTCGAAGAAGAAATCCAGAACCTGCGCCGCATGTATGCCACCAGCGAAACCGTCGAACGCCCGGCCCAGGAAGGCGACTATGTGCTGGCCGCGGTGACCGGCCACAAGGCCAAGGCGAAAGAAGGCGAGGAACCCCTGGTCGAGCGCAGCAGTTACGCCGTCGTCATGCGCAGCGACGCCAAAGAAGGCGAATGGCCCTTCCCCGGCTTCTCGAAGGAACTGGTCGGCGCGAAACCCGGCGAGGTGGTCGAGTTCTCGCACAAGTACGAGAAAGATTTCGAGGATGAATCGCTCCAGGGCCAGACGGTCAAATTCGCCGTGACCATCAAGTCGATTCGCGGCGTGAACCTGCCCAAACTGGATGACGAACTGGCCCAGAAAACCGGCCTGGGCCAAACGGTAGAGGAACTCCGCCAGAAGATGCGCGAGAACGTCCACCGCGAATCGCAAGGCAAGTACGATGACGAATACTACGAGAAACTGCTCGAGCAAATCAAGGCCGGGGCGACCATCAAGTACCCGCCCCAGGTGCTGGACCACGAACTCGAACACGTCCTGGAAGACATGGAGCGCCGCCTGAAATCGCAGGGACTCGAAAACCTGGAAAAATACTTCACGATGGTTGATACCACCCGCGAGAAGTTCATCGAAGAACAGGCGCGCCCGGTGGCCCAAAAACGCCTGGAACGCGGCCTGATTATGGACGAATTGGCCCGCGCCGAAAAAATCGACGTGGACCAGAAGTCGCTGGAAGAAGAGTTTGGCAGCCTGTGGTCGACCCTGGCGATAACCAACGAAGACTTTGCCCGCCAGACCAAGGGCGGCACTAAACCGACCCGCGAAGTGGTCGATGCCGTGGCGATGGACTCGATGAACCGCCTGGTCACCCGCCGGGTGCTGGAGCGCATCAAAGCCATTGCGACCGGTCAGGCCGAGGCCGAAGCGGAACCAGCCGAAGAAAAGCCCAAGAAAAAGGGCAAGAAGGCCGCAGCGGAGTCCGAGAGCGATGCTCCCGCTGAAGATGCGAAACCGGCCAAAAAGCCGAAGAAAAAAGCGGACGAGTAATCCGTAATCCGAAAGAACAAAACTTCCCAAAGGCGCAAACCTTTGGGAAGTTTTACTTTGCCGCCCTTCGACTACGCTCCGCTCATCTGCGCAGGCAGGGCTTAGAGCCTATCCAAAACGTGTTCTTGCGCCATTCCGCCCGGACATGAATGTCCGGGCTATTCATCCAAAGCCGTCTGAAGACGGCTAAAACCCGGCGATTCAGTCCGCTTAAACGGACTTTGTACTGGCCGCCCGGAGATAAATCTCCGGGCGGCGACGGTGCGGCGCGAATTTTCGGATAGGTTCTTAGTGACTGGAAACTGATTACTGATTACTGATCACTGATTACTGATTACTGACCTGCTTCGGCCTCACCAGCGTCCGAACCTGCTCGTGCATGTAAAGCGGCAGGTAATAGGGGCCGCCGGCGTTCTTGCCGCTCGAACCGGAGCCTTTCCAGCCGCCGAAGGGCTGGAAGCCGGGCCACGCGCCGGTGGTGGCGCCCTGCGGACGATTGGCGTAAGAGACGCCCGCCTCGATGTTGTCGAAGAACCAGTTCACTTCCTCGTCCGAGCCATAAAAACCGGCGGTCAGGCCATAGTTGACGCGGTTGGCAATTTGCATGGCTTCGGGCAGATTCTTGACCTTGCCAATCGTAGCGATGGGCAGGAACATCTCCTGCTGCCAGAGCGGGTGCGAGAAAGGCACATCCACCGCCAGGGTTGGCTGGCAGAAATAGCCCTTCGCCAGGTGGCTGTTGAGGGTCTTGCCGCCAGTCAGGAAGCGCCCGGCCTGCGAGAGTTCCTCGCTGAAATTCTTGAAATCGTCATAAGCCGATTGGTTGATGACCGGCCCCAGGAAGGTCTGGCGCTCGGTCGGGTCGCCGATGACCAGTTTTTCGGTCAGGTCTTTCAGCCGGGCGGTCAATTCATCGTAGACCGGCTCCTCGACCAGGATGCGGCTGGCCGCCGAGCATTTCTGGCCCTGCAAGCCAAACGCCGAGCGGACGATGCCGGTGGCGGCCTGCTCCAGGTCGGCGCGGCGCGAAACGATGGCCGGGTTTTTGCCGCCCAACTCGAGGATGACGGGCCGGATGTAGTTGCGGCGGGCGAAATCCTGGAACAGTTTCATGCCGACATCGAACGAACCGGTAAAGGTGACGCCGTCTACTTCGGGGCTGTCGACCAGCGCCTGGCCGAGGGTGCGTCCCGGCCCGGTAACGAAGTTGACCACCCCATCGGGGAGTCCGGCGTCGCGGAAGCAATCGACCAGCAGGCGCGCAATCCAGGCCGTATCGGTGGCGGGCTTGATAACGACCGTGTTGCCGGTCACGAGGGCCGCGCCCGCCGGGCCGCCAGTGAGGGCAAACGGGAAGTTGAACGGGCTGATGACGAGCCAGACGCCGTAGGGGCGCAGCATGGAAATGTTGGTCGAATCGTGGTTGGGCAGCGGGTCTTTGCCGAGGGTCTGGATGTAGCCGTTGTTGGCTTCCATCTGGTCGCAGGCGTAATCAATCAGGTCGGCGGTCTCCTGCACGTCGCCAATGGCCTCCATCCGGTTTTTGCCCACTTCCAGCGACATAGCGGCGCTCAGGCGAAACAGCCGTTCTTCGATGAGTCTGGCCGCTTTGCGCAGCAGGGCGACCCGCTCCTGCCAGGGAGTGCGGCTCCACATCGGGAAGGCCTTGCGCGCAGCGGCCAGTGCCTGGCGGGCGTGCTCCGGGTTGCCTTTTTGCATCAGGGCCAGCACCACGTCGGTATCGATAGGGGTACGGTCCTCGAACTTTTCATCCGAAAAAACATCCCGGCCATCGATGAACATGGCATACTCCCCGCCCAGACTGGCTTTCTGCCCGGCCAGCGCCAGGTCATAGCGGTTATGCAGTTCTTCGGGCGGGTTGAACATGGTGGAATAGGTAAATTTGAAATCGGTCATCCAGGTTTCTCCTTTGGGATGGTGGAATTATTATGATTATTTTGATAAATTTTATCATATTATCCAGGACTGATACGCCTCTGCCGGGGTAAAATATATTGTTTACGCTCCCGATTCTGGCGGCAGCATGGTTTCACCCGCCAGCAATGTAATTTCCCGCGCAACAAGGGCTGCCATCAGACCAATAATACATACACACGCCGCGCAGGTTTATAATTCCAAACTTATGAGACAAATCATTCACCGACTCAATTTTGTCCGCAATCCATCCCTGCTTATCCCGTCTGCCCTGATAGGGGTGATGGTCCTGGCCTTTGGCTTGCAACTCCCCCGGCAAGGATTCACATTTTCAGACGACTGGCATTTCATTTTCTACTCACTCATAGACGGGCCAAGGGGTTTACCTGAATTATTTCATTATGACGGGCACCCTCAATCCACCTGGGGTTATATTTTGGGGTTTCGCCTGCTGGGGTATGAACCGCTCGGGTGGCATTTGCTCTCATTGTTCTGGAAAACCGCCAGCGTACTGATGTTTTGGGGTGTTTTACACCTGGTCTGGCCGGAGAAACAGCGACAAACGTTCACCGCCGCGCTGATATTTGCCCTGCATCCGTATTTCACATTGCAAACCTTTGCCATCACATATTTTGAAGTTTGGTATAGTTTTTTCCTTCTGTGGCTCTCTATTTTCCTTACCATCAAAGCAGTCCAACAACCGCAGAAATTTTGGCTTTGGACCGGGCTGGCTATTTTCGCAAAAATCGGGCATGTCTTCACCAGTGAATACAACTGGTTTCTCGAAGTGTTTCGCCCCCTATTTATCTGGCTCGTATTGCCAGCCTCTGCTTTGCGCCTGGAAAAACTCCGGCGCACAACCGCAATTTGGCTGCCTTACCTTGCGTTATTCCTTACATCGGTCCTCTGGCGGGGATTTTTCTACGAACCACTACGAAAATCCTTCCGCGTGGCTGCCGGAATGTTCGACAACCCCCTCCTGACCCTGTTGAGCGCTATCCGGCATCTGATTCCCGATTTCGGACTGACGTTATTTGCATCCTGGTATCAAACATTCAAGCCGGAGTATTTGGATTTCGCCAATCGGGTCAATATACTTATCCTGCTTATCTCGGTGACAGGGGCCTTACTCGTCTATTTTGTAACAAAGTACAACATCACAATAGTACATCACACAGACACAAACGCAGATTGGGTAAAACCCTTTTTTCTAATAGGCTTGGTTGGTTTGTTCGCCGGTTTCCTGCCTTCGTATGCCGCTGGATACACCGTCTACCTGAGCGATTGGCCGGGGAGCGGGCGTCTGGCGCTGGCCGCTTTTCCAGGCGCAGCGCTCATCCTGACTGCTTTGCTCGAATTGATTGTCCGACCACGCGCCAGGCTGGTGATTATCGCCATCATAGTAGCGCTCATGATTGGGTGGCAGGTGCGCGTCAATCACGAGTTTCGGCTGGTCTGGGATTCTCAAAAGGAATTCCATCGGCAATTGACCTGGCGGGTTCCTGGCCTGCAACCCAATACACTGCTCGTGCTGACCAACCCATACCTGCCCACCGTTGCCCCAGACTCCCCGGCAAAAATGGCCATCGACTCAGACCTGGCCGTTACGCTCGCCATAAATGCCATGTATTCCGCCCTGCCGGATGAAACTGGGCGCATTTCCTACTGGTTTTCGTCTAATCCTTATATGTTCTTATCAGGAGACAAACCAGAGAATCTTCCCACAGTGAATGAAGGATATGCAACCCTTCACTTTACCGGCAGCCCAGGGCAAATCATAGCCCTGTACTATGACCCAAGGGAGCGTCAATGCTTGCGCGTGCTAGGGCCAGAGTACGCAAACTACAAACGAATCCCGCAGCCAATCAAGGCTGCTGCTTTGGCTTCCCGCCCCGACAACATCCTGCCAGATGCTAACACCGATTTTCGCCTGCGCGACACCATTTTAGGCGCAGGTGGGGAAAAAACCTGGTGCTATTACTACCAAAAAGGCGCGCTGGCAGCCCAATTCGGAGACTGGGGGGAGACAATCCACTTGTGGAACCAGTCCATACGGGAAAAGGTCTCTCCTCGCAACGGATACGAATTTATCCCTTTTGTTGAAGCCCATATTTATACAGGGGAGTGGCAGGATGCGGTTGAATTAACCCGCGCGGCGTACCGCCTGACCCCCGGCATGGATGCGGCTCTCTGTCCGTTGTGGAAAGACGCCCAACAAAACGACAGCCCTTCCCCAGAACAGGAGCAGGCCCGCCGTCAGGTCAATGCTTTGCTGAAATGCAGACCCTGACCGCCCAACTAATTCCTCCTGACACGCCAAAAACGGGACAATCATCAGTAGACAAATCTCCCGCTCCTTGCCATAATCAGGACACCATTTGTATTCCGATTCCCCTCCCAGGAGACCCTATCCATGACCCTGTCCGAAAAACAGACCAAAAATGGCCCGCTGGAGAACACGGGACAAGCCCCGCTGGAGAACACGGGACAAGCCCCGCTGGAGAACGCGGGACAAGCCCTTTTGGCCGAATACCATTACGAGTTGCGCCCCGTCGAACGCGGCTATGCCAATCGCACCCTTTATATTAATCTAACCGACAACACCATCCGCGAAAAACCGGTCACGCAGCAAATGAAAGACCTGTTCACCGGCGGGCGCGGCTTCGCGCTCAAACTCTTGTGGGACGCCGTGACGCCCCAGACCCAATGGAACGACCCGGAAAATGAGTTGGTCATCGCCAACGGGCCAATTTGCGGCATCACCGCCTACCCCGGCAGCGGCAAGGCGACCGTTGTGACGCTGTCCCCGCTGACCGAAAACGTGATTGACAGCAACGTGGGCGGCTACTTCGCGCCCTTCCTGAAGTTCTCCGGTTTCGACGCGCTCGAAATCCAGGGCAAGGCCAAGGACGACGTGATTATCTACATCGACGGCGACACCGGCCTGGTGACGATTGCCAAAAACTCGCTCAGCGAAGTGGACGCCCACCAAATCGGCAACGTCCTGACCGAGCGCATCGGCGGCGATGAACGCGGCAAGCGCGGCGTCTCGGTGCTGGCGGCTGGGCAGGCGGCGGAACACACCCGCATCGCCATGATTAACTCGACCTGGTACGACGTGCGCCGCAAGGAAGCCCGCCTGAAGCAGGCCGGGCGCGGCGGCCCCGGGCGCGTCTTCCGCGACAAGAAAATCAAGGCCATCGTCGTCCGCTTTACCGACATGGGCGGCGACAAGAACGGCGTGGCCGATATGCCCCTCATCCGCAAGGCCGGCCAGCGCATCAACAAAGAAATTGCCGATTTGGACGACAAGCAGAACCAGATGCGCAAAGTGGGCACGGCCAATATCGTCGAGATTATGGACCACTTCGACCTGCTGCCGACCCATAACTTCCGCTATGGCTCGCATCCCGAAACGCATAAAATCGACTCGAAGGTCTGGAAGGAAGCCTTCACCCAGGGCCTGCCCGACGGCTGCTGGCTGGGCTGCACCATGTCGTGCTCGCACGGCGTCGACCATTTCCCGCTCAAAACCGGGCCATACATCGGGCAATGCGTCCTGGTCGATGGGCCGGAGTACGAAAACGCCGCCGGGCTGGGCTCCAATATCGGCAATTTCGACGCCCAAAAAGTGCTGGAACTCAACTTCTACTGCGACACCTACGGAGTCGACACGATTTCCTTTGCCAACTGCGTGGCCTTTGCGATGGAGTGTTACGAGGAAGGTCTCATTACCAAAGAACACACCGGCGGCCTGGAACTGAACTTCGGCAACGGCGCGGCGGCCCTCGAATTGCTGCACCAGATGGCGCGCGGCGAAGGCTTCGGCCTCATCGTCGGGCAGGGAGTCCGTTACATGAAGAAGTATTTCGCCGAACACTTCGGCGCCGACCCGGTCTTCATGCACGACATCGGCATGGAAATCAAGGGCATGGAGATTTCGGAATACCTGACCAAAGAATCCATCGCCCAGCAGGGCGGCTACGGCCTGGCGACCAAAGGCCCGCAGCACGACGAAGCCTGGCTGATTTTCATGGACCAGGTCCACAACCTGCTGCCGACCTTCAAAGACAAGGCCGAGGCCCTGCATTACTTCCCGATGTGGCGCACCTGGTTCAGCCTGCACGGCCTGTGCAAACTGCCCTGGAACGACATCTCGCCCGAAAACAACAAACAAACGAAAGAACCGGCCAAGGTCGAGGAACACGTCGAAAACTACACCTGGATTCACCAGGGCGTGACCGGCATCCCGACCACCACCGAGACCCTGCTGGCGCAATCCGAGCGCGTTTACAACTTCCAGAAAGTCTTTGCAATGCGCATGGGACGGGTTGGGCGGGTACACGACTACGCCCCTTACCGCGCCATGGGCCCGGTGACCGCCCTCGAGTACGAATCGCGCCAGGAACGCTACGACAAGCAGCTCAAGGAACTGGTCGGCATCGACCCGGCCGGACTCTCGACCGAGGAAAAGGTGAAAGCCCTGCGCCAGTACCGCGAAGCGCAATATGATTTAATGATGGACGCCGTCTACGAGCGGCGCGGCTGGGACAAGAACAGCATCCCGACCCCCGAAAAACTCAAGGAACTGGGCATGGACTTGCCCGAACTGCTCGAAGTGGTGGAACGGGCCAGGAAAACTCAGTAAGCAGTGAACAATACGCAGTGTAAGGTGACAGTCACTTCCAAAGTGACTGTCACCTTTCTTTTCCGCAAAAAGCAAGTACAATGGCGGCCTATCGGCTTTGGCAGAAGCAGGCTTCTCAATCGCAGAAGTAAACTTCTGCACTCCATGCTTAAGGAAAGAGAAAACATGAGCGAATTAACAGTACAGGACGGCCAGGTTGTTTCGATGGAATACAGCCTGCATGTCAACGGGGAAATGATTGACTCCTCACAGGAACGCGAGCCGCTGGAATTCCTGCAAGGCGCGGGCAACATCATTCCCGGCCTGGAAGATGAACTGTACGGAATGGAAATCGGCGAGGCCAAGAATGTCATTGTCGCCGCCGAAGACGGCTGCGGCGAACTCGACCCGGATGCCTTTATCGATGTCCCCCGCGAGCAGTTCCCCGCCGAGATTCCGCTGGAAGTTGGCGTCGAACTCCAGGTGCGGGATGAGAGCGGACACCCGATGATGGCGCGCATCGACACGGTAGATGCCGACAGCGTGCGGCTCGACTTCAACCATCCCCTGGCGGGCAAGGAACTGGTCTTCGATATCAAAATCGTCGGCCTGCGCGATGCCGCCGACGAGGAAATGGAACACGGCCACGTTCACGGCGATGGACACCACCACCACGAACAGTATCCAGTGATACAGTAAACAGCCCGGAAAATCATCCGGGCTGTTTTTTTTCGCGGCGCGCTGATGGGTGCCGCGCAGGGCCTTTATAGTATTATGGCGCAGGATTTGCGCTATTCGCGCAAATCATAGCAACCTTTGGTTGCGGCCCGCGAAGCGGCTGCGCTATGGATTGGCTTCGGGATTCATGCCGGTATAAGGAAAATCAGCACCGCCAACACCCCAACCGCGCCGCAGGCGAAGTTGACCCAGTCGTTATCGAGCCAGGGCCAGCCGCGCTGGAGCGTGGTCTGCGCGCCGCAGGTGTGCAGGGGATGGCGCTCGGTTTCTTTGTCGCAGGCCGGGCAGTGATAGATGGCCTGCACTGTTGCGCCGAGCAGTGAATCGAACAGCGAACCGCCCAATCCCGCCAGGGCGATGAGAATGCCGAGATAAGGGGAAACAGGAACCGGCGGGAAAGCGACCGCGAGAATGCCGATTAACCCGGAACCGGCCAGGGAGGCGAGCGTCCCCGCCAGCGAGATTCCGCCCGAAGTCCCTTTTTCCACAATTTTTGTTGGGTCGGTTATCAGGCGCGGCGGGCGCGGATTCAAGACTCCCAGTTCGGTCGCCCAGGTATCGGCGTTGACCGCCGCCAGCGAGCCTGCAAAGGCCGCCCAAACCCAGGCCTCGCCGGGGAAGAAGTACCACAACCCGGCGAAGAGCGTTGCCAGCCCGCCATTGCCCAAGACCTGACCGATGTCGCGCTGGCCGCCTTTGGAGAATTTCTCGTTCAGGCCGGTTTTGCGTTTCTTGAACGCGCGCGTCAGGCCGGTGGATGTGATGAAAAAAGTCAGCAGCAGCACGGCCCACTGCCAGCCGCCAACGCCAAAGATGACCGTGCCGACAACCGTCGCGCCCAATAACCCGGAACGGCTCAGGCTGTGGGCGCGGTAAGCGCCGAATGCAATGAGAGATGCGATGAGAAATCCGGTGAAGAGTTGCATAGTTTAGAGAGGGGTGGTCACGATGAAATAGATAGCGAGCAGGAAAAAGAGCGAGGTCAGGGTGCTGGAAGCCCAAAGCGTGAGCGAAAGTATCTGCTGGTCGGCGCGCCGGTAGAAGAAAACGCCCGCCAGCCAACCTGCTGCAAACAGGACGATGCTCAACAGGGGCAGCAGGATGAGTTGCGCCGCCGGAACAGCCCCCAGCGGCGCGCCGCCCGGCCCAAACCCAAGCGGGACCCGCTGGGTGGTCGGGATCAGCGCGCTGACCCAGACCAGCGAAGCGAGGTTCAGTGCCAGCCCCGCCAGCCACAGGAAACGCACCCAGGCGCCTTCCCAGGCGCGCCCGACGACAAACGAGGGAAACTCGGAGCGGCCTTTGCCGGGAGTCAGGCTGCCCATCTCGATAATTTTCTGGAAGGCCGCCGCGAACGCCGCCGGGTTTTCGGGCGAGATGGCAAACACCCGGCGCGGGGTGGCAACCAGCAGCAGATTGCCCGCCTCGGATGCCAGGAATTCGACCTCGCCAATGTCGGCCTGGCGCGTCAGGCCGAGGATGCTGCCCGGCAGACGGAAGAACGGCAGGGCCAGCGGCGCAACCAGGCCATGCACCGGCCGCAGCCATTCGATTTCGGAAATCGGGATTTCTTCGATGCGCATTCCCCACATCAGGCGCAGGATGTTGCGGTCCAGCTGGTAATTAGCGCGGCCCAGGGCATACAAGCGGTAGGCCAGCACCGGCAGGGGAATCGCCGAAGCCAGGAAGAGGACGATATAAATGGCAAAAGCAATCCCAACCGGGGTTTGGAACACCTGCCAGAATGAAATCCCCGCCGTTATGACGAGAAATGCAATCAGGGCAATGTGGATGACCAGCCCGCGCTGGCGTGGAGGGGGAAAATTATTCATGAGCCAGTCATCAGTGTTCAGTCATCAGTAGTCAAACCGTTGCTTTGCGCGAAAGGCTGTCCCACAATCCAGGGTGATATTCATGCGGCGCTCAATTCGGCGCGGATAGCCTGGCAGACGTATTCGACCTGTTCTTCCATCATCACGCCGCTAAATGGCACGGCCAGTCCGCGCCGTCCCAGGTCTTCGGTGACGGGGAAATCGCCTGCGCGGTAGCCGAAACGCTCCACCATGTAGGGCTGGAGATGAATCGGCAGGAAGTAGGGCCGCACCGGTACGCCGCGCGCTTCGAGGCGGTTGGCGAACGCGCCCCGGTCGATTTTTCCATCGATGCGGATAACGTAGACGAACCACGACATGCGGGTCGTTTCGGGCGCGATGAAAGGAATCTCGATTCCGGGAATCTCAGCCAGCCGCTCGGCATACCAGGCTGCCACCTGCTCCCGTTTCGTGAGCATTTCATCCAGCCGCCGCAGTTGCGTAATCCCCAGTGCGCAGGACATTTCGTCCAGCCGGTAGTTGTAGCCAAGATAGGTGTGCGAGAGCCAGGTATCGCCGGGAGCGCGGCCCTGGTTGCGCAGGGCGCGCATGAAGGCGGCAGCCTGGTCATCATCTGTGATGATGATGCCGCCCTCGCCGGTGGTCATCTGTTTGTTGGGGTAAAAGGCAAAAATGCCATAATCGCCAAACGTCCCGGCCTGACGGCCTTTGTAGGTCGCGCCAAGCGCTTCGCACGAGTCCTCGATGACCTTCAGGCCGTGTTCCTGCGCGATGGCGTTGATTTTGTCCATTGGGGCGGGCTGGCCGAAGACATCGACGGGGAGAAGGGCTTTGAGTTCGCTATTCGCTATTCGATATTCGGAGTTCGATTTATCGAATAACGAATAGCGAGTATCGAATTTACGCGGCAGGTACTTTTCGACATTCTTCACCGCGTCGGCGGCCTGCTCGACATCGAGATTGCCCGTTTTGGGGTCAACATCCACAAAAACCGGGATGGCGTTTTCGAACAGGAGCGCGTTGGTGGAGGCGACGAACGAAAAGGGCGTGGTAATCACCAGGTCGCCGGGGCCAATTCCGGCGGCGCGCACGCACAGGTGCAAGCCCGCCGTGCCGGAGTTGACGGCGATGGCATGTTTCGCGCCGGTGTACTCGCAAAAAACTTGCTCGAATTCGACCACCTTCGGGCCGAGGCTCAGGTTGGGAGTGTTGATGACCTCGATGACTGCCTGGCGGTCGGCGTCGGTCAGGTCGGGGGAGGACATGGGGATTTTCATGAGGGTCATTCTTCGTTAGTGAAATATGCTCCAGATTCGTCACGAACCTGGTTCTGCTTAAATTTTTCAGATAAGCCAATAAATTCCCCCAATGGAACATCAAGAATGGCTTTTTTTAAGAAAGTTTCGGTCTGTTCATCATTCATTTGCGCCAATGAATGTTTGAATCCAACCGTTTTATTGAGAACTTGCGCCACTTGGCGAGGCCAATACCCAGAACTCATTTGCACAATTGTGCCTTGCAGTTCCTCGGCCATTCGCTCAATTCGACTGTTTGCTCCAATTCTATCGACCAAAATAACAGTCGCCATGTAAAAAGTTGAGCGTCCCAAAGAAATTTCACGCTCAAATCGAGTAACTTTGTCTAGGGAAATTTCTGGATTTCCTCGTCCAATGAATCCAATATCAAAACGTACACCTTTGCCCATTTCATACAGTAACGTGGCATCGCTTTCTCGTTTTTCTGCGCGAGACGACAACCAAAACACGCTATTGAACTCATTGGGAGGCGGCGTGACGTGCTTAAACCCCAAAACATGAAGCAACGAGCCAAGTACTAATTTTTCAAAAAGTTTGCCATAGGCTGCCTTTTCTGAGCCTCGAATTGCAAGGGTTTGCGCACCGATTGTATTCAATAAAGATGTCAACCAAATCCAATTAATTTGAGCCTTATAGTGAGAGCCTAAAACTAACTCGCCGTGTAAATCCCCAACCTGAAGTTTTCTTTCAGCAATAACTTCATTACATATCTGGATATATTGTTCACGATAGTTAGATAATGCTGTAGGATTGTCTCGCAAGACATTTTGGAATGCTTTATCTGTAAGGCCTAGAACCCATTGAGACAACCAACGTTCAGATTTTGATACCTTCTTCTTTGCCAAGCAATCTGTGGCAAGCTCCGGCAGTTGACTGACAAAATCAGCAGATAAGGATGAGCCTTTTAGAAAAAGTTCGGCGATTGCCAAGTTCAGCGCTGCGATACGCCGCCTGGTTAGCGATTCGGTAGAATCACGCAGGTTTCTGCCAGTCAAAACATCAAAAACCACACCACGAACCACATCCAGGCCAATTTGTTCAACCAGTTGACTTCCGCTTGCAGAAAGCAAAGCCAAGTCTGCCTCTGATAGCAACTCTGTGAAGGAATTCAATGCAATTTTTTTCTTTGTCATAAATCCGCCCTAAAACAAAATATTTTCTACATCAATCTGTGGGCAATTTATTGTGTGTATGTGCCTTGCATCTTTTCCAAGCCACAATTTAGCCTCTTCCCGAATAATTTTGACATATTCCGGGTTTTGTTCCAGTAACACAAATCGCCTCCCCAACTTGGCCGCTGCCTTTCCAACAGTGCCAATACCGGCAAATGGGTCTAATACAACATCTCCCTTAAAAGAGTAATACGTTATCACTTTTTCTGCTAATTCCAATGGAAAGATAGCAGGATGACGGGGGTCATGTGCTGGTGTAATACGCCAGATATTCGTCCGCTCATAGTCATCACCAACTTTTGATTCGTTCACTAACTCTTTTTGCGGATGTGCGCGAATATTCCAGTCAATTAATTTGTCAGTATGTTTCCTATAAACCAGAATGTATTCGGTGACCGGGACAGGTTTGTATTGCAAAGGATTGCGGTCAGCAGCAAAACGCCGTCCCCGCCCTGTAGCCCAACCAGCGCCTTCTGGCTTTTCCCAAATAATGTCATCGATAAAATCATATCCTTCTTCAACAAATAGTCGGTGCATGTCAAATGGCACAGCAATACGGCGGGATGCTTCACTACGGCTGGCGCGGCGCACTAAAACTGGCGAAACATTCATTACAAAAAAACAACCCTCTGCCAAAACTCGATGCGCATTTTGAATCACTTTGCGGATTTTCAGCAAGTATTCTTCGTATGTGACGTAATCGGTATATTCAGGTCGCGCATTGTAATAAGGAGGTGATGTAAAAATCAAATTTACGCTTCCTGCCGGGAGTTCCTGCAACATTTTCTCGCTATCGCCTTGCGCAATTGTGTTGCGTAAATCTGATAATACATAAGCCCCGTTTGTTTTATTAGGCTTTTTTTTCTGATAAGTTGAACGTCCAAGTAAACGCGCTTCAAGGACTTCGGGAGATGTAGATTTATCTTCAAGTATTAAAGATGTGTAAGCATCTATCACGACTTCACCAAGACGCTCATGTGATGTTTTTCCCACCAAAGGAACGCGCCAAATGTGATAGCGATCATCCACTTCTGGCAACCCAAAGTCGATTGCATTTTGCAACTTCGCTCGCTCTAACCAAAATAAAGCGACTTTTTTGGCCGCTTTGACATCAATAACGCTATATTTTCGTTGAATTGCTACAGTTGGACGCACATCCATATTGGTTTGATATTTTCCAAATCTATTTGCTTACTTCTGATGACTTTAATCAACTCATTCGTTGCCGCTTGCCAAGATTCATTCGCAACGTGTTTTCTTAATTCTACCACTGCATTTTCGCGCCTTGCGTCTGCCAGGCCGGCGTCCTTTTATGACAAAAACCATCCAAATTCATGACAAAAAGTATATGCTAAATTTTTGAATTAGCATATACTAATAGGTGTCGACCGGTTGCGACATTCGCTTACCAAAATAATACATCTAAAGGAGAACCCTGCTTATATGTTTCCCTATCGTCTTCTGACTGCCCTGCTCATCCTGGCAGTCGGACTCACCGCCTGCGCGCCTTCCGCGCCTCAGGTTCCTGCGCCCACAGCCGCCAACATCTCGGAAACAGCGGCAACCGACGCCCCTGCGCCTGCCGAGGTCACCGGGCAACTTGTCCTGTACTCTGGCCGCTCCGAAGCGCTCATCCAGCCGGTGCTGGACGCTTTCCAGGCCAAATACCCCAACGTCGAAATCCTGCTCAAGGCTGGAAGCAACAGCGCCCTGGCGAATGGCCTGATTGAAGAACAGTCCAACCCGCAGGCCGATGTCTTTATCACCACCGAAATGTTCACCGCGCAATCTCTGGCCCAAAAAGGGCTGTTCCAATCATACCTGCCGCAAGGCGCCGAGGGACTGCCTGCTGAATTTATCGGGACGGGCCAATTCTGGGTCGGACTCACCCGCCGGGCGCGCGTCATCCTGTATAATGCAGACCTTGTCGCGCCAGAAGAACTGCCAACCTCCATTTTCGACCTGACCGACCCCCGGTGGAAGGGGCAGGTTGCCGCCGCCGGCTCGACCAACGGTGGAATGCAGGCCCACATCGCCGCCATGCGCAAACTGGTGGGCGATGAATCTACCGCCGAATGGCTGGAGGGACTGCTCGCCAATGACGTGACTTTCTTTGGCGGCCACACCGATGTCCGCAAGGCGGTTGGCGCGGGTGAGTTCAAGCTTGGCCTGGTCAATCACTACTACTATCACCTGCAAAAAGCCGAGGGCAGCAACGTCGGCGTCATCTACCCCGACCAGGGCGAGGGACAAATCGGCCTGCTCACCAACGTCACCGCCGCTGCTATCGTCAAGGGCGCGAAGAACCTGCCGGCCGCCCAGGCCCTGCTCGATTTCCTGGTCTCGCCCGAAGGACAAAAACTGTTCGCCGAAGGCAACTATGAATACCCGCTCCTGCCCGGAGTCGCGCTGCAGGAAGGCGTAGCCCCGCTCGAAACCTTCCGCCTGGCGGAAATTGACATCCCCTCGACCGCGCTCGACCTGGACGCGACCTTCGACCTGATGGAAACCGTCGGCCTGCCCTAATAAACTTCCCGAAGGTTTCCGACAATCGCCCGAGTTGCGCATCCGAAACCTTCGGGACGTTCTTTGCATGAGATGAGTTCAACCACCAAACCCTTTTCGTTCTTCTTCAAACCCTTTCCCATCAGCCCCCGGCTGGCGCTGGCCGCGGGGCTGGCGGCGCTTTTCGTGGCCGCGCCGCTGGTTTATATTTTCATCCGCGCGCTGGGCGCGAACCCTGAAGACTGGCTGCGCCTGCTGCAAACCCGTCTCTGGCGCTTGATGGGCAATACCCTGACGCTGGTCGCGGCAGTCACCTCCGGCGCGCTGGCCATCGGCGTTGGCATGGCCTGGCTGACGGAGCGCGCCGACCTGCCCGGCCGCAAAGCCTGGCGCTGGATGTTGGCCCTGCCGCTCGCCATCCCGGCCTACATCGGCGCAATCATACACCTGGCCCTGCTGCGCCCGCGCGGCGGAATCATCCCCCAATGGCTCGAATCGGCGTTTGGATTCCCCATCCCAACCCCCAGCCCGCTCGGTTTTTGGGGCGCGGCCTTCATCCTGACCATGTTCATGTTCCCGTATGTCTACCTGTTGAGCGGCGCGGCCTTCCGCTCTCAACACGCCGCGCTCGAAGAAGCCGCCCGCGCCCTGGGCCGCACGCCCTGGCAGACCTTCTGGCAAGTAACCCTGCCTGCCCTGCGTCCCGGCCTGCTGGCGGGCGCGCTGCTGGTGACGCTGGACGTACTGGCCGAATACGGCACGGTCGCCTTGCTGCGCTACGAAACCTTTTCCTCGGCCATCTTTGCCCAACTCTACGGGCGCTATGACCGTTCGGCGGCCTCCATCTTGAGCGGCGTGCTGGTCAGCCTGGCCATGCTGGTCTTGTGGGCCGAAATCAAACTCCAGGGGCAGGCCCGCTTCACGCAAATGGAGGGCAACTGGCGGCCCGCTCCGCTCGTCCCGCTCGGCAGGTGGAAACTCCCCGCGCTGTGGCTTGTCCTGACGGTCGTCTCCATCAGCCTCTTGGTCCCCCTGCTCGTCCTGCTGGCCTGGAGCATCCAGGCCGCCCTCGACCCGCAAACGCTGGCCCAGGTCTTTCGCACCGGCTCGCAGGGATTCGCGCGCTTCGCCTGGAACAGCCTGTGGACTTCGGCCCTGGCTGCCCTGCTGGCGGTGGCGCTCTCGCTGCCAGTAGCGCGCTTGTCGGTGCGCTACCCCAGCCGCCTCACCCGCTTTATCGCCCGGCTGTGCCAGGTCGGGTACGCCATCCCCGGCGTGGTCATCGCCCTCAGCCTGGTGCTGCTCGTCAACCGGATGATTCCCATCCTGTATGCCACCCCCTTCCTGGTGGTGATTGCCTGCGTCTTGCGGCATATTCCCCAGGCCGCGCGCGCCAGCGAATCGGCCCTCGGCCAGATCTCCACCTCGCTGGAGGAAGCCTCCCGCACGCTGGGACGCACCTCCCTCCAGACCCTGTTCCAGGTCACATTGCCGCTCATCACGCCCGGCCTGCTGGCGGGCGGCGCGCTGGTCTTCCTCACCTCGCTCAAAGAACTCCCGGCCACGCTCCTGCTGCGTCCCGCCGGGTTCGATACGCTGGCCGTGCGGGTGTGGATGTGGGCCAGCGACGGTTTTTACACCCAGGCCGCGCCCGCCGCGCTCTTGCTGGTGCTGGTTTCGGCTTTGCCGCTTTCATTTCTTTTACGCAGGGAGCAAATGTTCCGATGAAAACCCTCGAAGTCCAAAACCTGACCAAACGCTTCCCCTCTGCCGCCCAACCAGCGGTCAACAACATCTCTTTTGCGCTGGAGGATGGAGAGATTCTGGCCCTGGTCGGCCCCAGCGGATGTGGGAAAACCACCACCCTGCGGCTGGTTGCCGGACTGGAACGCCCGGATTGCGGCTCCATCACCATCAACGGGACTCTCGCCGCATCAGAGTCCTGCTTCCTCCCGCCCGAAAAGCGCGGGGTGGGATTGGTCTTCCAGGACCACGCCCTGTTTCCGCACCTGACCGTCTTCGACAATGTGGCCTTTGGGCTGCGCGGTGGTCGAGCCATGTCGAGACCCAGCCGCAAACGGGATGAAATCGAGTCCACCGTTCTCGACATGCTGCGCCTGGTGGGCATGGACTCGCTCGCCAGGCGTTACCCGCACGCCCTCTCTGGCGGCGAGCGTCAGCGCGTGGCCTTGGCGCGCGCCCTGGCCCCGCGCCCCGTCCTGGTGCTGATGGACGAACCCTTCAGCAGTCTCGACGCCGACATGCGCCTCGAAATGCGCGAGCAGGTGCGCGACATCCTCAAGGCCATGCAAGCCACCGTCGTATTCGTCACCCACGACCAGGAAGAAGCCCTGTTCATGGGCGACCGGCTGGCGGTCTTCCAGCGCGGCCAAATCGAGCAAATCGGCGCGCCGGAGGAGATTTTCCACGCCTCGGCCACCCGTTTCGTGGCCGAATTCATGGGCGACAGCGATTTCCTGCCCGGCCTGGCGCGCCCGGAGGGAATCGAAACCGAAATCGGCCTGCTCCCGCAAGCAGACTCCCTGCCCCACGCCGCGCCGGTCGAAGTGGCCGTCCGCGCCGACGACATCGATTTCGACCCCGACGAAACCGGCAACGCCGTCATCGCCGCGCGCTTCTTTCGCGGCGCGTTCAACGTTTACCGCCTGCGGCTCGCTTCGGGGCAAATCCTGCACGCCTTCAAAGAGCATACCCAGCTCCTGCCCGTTGGCGCGCGGGTGCGGGCGCGCGTCAGCGCCGGGCATCCACTGGCGGTCTTCAAGAAAACAAATTCGTGATAAGATAGCGCCTTGCAAGCGCAAGAATCGGGTGGCGGCCACGCAACAAAGCGCGTAAGATAACCGCACGGAGGCCGCCATGAATACCGATTACACCCGCATCGAGCAAGCCATTCACTATCTCGAAACCAACTACCAGCGCCAGCCCGAGCTCGCCGAAGTCGCGGGCGCGGTCGGGTTGAGCGAATTCCACTTCCAGCGGCTCTTCACGCGCTGGGCCGGCATCAGCCCCAAACGATTCCTACAATTTCTCACCAAAGAAGGCGCAAAAAAACTGCTCCAGCGCGCCAGCGTGCTGGAGTCCGCTTACGGCGTCGGCCTTTCGGGGCCGGGGAGACTGCACGATTTGCTGGTCTCCACCGAAGCGGTCACCCCCGGCCAGGCGCGCAACAAAGGCCTGGGGCTGGGCATCGAATACGGATTCGGCGCAACGCCCTTCGGCGAGGCCCTGGTCGGCGTTACAGCGCGGGGAATCTGCTTTTTTGGATTCGTGGAAAAGGAGCGGGAGGCGGCGCTGGACATTTTGCGGGGCGAATGGCCGCTGGCCGCGCTGGAACATGCCCCGGGGCGGGCCGCCCGTATCCTGTCTTCCGTTTTCGAGGCCGATTCTCCCTCCGGGCCGCTGCCGCTCTACCTGAACGGCACCAATTTTCAAATCAAAGTGTGGGAGGCCCTGTTACGCATCCCCGCCGGGAGCGCGGCCACTTACGAGGGAATTGCCGCCGCCATTGGGCAGCCCGCCGCCGCCCGCGCCGTAGGGACGGCCATCGGCCATAACCCAATTGCGTATCTCATTCCCTGTCACCGGGTACTTCGTAAGGTGGGCGAATTTGGCAAGTACCGCTACGGCAGCGCCCGCAAAAAAGCCCTGCTCGGCTGGGAAGCCGCGCGCGCTATGGAGTGATCGGGCTTGCCCCATCAGCAAGCAAAAAACGGCAGCGCGCTGCCGCGCCCCAAAAAGGACATCAATGAAAACCAAAATCTGGCTGGCCATGCTGGCAATCTACATCATCTGGGGTTCCACCTATCTCGGAATCCGCTTCGTCGTCGAAACCATCCCGCCCTTCCTGTCGGCGGCCCTCCGGTTTTTCGTTTCCGCGCTCATTATCGTCACCTGGCGCAAACTGGCCGGCGACCCCTGGCCGACCCTGCGCCAGTGGCGCGACGCTTCGATTGTGGGATTATTCCTGCTGGCGGGCGGCAACGGGCTGGTCTCGTTTGCCGAACAGACCATCCCATCGGGAATCGCCGCGCTGGTGGTTGGTTCGACGCCCCTCTGGCTGACCTCCTTCGAGTCGCTGCGCCCTGGCGGGGTCAAACCCGGCTGGCAGAGCATCTTCGGTCTACTGGTCGGCTTCTTCGGCATCTACCTGCTGGTCGGGCCGGGACTTTCCGGCGAATCACTGCGCCTCGACCCGCTGGGAACCGTCACGATTATCCTGGCTCCCATTTTGTGGGCATTTGGCTCCATCTACAGCAAGAACGCCGACATGCCAGACTCTACGCTGATGTGGACCGGCATGCAAATGGCCGCCGGGACGGTGGGCCTGTTCCTGATAAGCGCCCTGACCGGTGAACTGCCGCGCTTCGACCTCGCCGCCGTCTCGCTCAACTCCTGGCTGGGATTGCTCTACCTGATTTTGATTGGCTCGCTGGTGGGATTTGTGGCCTACGCCTGGCTGCTGCGCAACGCCCCAATTGCGCTGGTTTCGACCTATGCCTACGTCAACCCGGTGGTGGCGATTTTCCTGGGGGCCTGGCTGGCGCAGGAAGTCATCACCGGGCGAATACTCGTCGCGGCCCTGGTCATCATCGGCGCGGTGGTGGTCATCAACCTGTCGAAACAGGCCAAAATCATTCAGAAGGAAGAAGTGATTGCGCCAACGGCGGAATAAAAGTATCTTCGCAATAGACATTATCGGCAATAAAAACTTGAACGCGGACGAGAACGGACAAGAGCGGATTTTTAAGATTTTTCTCCGCGTATTCGGCTCTTGTCCGCGTCCCAAAAATGGCGTTGACCAATTACCAATAAAATCTAATATTTTGGAGAGAGAAGCGCCGCCCCGCAAGCGCTCAGCCGAGCGGCTTGAACGGCTCAACCAGGTTTTTCAAGCAAACCTCACCAGCACTTATCGCGCAGGCGCAAGTGCCGGGACGTTTCCCCATTTTTTTGAGAAGATACTTTATTTAGATTGTTTCGTGCCATGACAATTCTTGTACTTGCGCCCGCTGCCACACGGACAGCGGTCATCGGGTTTGGTATTCGAGAAATCGACCTGTTTGAGCGGCTGCCGCCAGCGCGGGATGGCCGGGTTGACGAAAACAGGCGGTTCATCCTCTTCGTCTTCGTCATCATACTCATCGTCGTATTCGTCATCATACCCATCCGACCCGGACGAAAACGGCGGCGAGCTGATGATAGCCTGCCACATCCGCTCTGCCAGGATTCCAAAGGCCAGCATGGCCCCCAGCGCCAGAATGGTCGCCTGGAACGGTTCCACCTGCATCACCCGGTTGAGCAGCCAGCCCACCCCATAGGCCAGCAGCGCCAAAAGCCCGCCGCCAAGCGCCAGCGCGGCAAAGACGCCGATAACGAACAACAAAACGACAAGAACGATTCTCATAGTACGACCTCCGTGTTACAGATTTGTCTTCTATTGTACAACAAAAACACCCCTCCCAATCTCGAACACCTGTTTCATGGTAAACTTGCCCCATGACATCCATTGTTTCTATTGACATCGAAACCACCGGCCTCGACGCCAACAAAGACGCCATCATCGAAATCGGGGCAATTAAATTCAACGGCCGCCGCATCGAAGACGAGTGGTCAACCTTCATCAACCCCAACCGCCACATCCCCGAAGCCATTACCGCCCTGACCGGCATCGACGATTCGATGGTGCGCAACGCCCCGCGCCTGGGCGATGTGGTCGAGGCGCTGGAAGCCTTCGTGGGCGAATGCCCGGTTCTGGGCCAAAATGTGCGTTTCGATTTGGGATTTTTACAACGCCAGCGCATTTTATTGTTCAACCAGGTGATCGACACATACGAACTGGCCTCGGTCCTGCTCCCCACTGCCAGCCGCTACAATTTAGGAGCATTGGGCCAGCAACTGGGGATTCCGCTCCCCGCCAGCCACCGCGCCCTCGACGACGCGCGCGTCACCCACGCTGTTTTCCTGCGCCTGATGGACATCGCCGCCGAACTGCCGCTCGACCTGCTGGCAGAAATCGTGCGGGCCGGGGAACCGCTCGACTGGGACGCGAACTACGCCTTCCAGCAAGCCATGCGCCAACGCGCCCGCGAACAGGTCAAAGAGAAGAAAGTCAAGCGCCGCCAGGCCGATGACGGCCCAATGTTCAGCGAACAGGCGGCGGGCGCGAAGCCTGCCTCCATCGGCCCGGTCAAAGAAGCGATTAAACTGGACCCCGACGAAGCCGCCTCCGTCCTCGAATATGGCGGGCCATTTTCCCAATACTTCCAAAACTACGAATACCGCCCCGAGCAGGTCGCTATGCTGCGGGCGGTTGCCAACGCGCTTTCGTGGAGCGGCCACCTGATGGTCGAAGCGGGGACGGGCGTCGGCAAGTCGTTTGCCTACCTGGTCCCCGCGGCGCTCTTTGCCATCCAAAACAAGACCCGCGTGGTGGTCAGCACCAACACCATCAACCTGCAAGACCAGTTGATTCAAAAAGACCTCCCCAGCGTGCGCAGCGCGCTCGGCATCGACCTGCGGGCCGCCGTGCTGAAGGGCCGCTCGAATTACCTTTGCCCGCGCCGCCTGCAACTAATGCGCAAAAATGGGCCAAGTACCATCGACGAAGCGCGCGTCCTCTCGAAAATCCTGGTCTGGAGTTGGGACGGGGCCAGCGGCGACCGCAACGACCTGAACCTGAACCGTCCCTCTGAAAAAGAAGTCTGGAATCGCCTGTCTGCCGAGGACGAGGGCTGCTCCTCCGAAACCTGCGCCGGGCGCATGGGCGGAATCTGCCCCTTTTACCGCGCCAAACAGGCCGCGCTGGCCGCGCACATCCTGGTCGTCAACCACGCCTTGCTGCTCTCGGATGTTGCCACGGGCTCCAAAGTCATCCCCGAATACCAGTACCTCATCATCGATGAAGCCCACCACCTCGAAAGCGCCACCACCAATGCCATGTCGTTCCGGCTCTCGCAGCAGGATTTCGAACGCCTGTTGAAAGAAGTCGGAGGCGCATCGAGCGGCGTGCTGGGCCACCTGCTGACTGCCGCCAACGGCAAAGCCCGCCCGGCAGATTACGCCAAACTGATGCAGCTGGCCGGGCGCGCCAGCGACACCGCCTTCCGGCTCGACAGTTATAGCAAGGATTTTTTCTACGCGCTCAACGAATTCATGGCCTACCAGCAGGAGGGCCGCCAGAAGAGCCTGTACGCCTTCTCCACGCGCATCCTGCCCGCCAGCCGCACCCAGCCCGGTTGGGACAACATTGAAATCACCTGGGGCAGCGCCGCCGAAACCATGACCTTGCTGGTCAATCTCATCGGTGAACTCTACAAAGCCGCCGGGGAATTGTATGCCGATGGCATCGAGGAACTCGAAGATTCAGCGGGCGCGCTCAGCAGCCTGTACCGGCGCATCAGCGAAGCCAACCTCGCCATCAGCGGCATGATTCACAAGCCCAATCCCGAAACGATTTACTGGATTGAAGTCCAGCCGCAGAGCAACCGCCTGACCTTGAACACCGCCCCGCTGCGGGTCGGGCCGCTCATCGAGCAATATCTCTGGCACGAGAAAGAATCGGTCATCCTGACCTCGGCCACCCTGACCGCCGCCGGGGATTACACCTACCTGCGCGGCGTGCTAAATGCCGACGAGGCCGACGAATTGACCCTCGGCTCGCCCTACGACTACGAAAACTCGACCCTGCTCTTTATTGGCAAAGACATGCCGGAGCCAAACCAGCCCGGTTACGAACAGGCCGTCAACCGCGCCATCCTCCAAACCGCCGTTGCCACCGGCGGGCGAATGCTGGTCTTGTTTACCAGTTATGCCCAGTTGAAACGGGCTTCGCAAGCCATCGCGCGGCCCCTCAGCCAGCATGAAATCCAGGTTTATGAACAGGGCGAGGGAGCCGGGCCTGCCGCGCTGCTGGAGGCCTTCAAATCCAGCCCGCAGGCGGTTTTGCTCGGCACGCGCTCGTTTTGGGAAGGCGTGGATGTGCCGGGCGAATCGCTTTCGGTGGTCGTCATCACCAAACTGCCCTTCGAAGTCCCCTCCGACCCGATTATCGCCGCCCGCTCCGAAACTTTCGACGAACCCTTCAGCGAATACCAGGTTCCCGAAGCGATTCTCAAATTCCGGCAGGGATTCGGTCGCCTGATTCGCACCGCCAGCGACCGGGGCGTGGTCGTCATCCTCGACCGGCGCGTGCTGACCAAGCAATATGGACGACTGTTCATCGAAAGCCTGCCGCAATGCACCCTGCGCCAGGGGAATTCCACCGATTTACCAAAGCTAGCCGAGCGCTGGCTGGGCTGACGAATTATATATACACAGCAATTCCAAATTCAAAACTGAGTTATGGCGGCGTATGAACAATTTCCAAGCCATCCTCCAGGAAGGAGAATAAATCATCCCATGGGTCAAAGACCATGCAGCGAGTTAAAGCGCGCAAGTCATTGAAGAAGGTTTTTCGAGCGCGCAATGCTTGTCGTAAACGCGGAGAA
>DAOTZM010000238.1:0-14554 GCA_034434035.1 Anaerolineales bacterium
ATATCTTATTCTTGTCATTTCGAGCCGCGCAGCGGGGAGAAATCTTGCGCACTGGGAGAAGATTTCTCGCTGTCGCTCGAAATGACAAACTAACACGAAGTTTGTCCGGTAGAGAAAGCAGGGTTGCGTTTTATCGTAGCAGCGCCTTGACTTCTTCCAAGAACTCATCGCTCATGAAATCCCCTTTTTGCATGAGCGCCTGGATTTGCCCTTGCAGGCGGTTTTTCTCGTCGATGGTTAATTCTTTGGCTGTGGAGACAATGACCGGGATTTCCGCGGTGTCGGGGTTGGCCTTCAATGCTTCCAGCACCGCAAAGCCGTCCATCTCGGGCATCATCAGGTCAAGGATGAGCAGGTCGGGATGTTCGCGGTTGACCAGCTCGAGGCCATCTCGTCCGCTCGCGGCTTCGAAAATAGTGAAATCACCCTGCGATTGCAGGATGCGGCGCGCCAGGCGGCGGGCATCGGCGGTGTCGTCCACAATGGCAACGCGCGGGAAGCGGTCAGGCGCCACCCGGCTCAGGGCAGCCAACAGCCCCTCTTCTTCGGTGTCTGTTTTGACGGCAGTTGTCTCTGTCTGCGGCAAGACGACATTGCGCGCCCACCCGCTGCCCAGAACGAGTGGTTCGGCGGGCATGGTGTGGCCGGTGCAATTGACGACCACAATGTCGGTGGGCTTGATGACCCCGGCGCGAATGAATTTGAACAGCCCGGCAAAGGCCACAGCGGAGGCCGGTTCGGCGGAAACTCCCTCCATCTTGGCAAGGACATGCATGGCCCGGAAGGCTTCTTCGTCTGTGACGCTCTCGAACAGGCCGCCGTGTTCTTTCATTTCCTTGCGCAACAGGCTGTAGGAGCGTCCGGGCGTGCCGGTTGCCAGCGTCTCGATGTGGGTTTTGGGATTGGTGACGGGAAGGGCTTCTTCCAGGTCGTCTTTCCAGGCGTGAACCATTGGCGCGCAACCTTCAGACTGGACGGCGATGATGCCGGGCAGCCGGTCGGTGAGACCCATTTGAATCATTTCCCGGTAGCCTTTGGCAACGCCGACCGGGCCCAGTCCGCCGCTGACGGACTGGATGTACCAATCAGGGGTGCGCCAGCGCAATTTACCGGGATGCGCGTCTTTGGGCGGGCCGAGTTGTTCGGTCAGTTGCTCTGATACCTCATAGGCGATGGTTTTCATGCCCTCGACGGAAGTGATGGTGCGGGTTCCCATGTCGTGATACAGGCCGCGTTTTTGGGCAAATTCGGCGGCAATTTGCTTGACCTGGTCATACGACCCGGTTACTTTTACGACCTGGCTGCCATACAGCGCAATCTCACGCATTTTTACCGCCGGGACGAGGCTGGTGACGAAGGCCCACAGTTTGATGCCGGCCCGGGCGGCATACGCCGAATAGGCGATGGCGACGTTGCCGGTGGAGGCCGCCACCAATTCGGTGATTCCCGCCTCCTTGAGCGCGGCGATGGTCAGGGCGGCCTGGCGGTCTTTGAACGAAGCGGTCGGGCCTTGGCGTTCGTCTTTGATGTAAATGCCCGGGCAGCCGAGCATCATGCCCATGTTTACGGCGCGAATCAGCGGCGTGCCGCCTTCGCCCAGGTACAGGTCAGGGTTGGGGCTGCGGACGGGCAGCACTTCTCGGTATCGCCACAGGTCGAATGGGCGATTGGGTAGTTCCTGCGCCAGGACGCGAGCCGCTTCATCATAATCATAAACAGCCTGTCTCCACTGACTTTTACAGTTTGGACAGTTGATGGTGAGTGGATGGTAGGGCGTCTCTTGCCCGCAATCCAGGCAGTGAATTGCAAAGGGCATTCCTTGCTCCTGTTAAAGTAATCCTTCGTTTTGTAGTGCGGCACGGATGATGCCGTAATGGGGTTGCGGAATGAATTCTGTTTTACTTTTACTGGGTAGATGCCAGCCGTTTGAGCGCTTTATCCAGTGTTTGGAACAGCTCTTCTTCACCAAGCATCCCTTTTTGCAGCAGGTTTTTCCCGAAATTGTCGAGTTGTTTTTTCTGTTCGGCATCCAGTTCGGCGCCTGTTACGACAACCACGGGCAGGTCGCGCAGTTCTGGCGTGGTGCGCAGCCGTTCGAGGATGGTGAATCCGTTCATATCCGGCATGAACAGGTCGAGGATAACCGCATGGGGACGTTTTTCGAGCAGGGTTTCCCAGCCCCGTTCACCGCCCTGCGCAGTCAACACGTGATAGCCGCCGTTTTCGTTGATGATTTTTTCCATCAACCGCAGGTCATCTGGAGAATCGTCGATAATCAGGATCTTTTTGATACTTCCATCGCCGTTGAGCAAGTGTAACGAGCCAAGCAGGTCCTCGCCGGAAATGGGTTTGACCAGGTAATCGGCGGCGCCCAGGCTAAACCCTCTTTCTTCCTCTTCGACAATACTGCAAATGATGACCGGGATGTTGCGGGTTTCGGGGTCGGCTTTGAGTTCTTTTAGGACAGACCAGCCATCCACTTCTGGCATCATGATGTCGAGTGTGATGGCGTATGGTTTGATGCGTTGGGCAATCTCCCTGGCTGTAATTGGATTGGTTGTCCCGATGACCTTGTATCCCTGCGGTTTGAGATAGCGTTCATACAGGCTGATAATTTGGGTATCATCGTCGATGCACAGGATGGTATGTTCTTCTTTACTAGCCTCAGGGAGCAGGGTTTTGAAGAGAGGAATGGTGAAGTAAAACGTACTGCCTTTGCCAGGCGCGCTATGGACGCTGATTTTGCCGCCATGCAGTTCAACCAGGCGTTTGCAGATGGACAGGCCGAGACCGGTACCGCCGGTTTTGCGGGTTGCGGAGGAATCGACCTGCGAAAAAGCCAGGAATAGTTTTTTCTGGTCTTCAAGCGCAATACCGGGTCCGGTATCCGTGACGCTGACCATCACTTCAGGAATGCCTGTGGATGGAGTGTGCAGGCTGGCGCTAATTGTAATGGAACCTTCTTCGGTGAATTTGGCGGCGTTGGAAATCAGGTTGAGCAATACCTGGCGCAGGCGCATTGGGTCGGCGCGCACGGCGGGCAGGCCGCTTTCGACTTCCTGAACGAGTTTGATGGGCCTGTCGCGGACCAGGCCGGCGGAGGTGGATACGACGCTGGCAATGGCGTCAGCCACATTAAGTTCTTCGGGCGTCAATTCCATTTTGCCCGCCTCGATTTTGGACAGGTCGAGAATATTGTTAATCAACCCCAGCAGGTGCTGACCGGAGTTATAAATGGCCGAAAGGTCTTGTTGCTGCTGCTCGGTAATTGGGCCATCGATGCCTTTCAAGATGACGCGCGAGAAACCGATAATCGAGTTGAGCGGGGTGCGCAATTCGTGAGACATGTTCGCCAGGAACTGGCTCTTGATGATGTCGAGTTGTTTCATGTCTTCAATGGCTTTCTGCGCTGTATCATACGAGCGGGCATTTTCGAAGGCCACGGAAATCTGGTCAGCCAGGGTCTCCAGCACCGCTATTTCTTCGGGGTGGAAGGTGTTGATTTCGTTGGAATGGATATCCAGCGCGCCGATGACGCGCGCCCCGATTTTGAGCGGAATCCCCATCTGCGAGCGGGTTTCAGGCAACAGGGCGTTGGGACGATACAGCGGGTCGAGGGCGGTGTTATTGACGACCAGCGTCGAGCCGGTTCCTGTTACCGAACCAATCACGGATTTCGAGCCAACCGGTAATGAATATTGGCGGTGTTTCAACTGCTCCCCTGCCGCGCCTGTTCCTTCGCGCAGGATGGCGTTGTAACTGTTGTCATCCACGGTGAACAGACCCACGAAATAATAGCCAAAGCGCGAACGAATCAGGTCTGCCGCGCGGTTGAACAAGATGTCCATGTCCAGCGTCGAGGTAATCAGGCGGCTGACCTCGGTGGCTGTTGCCAGGTATTCGTTTTGGCGGCGCAGCCGTTCTTCCGATGACTGGGTTTGGGTGAACAGTTGCGCATTACGGATGGAAGTCGCCGCCTGGAACAGGATGGTCTCTACCAGGCGGATTTCTTCGTCGGTAAAGGTGCGTTCCAACTCAAAAATGTCGAAGCCTACAGTGCCAACCAGTTCGTTCCCCGAAAGCAGCGGGAATATCAGCAGATTCTTGGTGCCGCGTTTTTCCAGGATATGCTTGATATTGGCTGTCATTGGGTTGTTGGCAACACCGTACACAAAGACGGGTTTCTTGGTTTCTATCACCTGTTCAGTTGCAAGACTGCCAGCAACAGGAAAGACAAGTCCGATATCTCCTTTGCCGTCCTGGGGCAAGGGCGCATCGGCTGTCAGGCTGAGAGATTTGTATTCCGCATCGAAAAGGGTAATGCCGACATGACCCAGTTGGAAGGTTTGTTGGAATTCTTCGGCAATGACTTGCAGGCTGCTCTGGATTTCGAGCGACCCGCTGACTGTAGATGTCAGGCGGTTGATGAGTTCGAGGTCGCGCAGGGATTTTTGAATATTTTGATACAGGGATGCGTTCTGGATGGTGATTGCTGCCTGGCTTGCCATCGCAGTCAATAGGTCTTTGTGCCGCTCGGTATAGATGTTGGGCATTTTGACGCTTTGAACAACGATTGCGCCTAAAACTTGCTGCCCAAACGTCAGCGGCACGCCCAGCCAGCATTCAGGGATGACATCATCTCCCAGCGCGAGGATTTCTATTCCCAGTTCTGTGGCGCGTTCGGCCACCCGGTCTGGAAGAAAGAGCGCTTCGCGGTCATGGATGACCCTGGCGGTCATGCCGTTTCCCAGACTCATCCTTTCGATGACGCTGGGCTGCCCGTCGAAATAAATCGCCGGGAAGGAGATTTCCTCGGTTTCAGGGTGGTAAATGCCGACGAAGAAGTCAGTCACATCCATCAATCGGCCTGCGTATTTGTAAACGGCCTGGGCAACATCTTCGACCGACAACAGCGAAGAAATTTCTCGGGCCATTTCATTCAAAACCGCCAGTTCGGTGTTCTGGGATTCGATTTGCTGGAACAGACTCGCATTTTGAATGGCGATGGCAGCCTGGCTGGCAATGGCTGTTAGCAAATCGCGCTCGCGTTCGGCAAACAAATAGGGCGTTGTTGTGCTCTGAGTCACAATCGCCCCCAGCGTTTTACCGCCGATGTTGAGGGGGACGCCCAGCCAGGAGACGGCAGGTTTGGAGTTGCCCAGGGTGATAAATTCGATGCCCAGTTCTCGCATTTGGGGCTGCAAATCACCGTTGAGTAACAGTCCTTTACGATTGCGAAGGACGTAATCGGTTAATCCCTGTCCTAGTTTTCGGCTGGGATATTCCGTTTGTTTTCCGTCGATGGTCAGGAGAGGGAAACTAATTTGGGCAGTATCTTCGTTGTAGAGCGCGACGAAAAAATTGCTTGTTTCCATCAACTGGGATGTATATAGATAAATTGTCTGGATAATCTGGTTGACGTTGAGTTGGGTGCTCAGCTCGCGGCCCATTTCATTAAGAACGGCCAGGTCGCGGTTTTGGCGTTCTGTCTGCTGGAACAGGGTTGCGTTTTGCAGCGCCAATCCCAATTGGTCTACCACCTGGCGCACCAAACTTTGTTCGGCATCCTGCCATTGGCGGGTTGGTTCTGCTTCCAGTTGCAACAGGTTCCAGTCTGATGCGACCTGGAATGGCAGGGTGACGACTGAAGCCTCGGAACCCACTGCTGTTGTAACGCTGGCTTGCACCTCAACAGGCAAGGGGGCAGAACGCCTGGGACGCGCTGTTGTCGGCGGCTCAAGGACTTGCCTGGCGATGGCCGGTTGCTCGATGCTGGTTTCTTCGCTCTCGGTCTGTTCTATTTCGGTAAAGAGTTTATCAAGCCGATTGCGAATCTTTTTGTTGCTGGACATAGTCGATTAACTCCTGGGCCAGAACGCGATACTGTAGCGAGCCGCGGCTGTTCGGGCGGTACTGGGTTATTGGCAAACCGATAATGGGGCTTTCGCGTAAGCGAGTGTCTATTTCAATGACTGTCTGGAACAATCCGCTTCCGAAGGTTTGTTCGAGTTGCTCGCGGATAACTTTGTGGGTGCGGTTGCGCTGGTCGAGCAGGGTGATGAGAATTCGGTAGGCCAGGCGCGGGTTGGAATCCCTTCGCACCCTTCGGATGAGGGTCATCATGTCGCGCAGCGCATAGGCTGAAAAATATTCCGCCTGGGTTGGCACAATCAGGAGTTCGGCGGCGGTCAGGGCGTTATAGGTTATGGCTCCCATCGATGGCGGGCAATCCAAAAGCGCATAATCGTAATCCAGGGTTTCTTTACGCAGGGCATTGTTCAACCCGAATGCATAGTTACTGCGCACGGGAAGGTGTTGTTCGGCGTCGATAAGCGCCGGGCTGGACGGGATAATCTCCATGCCTGGCGTGCTGGTCTTGCACAGGGCTTCTTTGATGCTCAGCCCTGCCATCAGCACGTCAGCGCTGGTATTCGCTGCTTTCCCGGGTTCGATGCCGTTGGCAAGGGTTAAATTACCCTGTGGGTCCAGGTCGATGAGCAGGATTTTCTTCCCAATTTCTGCCAGTGAAGCACCCAGCGCGTAGGTTGTGGTGGTCTTGGCTACGCCGCCTTTTTCATTTGAAATAGCGATAACATATACCATGCGTCCTCCTAGCCTTTTTCTTCCTGCGCAGGTTTATAGGGAAGGATGCGTGCATCCTTGATATTGAGCGTTTGCTTCAATTCGTTCAGGGCAATTTGAATCATCTCGTTGGGGTCGTTGGTGGAGCGGATTTTGGATGTAATTTCTGAGACCTTGCGTTCCCGTTCCGCGCGCTCGGTGGTTTGTTCGAAAAGCCGGGCATTCTCGGCTGCTATGGCTGCGCGCTCGGTTGCCGCGCGAATGATGTCCAGTTCATCCTGGCTGAAGCCTTGTTGATTGGCCGAACGGATGGCCACTGTTCCAATGACCTGGCCTCGGATGGAGATAGGAACCTTGGCAGTCACCGGCCCCGGAACATCGATTTTTTCCTTGAGTTCTTCCACTTTCCCTGTGTAGCGATAGCCAATTTTCTTGCGGCTTTTGATGAGGCTTGACCATTGTTCGCGCGCATACTGTTGCAACAGTAACTGATTCTCAGTGGCTGCGCGCCTTGTTTCCTCGAAGAGACGCGCATTCTGGATGGCGATGCTCACCTGGTCGGCGAGAATGCTCAAGACCTCAACATCTTCATCGCTGAAAGCCTGCGGTTCGGTGCTTTGCACATCGAGCGCGCCGATGATTTGCTCGCCAACGCGCAAGGGCAGCGCCATTTCAGAGCGGGTATTGGGAAGGTCGGGGTTTTTCAGGAAGACCGAGTCGGCTCCGGTCTCGAGCGCAATGCGCGGCGCGCCGGATGAAACCACATTTCCTACGATACCCTGGCCTATCTTCAACTTATGACCTCGAGCGAGCATATTCTGCCCGCCTGGGCTGTTGGCGGCGCTGAATACAGCATACTCATTGTTTTCATCGACCAGGAAAATGCCCGCATGATAAAAACCAAAATGTTCGCTAATCACCCGGGTAACAGTGGGAAGCAAGACTTCCAGCTGGTTAATGCTGGCGATGGCGCGGGAGACTTCTGCCAGGGCCTGGAGTTGTGAAGCGCGGATTAGTACCTGCTGGTTGAATTGTTCCAACTCCACTGAGCGTTGTTGCAGTTCTTCGGTGCTGCGCGTTAAGTCGTTCGTTCGCTCGGTGACGCGGTTTTCGAGATTGGCAATTGAATCGCGCAGCTGCGCCGTCATATTGTTGAAAGCGGTCGCCAAAATTCCGATTTCATTGTTGTCGCTCACTTCCACCCTTTGGTTCAGGTCGCCCGCGCTGATGGCTTCTACGGTTTGGGTCATCTTTCCAATGGGCTGGAGCGTTCGATTGATGGTCAGACCGAGCAAGGTGAGCAAGATGAACAGTCCGGCGAGGGCGGCGGCGATGGTTATCGTTTGGACGCGCAACGTTGCCGCCAGCAGTTCTGAGCGGGGTTGTTGGGAGATAACACCCCAGTTATTCTCCATCCTGGAGAGGTAGGCAACCCACAAGACGCCATTTTCGTCGGTGAATTCCAGCAGTCCTAAACTGCCCTGGCGCAGCGCGGCGACCGGCGGGTAGTTGCTGAAATCGACTAAACTGTCCCCGCTGGTCAAGTTTGTATCCGGGTGGGCTGCCAGGCGGTTCAATTCATCGACAACAAACACATAACCCCTTTCCCCGATTTTTGTCGCTCCTGCCGCGTCAGAGATGTCATCGAGCAGCGTGTTTATGGCAGCGACGCCGATAACCTCGCCGGAAGGACTTAAGATTGGGGCTGAAATACTGAGCGCGGGCCTGCCGAGCGTTCGGCTGACGACGAGTTCGTAGGTCAGCGGCGTTCCGTTCATCGCGCTTTGAAACCATTGCCTGTCACCATATCTCAAGGGATTGTTGTTATCGCTTCGGGCTGCATTGACGCCTTCCAGGTCGAGGGTATGCGCCAGGTACAGGTTGGGATAGGTGTCTGTCAGTGTTTCCAAGACGGGCTTTTGTTGCGCCGGGTTCATACTGATTATGTCTGGCTGCAAGGCAAGAGCCTGCGTTGCGTTCCCGTACAATGCCAGCCAGGTATTGAGGTTGGATTCGACCAGCCGGTTCCTCTCTCCCAAGACGACGTTGGCCTGTTCGCGAACAATCGAAGTTGCTGAAATTCCAATGAAAGCAGAGATTCCCAAAAGCAGTGGGGCTGAAATAATCAAGGTCCATAGAATGACTCGAAAAGCAATCCGGCGATTCCAGGGTAGATACCTGCTGGCATCGGAGGACGAGGTCCCAAGTGGGAGGATATTTTTCAACATAATAAACAGCCTCGGTTCACAATCTATAACTTGCTTGACCTTGTTCTATCGTTCATCAGGGAGTTGGCTGAAACCTTAGCCATTCTCCTGGTTGAACTGAATGAGAATTTCTGACTCGGGCAGAAACTGGCCCAATTCTTCCATCAGGGCGTAAAACACATTGTCGAGACTCGCCGCGGCGCCAATCCGTTCTGAAATCTTGCCGATAGTGCGTTCTTTGACGGCTCGCTTTTGTGAGTCTTCGAGCAGGCGGGCGTTTTCTGCCGAGATGGCCAGTCGCTCGCCAACCGCCTTGATGATATCCATTTCATTGGGTTTGAGGCGGCGGCCGGCAGGCGGGCGAATTCCCAGGCTGCCAATCACCTGGCCGCGCACCGTGACAGGAATAAGAATGACCTCTCCATCCTTTTCGACGGGTTTTTCGAGCGGCATCAATGTGGCGCCGTCGTAGTAATACCCGGCCCGCTGTTGGCTGTGAATCATGCGCTGCCATTGTTCGCGGGCATCTTGCTGCAAGAGCATTTGGAGTTCCGTTGTCGAACGCTGGATTTCTTCAAATAACTGCGCGTTGCGAATGGCAATGCTCACCTGTCCGGCCAGGGTGTTCAGGATTTCCACGTCTTCTTCCGTAAAGGCGTTTGGCTCGGTGCTTTGCACATCGAGCGCGCCTATCACAATTGGGCCGGCCCGCAGCGGCAGGGCTATCTCTGAGCGGGTGTCGGGCAAGTCGGGATTGTTGAAGAAGATGGCATCCGATACGGTGTCTAACGCAATGCGGGGACGCCCCATCGCCACAACGTTGCCAACGATGCCGGTTTCGCCGATTTTGAGCCGGTGTCCGCGCTGCAACATGCGCTGCCCGCCCTGGCTGTTTGCCGCTCGCAAAACAGCGAACTGGTTGCTGGCATCGTTGAAGAAGATGCCAATGTGGTAGAAGCCAAATTTTTCACTTATCGTGCGCGTAATGAGCGGGAGGAGTTCATCCAGGTTTTGAACGGTTGCGATGGCGTTCGATACCGTCGAAACGGCCAGCAATTGAGCGGCGCGGCGCTCGGAGCGCTGGTTTGCCAACTCCAGTTCTGTAGAACGTTGTACGAGTTCCTGCCCGCGTTGCTCGAGGTCGGCGGTGCGTTCGGCGATGGCTGTTTCCAGTCCGGCCAGGGTTTGCTTCAGTTGGTCGCTCATTGCATTGAGCGTAGCAGCCAGGGTGCCGAGTTCGTCTTGTGACTGGACATCTGCGCGGGCCTCCAGGTTTCCGCTCGAAATTTCTTCGGCGGCGCGAGTCAGGCGCGCGACCGGGCTGGTAATCGTGCGGGAGACAAAGAGCGTGAGTATCCCTAGCAGAAAACTGGTTATCAAGGCTGTGGCGGTAATTGCGCGGGTTTGTTCCAAGACGGGCGCCAGGGCTACAGAAGATGGTTGCACGAACGCAACCTTCCAGGGCTGCCTGAATACGTACCTGGCAGCCCCCTGAATTGCTTCCCCGAAGGCGCGGTCGCCGCTCTCGAAAAACGGAGTCGCGTTGATATTGTTCAACCCCCTGGTAAAGGCGCTCATTTCAAGGGAAATTTCAGCCTCGTTGGTGTTAGCAGGCAGGCGATTTTGGCGTTTCAAGAAATCTACCTGCTCTTGGCTCAATCGACCGGGAGAACGTCCGATGTATTCCGGGTGGACAGGGTCTACCAGAATGAGGTTGTACTCATCCAGCAGGATGGGGTACGATGCTTGCCCGGCAGCGCCCATGTTATCTCGAATGATGCCTTCCAAAAGCGAGGCGCGAATTTCCACCCGCAGGACGCCCAGGATAGAACCGTTGTCAGGGTCGCGCACCGGCGCGCTGATGTAGAAGACATTCTCAGCCTGCTCCGTAGTGAAGCGCACCGGACTGACATAGACCCTGCCGGTCGTGAAGGGGTTGATGAAGAAATCCTGGTTTGACTGGCTGCGACTGATGCCCGCGCTGCGGGTATCCCATACCGTCATGCCGGTACTGTCCAGCAAGGCGTAGGAACTGATGTTTCGGGTATCGCGCCGGGCAAGGTTGTGGATTGTGCCGCGCACTTCTGCCAATCCCTGCCGTTTGGAGAGATACCTGCTGAAAACCGGCAGGGAGGCCTCTGTTTGTAAGATGTTCATGTTGAATTCGATATAGGCATCGATTGAGTCGGCGGCATGCCCGGCTGCTATCAGGAGTTTTTCGCGCGTGTTTTGTGTCAGGGCCTGCTGGGTGTAAAAAGTCGAGGCCCCTGCGACAGCAATGACCGAGAGCAGACTGGCTCCCAGGCTGATGAGCAGGAGTTTGGTGCGCAGATTGAAGGATGGATACAGTATCAGGATTGCAATCAGTAAGATAAGGCCCAGGGCAGCGGTTGCCGCCTGGATGCTTGGCGCATCGCGTGGGGCAACCCTGGCGCGCGCGCCCGTCCAGAATATGTCTACGGCGATAATCAGGCCGGCCACAACAAAACCGCTCACCGCAATCAATGTCGCATTGCGTCCACCTGTGGCTTGCAGCGGAATCAGAACCGTGACAACCAGTACCAACACAGCCGCCGGGAAAGCAGCCCCTTCCTGGATGAAAGGCACCGCCAGCATGGCAGCCATCGCGCTGAGGAAAAAGAGCCAGGCCCCAAACTGAACGCGGTTGTATAGCAGGCTGATGGCACTGATGAAGGCAACAAATGCCAGCGCATAGGGAATCAGTATACCGGCCAGGTCTAGCAGCGACCCTGATAGCAGGAGGGACCGAAACAGGGCAATGCTAAAAATAGTCAACACAAACGCAATGGCGGCAAGGACCCAAAATACCCTGCGCGAGGAAGGTGACAATGCACGATAAAGTAAATTCAATCTGTTCATGCGAAAGTCCTGTTGTCAGGCTGGTTGGTCGGTTTCGAACTCGACGAACACCTGGGAACCTGGAACAAGTTGCCCGAGTTCCTGTAGTGCTGTGCGGAAAATATTCTCCAGATTGACGGATGCGCTCAATTTTTCGGAAATCTGACCGATGGCGCGCTCTTTTTCAGCGCGTAATTGCGACTCCTGGAACAGCCGGGCGTTTTCGGCAGAGACGGCTACGCGGTCGGCAATTGCCTGGGCAATTGCGATTTCATCCTGTTTCCAGATATCCTTTTGGGGAACCCGAACATTCAGCGCGCCAATGATTTCATCGCGCACTTTAATCGGAACGGTCAGGGTGGCGTTTTCCCCTGTCTCGACGGAGACCTGGCCGCTGGTCAGGGATTGGCCGATTTCCTTCGCTTGCAGCCTGGATTTCAAGGGCTGCGCGCCGGTGACTGTATATTGGAACCCGATGACATCTTCGGTCGCACTCAAGCGGCTCCACTCGCGTTGCAGGTATTGGCGGTAGATGGTATCGACCTCGGCGAAGGCTTTTTGGCTGGTTTCGAACAGGCGGGCTGTTTCGATGGCAATGCTTATCTGGTCTGCCAGGGTGGACAGCACTTCGACATCTTCCTGGGTAAAAGCGTTGGTTTGCCTGCTCTGAATGTCCAATGCGCCGATAATTCGCTTGTCGATGACCAGCGGGATAGCCATTTCTGAGTGGGTATCGGGCAGGTCAGGGTTGTTGAAAAAGACTGCGTCCGTGCCGGTGTTCAGCGCAATCCTCGGATTGCCGCTCCCCGTCACGTACCCTACAATCCCTTGCGCGCCGACTTCCAGCCGGTGACCGCGCGCCAGCATCCGCTTGCCGCCTTCAGAATTGGCCGCGCTTAAGATGGCAAACTGGTTGGCTTCGTCCGTCAGGAAAATTCCGACATGGTAAAAATTGAACCGTTCGCTCACCACGTTCACGATTCGCGGCAGCAACGCTTCGAGGCTGCGCGCGCTTGTGATGGCGTTGGTGGTGTCTGAGATTGCCTGGAGCTGCGCCGCGCGCCGCTGGGCACGGATGTTTGCAATTTCCAGTTGAACGGTTCGGTCTGATAGTTCATGCGAACGCTGTTCCAGTTCCAGGGTGTGTTTGGTGATTTGCTCTTCGAGGGTAGATTGAAGCCGGCGAAGCTCTTCGTTTGCCTGTACTTGGGCTTTTTCATTTTCTTGCGACTTTTGCAGCGCTGCGGTTAGACGAGCCATGAGCGCATTCAAGGATGCGGCAATGATGAGTTGAATTGCGGTGAATACCAATAAATCATCGAAACCGGTTTTTACTGCCATGAAAGAATCGTTCAAACCATTCATATCGCGGTAGGTCACGATTGAAATGCCAATAAGCGTGAGGAAGGTGATAAAAGGAATGGCTTGCTTGCCCAACATCAAGCCGCCAATCACAATGACCGCCGCAAAGCCTGCCATTGATGTATCGTGCATACCGTTCGACAAATTCGCCAGGACAGTCACTGCTGCTACAGTCACTAATGGGATAAGGATTTTTCCAGGCCAGTGAATTTTTCTTATGGAAAGCACGATTGCCGCAAGAACGACCAGTTCCACCGCGATAAGTATATAGATTGGCATGCCAAGCTCAGGTTGAGTAATGAGCAGGCCAACGATAATGAGCAGCACGCCAACACCAGACACGCCTAGAATTGTGTGCAGCAAGCGAATATACGATACTTCGTCATCGTCAGGCGAGATAAACAGTCGTTCAAGCCATTCTTTCATCAGAGATACCCTTATTTATCTTCATTCTCTTGGCCGAGTTGGATAACAATATCCGACCCGGGAATGATGCGCCCAAGTTCTTCGACCGCAGTTTGCAGGATGCTGCGCATATTAACCGAAGCGCCGATGCGGGATGTCACCGCGCTGATGGTTCGTTCGCGGGATGCCTGGGATTGCGACGACTCGAGCAGGCGGACATTTTCGACGGCCAGGGCCACGCGCTCTGCCACAGCTTCCGTTATATCAACTTCATCCTGGTCCCAGGGCCGCTCACTGTCGGCCATGACGTTCAAAATACCGATGACTTCGCCGCGCAACTTAATCGGCACGACAATCTGCGAGCGGGTTTCTTTTTTCGAGGCGTTGGTTTTTCCGGTTGTGACGGCCTCTGCGGCCTCTGATGAATGAATTGGCGCTTTGAGCGGGCCAATCCCGGCTTTCGAATAGCGGTATCCCAGCCGCCTGGTCTCGCGCACCAGCGTGCGCCATTCACTGCGGATGTATCGGCGGTAGACTTCCTCGGCTTCCTCGGCGGCTTTTTGGGCTGCCTGGAATTGCCTGGCGTTTTGGATGGCGATGCTGACCTGGTCGGCAACAATCGACAACAGTTCGATATCTTCCTCATCGAAGGCGCCGGTCTGCTCGCTTTGCACGTCAAGAATGCCGATGATATTCTCCCCGACGCGCAAGGGAAGCGCCATTTCGGAGCGGGTGGCGGGCAGGTCGGGATTGTCAAAATAAACGGCGTCTTCTCCGGTATCGAGCGCGATGCGCGCCTGGCCGGTCGCTGCCGAAAAGCCCACGATACCTACCTCGCCGATTTTCAGTTTGTGGTTGCGCTTCAACATGCGCTGGCCGCCTTCTGAATTGCTTGCTGCCAGCACGGCATACTCTTTGGCATCGTCCACGAGGAAAATACCAGTGTGATAAAAATTGAACTCTTTACTGATGACCGTTGAAATGTTGGGCAACAAGGCTTGCAAGTCTTGAATCGATGAAATCGCCCGCGCCACCATGGCGACTGCCCTTAACTGGCTGGCGCGGCGTTCTATTTCCCTGGAATTTTTTTCCAATTCCAGCGTGCGTTGTTCCAAATCAGCCGTGCGTTCGGCGACGCG
>DAOTZM010000239.1:0-7660 GCA_034434035.1 Anaerolineales bacterium
AAGAGAATACCGAAGCCTGGGACTGCGACGGCTGCCGCTGGGAGGGTGGCGTATTGCTGGCAGGGCCTTATCCCGTCAAAGGAGATACATCTGAACAGTCGCATTCGGTGATTTGCAAAGCCTGCGGGGAAGCAGCCTACTACCGTATCGCCGTCGATACCACCTTCACAGAAGGATATACAGACCGTTTTTACGGCCTGTTAGTGGGCCAGGGGAAGAAGTACAAGACCATTCTGGGAATTTCCCCCCTGCAAGTTGCCGTCCTTGCCCGCCAGAAAGGCATCAACGACTGGGATGTGTTGAACGCCGCCGGGAATAAAATCTTCAATAAATTAATTAAGGCCGGCAAGCTCACCAACCGCCTCGAAGTGGTGGTCAAACCCACAAGCGGCGGCGGCGCAGACATCTCCATGATTTTGAATGGAAAGGTCTCTTTTGTAGCCTATGGCGTGATGGTGGAGCCATCGGTGGTCGGTTTGTATTTCGATTGGCACTCCGTGGGCGCCTCATTCGATAATTTCGAGTACGAAGAAATCGAGCCGTAGTCCATCGGCTCACGCGGAATTTATTCCACAACCTGACTGCGATATACTGCGCCGCGCAGCAAGAGTTGCGCCAATGTAATCGTCGCGGAATAATACAATAACAGTCGGCGCGGCTGTTGGGATTGCCGCGCCGACTGTTATTCTCATCAATCGGCTGGCAAGAAAACGCTGCCTGTTCTTGCAGCCACCGTAACGGTCTTGCGCGGGGGATATACCGGTTATAATTCGGCCACCATGCTGCAAATCGTTCCTCTCGAACCGGTGGACTACCTCGTCATCGGCCACATCACAGTCGATTTGACGCCCTCCGGCCCTGCGCTGGGCGGTTCGGCGGTTTATTCCGCGCTCACCGCGCGCGCGCTCGGTTTGCGCGCGGGGATAGTCACCATGCGCGGCAGCGAGATTCCGCTCGATGGGCTGGAGGGCATCCCGGTCGTGTCGGGCGAGGCCGAAGCCAGCACCACCTTCGAGAACACCTACACCCCCCAGGGACGCACCCAGCACATCCGCCGGGTCGCGCCCAAAATCGACTTCGCCATCGTCCCCGAAGCCTGGCGGCGCGCCAAAATCATCCACCTGGCCCCGGTGGCGCAGGAAGTGGACTCTGTCCTGCCCCCCGGCTTTCGCCCTTCCCTGCTCGGCCTGACTCCCCAGGGTTGGATGCGCGCCTGGGACGAAAACGGCCTCGTCCACCCGCGCGCATGGGATGGGGCCGAATCCGCGCTGCAAGGGGCCGGGGCGGTGGTATTCAGTCTGGAAGATGTCGGCGGGAACGAGGAATTGATTGAGCAGTACGCCCTTGCCGGGCGGCTGCTGGCCGTCACCGAAGGGATTGCCGGGGCCAGGGTCTTCTGGCACGGCGACAGCCGCCGCTTCCGCGCTCCCAAAGTGGATGAAGTGGACGCCACCGGGGCGGGCGATGTCTTTGCAGCGGCCTTTTTCACGAGGCTGCTCAACACCCGCGACCCCTGGGAATCGGCCCGTTTTGCCAACCAGGTCGCGGCCATTTCCGTGAAGCGTCCGGGCATGGCGGGCGTTCCTACCTATGAAGAAATCCAGCGCTGCCTGATGGAAGTGCTGGACTGAGTTCACCAATTGAGGCAGAGGTTCACGAATTTGCAAATCGAATCCGGGATTCAGGGCAAAAAAGTCTCACGCCAGGCCGCCAAGGGCGCAAAATCCCACGCTCTCTGTGGGAGCGAAGGAAAAGTATGCAAGTTTTCTTTGCGAACTCCACGGCTTTGCGAGAACCCTGCTCGCTCTGCGGAATTGTTTAGGCTATTTTGCAATAGAGTCAAATCTGAATAACTTACGAGGATACTTATGAAACAAATCTGTGTAGTCGGCGTTGGTTATGTGGGCCTGGTAACGGGCGCCTGCTTCTCTGACCTGGGCAACAAGGTCATCGCGCTGGATGTCAACGAACAGCGCATCGAAAATCTCAAAAAGGGCATCATGCCCATCTACGAACCGGGGCTAGAAGAACTGGTGCGCCGCAATGTCAAAGCCGGGCGGCTCTCTTTCACCACCGATTACGCCGAAGCGCTGCAAGGCACCGAGTTCGCCTTTATCGCGGTCGGCACGCCTTCGGGCGTCAATGGCGAGGCCGATTTGCAGTACGTTGCCTCGGCAGCGGAATCCATCGCCCGCAACATGACCGCCCCGCTCATCATCATCAACAAATCCACCGTGCCGATTGGCACCGGCGACTGGGTGGCCGACATCGTCAAACGCGCCCAGCCCCAGCCCATCGACTTTGCAGTCGTCTCCTGCCCCGAATTCCTGCGCGAAGGCTCGGCCATCGGCGATTTCAGCCAGCCGCACCGCACCGTTATCGGCTCCTTCGACAAAGACGCCGCCAACAAAGTCGCCCAACTGCACCTGCCCCTGCGCGCGCCCATCGTCATCACCGACCTGCGCACCGCCGAGATGATTAAATACGCCTCTAACGCCTTCCTGGCGACCAAAATCTCCTTCATCAACGAAATCGCCGAAATCTGCGAAGCCTACGGCGCGGACGTGAAAGAAGTCGCCGCCGGGATGGGCTACGACGCCCGAATTGGCCGTCACTTTCTCGACGCCGGCCTGGGCTGGGGCGGCTCGTGTTTCCCCAAGGATGTCAAGGCCCTGGCCTACATGGCCGAAGAAAAAGGCCTCGACCCGCGCATTCTCAACAATGTCATGGATGTCAACTACGACCGCCGCAAACAGGTGGTACGCTGGACGGAAAAAATGGTCGGCTCGTTCAGCGGCAAAACCATCGGCCTGTTTGGGCTGGCCTTCAAACCCAACACCGACGACATGCGCGACGCCCCCTCCATCGACATCGCCCACGAACTGACCGCCGCCGGGGCCACCGTGCGCGCCTACGACCCGGTCGCCATGGACGTAGCCCGCGGCATCCTGCCCGCCGTGCAAATGTGCCACGACCCCTACGAAACCGCCGCCGGCAGTGACGCCATCATCGTCGTCACCGAATGGAACGAATTCAAGCAAATCGACCTCGAAAAACTCAAAAGCCTGCTCAAAACCCCGGTCATCATGGACGCCCGCAACCTCTACGACCCGGAGCGGATGAAAGAGATGGGCTTCCAGTATCGAGCCATTGGACGATAAGACAGTATCCAGTAACCAGTATCCAGTATCCAGTAACCAGTAACCAGTATCCAGTATCCAGTAACCAGTAACCAGTAAAGTTACGAACACTGAACACTGAACACTGAACACTGAACACTGAACACTGAACACTGGACACTGAACACTGAACACTGTCCCCGGAGGTAACATGGGCGACCTGGAATATGTCAATAATTTCCGAGACTTGTTGGTTTACAAAAAGTCCCGGGCGATTTCCAGGGAGATTTTCGCGCTGACGAAAAGGTTCCCAAAAGAGGAAGCCTGCTCCCTGACCGACCAAATCCGCCGTTCCTCGCGCTCGGTTGGCGCCCAAATTGCCGAAGCCTGGGCAAAACGACGTTACGAGAAGCATTTCATCAGCAAACTGACCGACGCCGATGGCGAACAGCACGAAACCCAACACTGGCTCGGAATCGCCCTGGATTGCGGTTACATCTCGCTTGAACAAACCCGGGAACTGGTCGAGAAGTGCGAAGAAATCGGGCGCATGTTAGGCGGCATGATGTCCAAAGCCGATTCCTTCTGCAACCCCGAAGCCCTCTCCATCCACGAAGAGCAGGCCCCTTACTTTACAAACCGTGACGCCGCTGAATACTGAACACTGGAAACTGGATACTGATGACCGAAACCCCCGTTTGCGACTACGAAGGCTCCGACTACCAGACCTCGTTCTGGGAAAAGGGCGGGCGCGACTATGAAGATAAAGCGGAGCAGATTGCCCTGCGCCGGATGTTACCCGTTCAAGGCAGCCTCCTCCTCGAATTGGGCGCTGGCGCCGGGCGAAATACGCCTCGCTATACCGGCTACGACCGAATCGTGCTGCTCGACTATTCGCGCACCCAACTGCAACAGGCCCGCGCCCGATTGGGCGACTCGCCCCGTTACATCTACGTCGCGGCGGACATCTACAAACTGCCCTTCGTCAATGCCCTGTTCGACGGCGCGACCATGATTCGCACCCTGCACCACATGGCCGACGCCCCCAAAGCCCTGGCGCAAATCCGACGCGTATTGGGCGGCAACGCGACATTCATTTTAGAGTTTGCCAACAAACACAACCTGAAAGCCATCCTGCGCTACTGGCTGGGACGGCAGCCCTGGAGCCCGTTCACCCTCGAACCGGTCGAATTCGTCAAACTCAACTTCGACTTTCACCCCAAAGCCATTTACCAGTGGTTGGGGGAATTGGGTTTTCGCGTTGAGAAAACCCTGACCGTTTCCCACTTCCGCCTCGGCCTGCTCAAGCGAGTTCTCCCCGCCGGGTTCCTGGCCGCGCTCGACGGTCTCTTCCAGCCAACCGGGGAACTCTTCCAGGTCACGCCGAGCGTTTTCGTCAAAGCCGCTGTGGGACAGGATTCCATCCTGCCCCGCCACACGCCCGATGACATCCTGCACTGGTTCCAATGCCCCGAATGCGGCGCGCATCCGCTCGACGAGCGGGGCGACCACCTGCGCTGCCCCGGCTGTGGGCGCAAGTGGCCCTTCCGCGATGGAATCTATGACTTTCGGGAGCCGCTCGACTGAGCGGCTTTTTTTATGACATTTGTCAATTGACAGCGCAGTCTGCGCGTCATACAATCAACTACACAACTTAATCGCCCAGGGTGCCTTACCCCCGGATGGGAAGGCTCAAAGGCGAAGCCGGTGACGCCAAACGGTGAAGTCCGGCACTGTCGCGCAACTGTAAGTTCGTCATTCGATTCTCGAGTATTCGAATATCGTCCGAACAAGTCAGGTCGCCGCCCTGGTCGTTGGTTCTCCACTCTCTCGCAGAAAGGAGGTGGGAACGGCGCATCTGACCCGGATTTGCCCTCCCCCTCCCCTGACCCGAAAAGGCAGGGGATTTTGATTCGACGCGCGATATTCGATACTCGAACATCGAATACTCGAATATCGAACATCGAATACTCGAATATCGAATATCGAATACCGAATACCGAATACCGAATACCGAATACCGAATACCGAATACCGAATACCGAATACCACCCACCTGGAGATAAGCATGTTTCGCAAAATCACCTTCACCCTGCTCACCTTTGCCCTTTTACTGGCCGCCTGCGCCCCGGCAGCCACGCCCGCCCCCGCGCCGGCCACTGTTCCGCCCACCCCGGCCCCCACCGAAGCCGCGCCTGTTATCGAAGCGCCCACCCAAAACCTGACTGAGGGCTGCATCCCCGAAGGGCAGTTCGACCCCAATATGGATTACTTCCCTGAAAAAGCCGCCTTGCAATACACCACCGGCTTCTTAATGGAATATCGCGGCTACTACAAAGTTATCACTGTAAACACCCCCTGGCCCGGCGCGGCTGAATCCATTCAATATGCGCTCGTGCAGTGCGGCGCTCCGAACCCCGAAGGGTTCCTCGATGAACAAATCATCACCGTCCCCGTTCAGAGCATCGTTACCATGTCCACTACCTACCTGCCGCCACTCGATGAACTCGGCCTGCTCGACCGCCTGGTTGGCGTGGATGACACCACCTACGTCAGCAACCCCAAAGTCCTGAAAATGGCCGAAGAAGGCAAACTGGCCTCCATCGGCTATGGCTCAGGCGTCAATGTAGAAAAAGTGCTGGAACTTTCCCCCGACCTGGTGATGACCTACGGCTCCGGCGCGCCGGACTATGACGCCCACCCCGTCTTGCTGCAGGCCGGGCAGAAAGTGGTGATCAACGCCGAATGGATGGACACCTCCCCGCTGGGCCGCGCCGAATGGCTGAAATTCATCGCCGCTTTCTTCAACAAAGAAGCCGAGGCTGAAACCCTGTTTGCCCAAACAGCCCAAGCCTACCAGGAACTGGCCGCCCTTACCGCTGCCGTCAAACAGCGGCCGACCGTTTTCACCGGCTCAGCCTACCAGGGAACCTGGTATATGCCCGGCGGACAGAGCTTCGCCGCCGCCTTCCTGCGCGACGCCGGAGCCAACTACCTGTGGAGTGACGAACCATCCACAGGCAGCCTGCCGCTTTCCGTCGAGGCCGTCTTCGAGAAAGCCCAGGCCGCCGATTTCTGGCTCAACGTAGGCTACGTTGGTTCGCTCGATGACCTGAAAGCCACGGACGCCCGCTACGCCGACTTCGCTGCTTTCCAAAACGGCAGCGTGTGGAACAACGACGCCAAAACCAGTCCCACCGGCGGCAATGACTATTATGAAAGCGCCGTCATCCACCCTGAACTCGTCCTCGCCGACCTCATCGCCATCCTGCACCCCGACCTGCTGCCCAATCACGAATTGGTGTACTACCGGCAGGTGAAGTAACCTGTTGAAACGAGAACGTCGAAAGTCGAACGTCGCATCCAAACCTTCGGCTTTCGACAATCTTTCTTTATTTTCACTGTTTACTGAACACTGAATACTGATGTCCCGCTGGCTTTTCCCGCTCCTCATCCTCCTTTTGCTGCTCGCCTTCGCCTTCAGCCTGGCGTTTGGCTCGATTGCGATTCCCTTCGACCAGGTCATTCACATCCTGTTGGGCGGAACGCCTGATAAGGCATCCTGGGCCGATATCCTCTTCAAATTCCGCCTGCCCAAAGCATTGACCGCCGTGCTGGTGGGCGCGGCGCTTTCCTCGGCTGGCCTGCAAATGCAGACCCTCTTTCGCAACCCCCTGGCCGACCCGTACATCCTGGGGGTCAGTTCCGGCGCCAGTTTGGGCGTCGCTATGGTCATATTAGGGATGGGAACCGGTGGAATCGCCCTGACCTTTGTTGCCGGGCTGGGCGCTTTTGGCGACCTGACCCTGGCGGTGGCGGCCAGCCTGGGCGCAGGTTTGGTGTTGGGGGCGGTACTGCTCCTGGCGCGGCGCGTCCAAAACACCCTGACCTTGCTGGTAACAGGCCTGATGTTTGGCTACCTTGCCAGCGCGGTGGTCAGCCTGCTTATCTACTTCAGCCAGCCGGAGCGCGTGCAGGTCTTCAGCCTGTGGACGGCGGGCAGTTTTGGCGGCGTCACCTGGAGTCAAATGCGCGTCTTTATTCCAGCAACCTTGCTGGGGCTGCTCATCGCGCTGGTGATGATTAAACCGCTCAACGCTCTCCTGCTTGGCGATGATTACGCCCGCTCGCTTGGCCTCAATGTGAGTCGCGCCCGCGCCTGGATTATCGTCAGCGCCTCCCTGTTGGCCGGCGTCTCCACTGCGTTTTGCGGCCCCATCTGGTTCGTGGGCGTGGCCGTGCCGCATGTCGCCCGCAGCCTGTTCAAAACTGCCGACCACCGCGCCCTGCTGCCCGCCTCCTTGATGATGGGCGCGGCCTTTGCCCTGCTGGCCGACGGGATTGCCCAACTTCCCGGCAGCCAGCGCATCCTGCCGCTCAACGTCGTCATGTCTCTCTTTGGCGTCCCTATCATCCTCTCCATCATCCTGCGCCAAAAACAACTGCGGCAGATGTAAGCGATATTCGATATTAGATACGCGATACTCGATACTCGATATTCGATATTCGATACGCGATATTCGATACTCGATATTCGATAC
>DAOTZM010000240.1:0-13742 GCA_034434035.1 Anaerolineales bacterium
ATATCTTAATTCTTGTCATTTCGAGCCGCGCAGCGGGGAGAAATCTTGCGCACTGGGAGAAGATTTCTCGCTGTCGCTCGAAATGACAAACCAACACGAAGTTTGTCCGGTAGAGAATCCAAATGGCCGCCTTTTTTGCAAAAAAACCTCGAGCCGATTTAATCTTGGGTTTTCAACCGCATTGGTTGTAAAATGAGATTACAACTTTAGCCTGGCTGTTTCAGGCAGTGTTTCACCCTGCATTTTTAAGCAGTCCGGGTTCGAGCAGCCGGTGGTTTCGCGGCATATCGAAACCCCATCGGAGACACCATGCGCATCATCAACCCCGAATGGACCAATCTCTCCAAAGGTTACCAGGCTGCCCGCGAGCTGGAGCAGCAGGCGCTCAAGAATTGGGAGACCGCCTGGGCCAAATCGGTCGGCTTTGCGCGCGAGCAAGGCCTGAAACGCGCCGCAGCAACCATCCAGGCCCAAATCCGCCTCGAGAAGCGCACCCTGCGCATTGTGCTGGCATTGCTGGCGGGCGTTGTCCTGCTCATGGCGGTCATTGGCGCGCTTATCGAAAATTACCCGCAACTGCGCCCGTTCCTCTTACCGATTGGGGTCATCAATGTCATCCAGGCGTTCATCCTGATTTTGCCCATTGCCGAAAAATTGCTGGCGATTACCGCCCTGGCAAAGATTCAGCCCCCGCCCGAAGAGCCGCAAGCCTCGCTCGACCTGACCGAGCAGTGGTGGCAGGCCGTCTCCAGTCAGGACAGGCTCGAAAACGCCGATTTTGCCGAAGCCGGACAGATTTCTTTCCTTAAGTACCTGGCCGAACACCTGCCAGACGACTACTTCGCCGCGCGCAGCCCCTTCCTGCAAAGCAGTCTCAATGTGGATGTGCTGGTCATCGGGCCGACCGGCATCTGGCTGTTCGAGACCAGGCACTGGCGCGGACGGGTCACCTGCCGGGGCGGCGTCTGGCAACGTGAACCATCGCCCGATGCCCCACTGGAGAGCCTGACCACCCCGCTCGACCAATCCTGGCTGGCCGGACGCAAAATCATCGAGCAAACGCTCTCGCTAAAGTTGGCGCGCAACGCCAATTTTGGCGCGTTGATTCGCGGCGGGCTGGTCTTCACCCATCCCGAGGTCGAGGTGCAGGTCGATTCCAGCAGCAAAGTGCAGGCCGGTACGCCGCCCCAGTGGCTCCAACGGATACGCGGCACGCAGCAACTCTCCCTTTTTTCCACCGAAGTGCAGCTGCTCGTGCTGGATGCCCTGCTCGAATACGCGCTCTCGCTCTACGTCACGCGCCCGCTGGTCAAATCTGCCGCTGAATTGGCGCGCGTTCTGTACGGCGACCTGCTGGATGACTTGCGCCAGTACATTTTACGGCAGGTGCGTTCACGCCTGGCCGAGAATTGACTTTTTTGATTAAAACAGCCCTTCCAAATACTGCCTGGTTCGTTCCTGCTTTGGGTTGGAAAAAACCTCGCGCGCCGGCCCGGCTTCAACCACTTCTCCCAGGTACATGAAAACGACATAATCGGCCAATCGTTTGGCCTGGCGCAGGGTGTGGGTCACAATGACGGTGGTGTAGTGCTGTTTGATTTCAAGCAGTTTGTGTTCGATGTGCTGGGACGAGATGGGGTCGAGGGCCGAAGTCGGTTCATCGCCCAGGATAATTTCAGGCTCTACGGCCAGCCCGCGCGCCAGGCACAGGCGCTGCTACTGGCCAATCGAGAGCGCCGTCGCGGGGTCGTGCCGACTTCCTCCCACAATCCGGCCAGTTCGAGATAGTGCCGCACGGCATCCTTGTAGGCGCGGGTATCTTTCCTCATGCGATGAATATACAATCCGTAGGCGACATTTTCATAGATTGACATCGGCAGCACGGTCGGGCGTTGGGCAAGCAAACCAATCCGCTTGCGCACTTCGGTTTCGTCGACATCTTTGGCGTAGATATTCTCGCCATCGACAATCACTCCCCCTTCCAGGTGGGCGCCTTCGGTCAGTTCAAAAAAGCGGTTGAAGGTTTTGAGCAGGCTGGTTTTGCTGCAGCCGGAAGGCCATGATAACCGTGATTTGCTTTTGCGGGATTTCGATGTTGATGTTTTTCAGGGCTTGCTGTCTGTCGTACCAGGCATTCAGGCTGCGGACTTGAAGATGGGGTGTCATGAATTTCTCCTCCGCGCGGGTTATTTGATGCTGAACTTGCCGACCCGCGCCGCGAGCAAACGCGAACCGAGGCTGATACTCAGCACGATAATGGTCAGGATGAGCGCGGAAGCATAGGCGCGTTGCTGCACTTCAGGGAAGGGCGTTCCCAACTGGAAGAACACTGCGGGCGGCGACCTCCAATTTGGTGGAACCCAGCGCCAGGGCAGCCTGTTCCAGGTCGCGCGGCATGCGGCGGATGGCTCCGTCCATGGCGCGGGTCATAATGGGTAGTTGGAGCAGGGCCAGCACGATGATACCGCCCAGCAGCGAAGCGCGCATTCCCAATGCCAGCATCAGGGTAAAGCCAAATGCGCCGTAAACGATGGAGGGGATGCCCCATAAGACATCCAGCGCGAGCCGCACCCAGTTTCCCCAGCGCGATTCGCCCAGGTAGGTTTCGAGATAAAGCGCCAGCGGCAGGCTAAAAACGAGCGCAATCAGCGTCCCGCCGCCCGCCAGGTAGAGTGAGCCGATGATTACGTTCAGGATGCCGCCTTCCTTGCCCAGGTAAAAACCGCCTTTGGGGGTTTGCGAAACCATATCCCAGGTCAGGGCGGGCAGGCCTTTGCTCACTACGGTCCATAAAATCAGGGCCAGGCTGGGTAAATACCAACCCTGGCGAAGAATACATCAGGATTTTGGCGATAATTTCGCCCAGGTGCCGCCTGTGCCAGCGGAATTTCATGCCCATCCCCTTCCCAGCGCGCGCTGCAAAACCAGCGTGGATGCAATGTTGAACACCAGGACTATCACCAGCAGGATGAGCGCCGCGCCGAGCAGGGCGGCGTCGTAGAGCGGGATGGACATCATTTCGCCGTAGTTGTTGGCTATCAGCGCCGGGAGCGGGTAGGCGGCGTCGAAAATGGAGCCTGGCAGCTGCGGCACGTTGCCCACTACCATCAGGACGGCCATTGTCTCGCCAAAGGCGCGCGAGGTGCCAAGCGCCACCCGGCAGGCTCTGGCGAAAGATGACGTAGCGCACGGTTTGCCAGCGGGTCGCGCCGATGCCCAGCGTTTCCGAAAATAAGTCATTATGCTTTGGAGGCTGAGGGCTTGTTTTGTCACCATGACAAAACAGTATCCTATTTTTCCTCATTTTTTTGAATTTGGAATTGCTGTATTATCTTGGAGGACTTTGGGATAATGCCACGGTGAGATTAAGTTTTACTGACATTGGGCCAGACGAACCAAACTGGCGTTGTTACGATTATTAAATCATTCGATACATGTTGTCGGCTGCCTAAACATGTAAAAGGGTCAAACCATGATTAATATCAAACCTCAAAGCAAGTTTTTCGCCTTCTGGTTGTTGTGGACAATTTCAATCACAATCGGCTGGTCGCTTTATATTTTTCAAGGCATCAACCTCCATGCATCAACCACCGCTTCTTGGACAGATTTGTTTTTTCTCTCTGCAAACCTGTTATTTCATACCTTTATTTTAGGGGTTATTGTTGGTGGTTTACAGTATTTTTTGCTTAAACCAGTTGCTGTCGTGCCGGCTTGGTGGATTGGGCTGATGGGTCTTGGCTATAGTTTAGGTTCGGTTTTTAGCCTGATCTTTTCTGCCCTGTTTGTCTGGATATTTCAGCCAGAAATTTTCTCAACCCAAGGGCAGGCTAAGTTATTGTTTCCATTGGCTCTCGTAATGATATTGGGCGGTGGGCTGGCAGGAGCGCTGCAAATCTTTGCCTTGCGACAAACCTTTATTAATACACTTTCAGATGGCCTGGTTTGGACGCTGATGTCTGCTTTTGGCTGGGGGCTTGGCTTTTTCATCATGCTGGCGGTTTCCAACTCGCCTCGAGTGCAAAGCGGTATTGCCGGATTGGTGATTGGGATAATCACAGGATTGGCGTTATTTATCTTGTCAAAGAATAGATTACGGCAACGACAAACCGCAAGTTAAAAAATAAAAAGTCCGCCAGACTTGGCGGCTTTTTATTTTTATAGGATAATAATCCGCAAGGACGGGTGTAAAATCACCGATTGTTGCAGTCGGCTCAATGCCAGAGTTCCCTTTCCAATCGGGGAAAGGGTGGGATGTGATAGTTGAGCGAATACAATACAGCAATAGATTACGCGTCGCGCAAATGAAACGTGAGATACTATCTCGGCCACCGTCTTGTTATGGTCAGCAGTTGCATCGTTGGCGGGCGGTACCAGAACTGGCAATTGCCGCCAAAACTGGGAACCGTAGCGCAAAATGCCATTTTGCGCCACACACACAACCGGAGAACCTACTTGAATCGCAGCCTGCTCTTTATTGCCATCGCCCTCCTGCTGTGGGGATTTGGCGAGGGAATGTTCTTTAACTTTGTCCCCATCTACCTCGATAACCAATTCCACTTGAGCAAGTCGCAAATCGGGCTGGTATTGGGAATTTTTGGTTTTTCGATGGCGCTGACGCATATTCCCGCCGGGCGCCTGTCTGACCGCTTCGGACGCCGCCCCCTGCTCATTGTCGCCTGGCTGGTAGGACTCGTCGCCACCGTGCTGATGGGGTTTGGCGTGGCCCTGCCGCTCTTCCTGGCCGGCCTGTTTCTCTACGGCCTGACGGCGTTCGTCTCCTCGCCAATGAGCAGTTACGTTACCGCCGCGCGCGGCAAATGGCCGGTAGGCACCGCGCTTTCGCTGACTTCCGTTGCTTTCAGCACCGGTATGACCTTTGGGCCGGTGACCGGCGGTTGGATTGGCGAACAATTTGGAATGCGAACCACCTTCTTCGTTGCCGCCGCCGTGTTCGTGCTTTCCACGCTGTTTATCGTCCTGATTACGGCCCAGCCCATCGACCATCACGACCCCTCCGCGCCCCCGCCCGGCTTGCGGAAAAACCGGCGATTCATCGCTTTCCTGGTTGTCATGGCTTTTGCCGTGTTCGCCATGTACCTGGCCGCCCCGCTCACCCCCAACTTCCTGGAAAGCGTGCGCAAACTGTCGCTGACTCAAACCGGCATCGTGTTTACGGCTGGCGCGCTTGGTAACGCCGTCATGGCGCTGCTGCTTAGCCGCGCCAACCCGCGTTATGGCTTCCTGGTCGCGCAGGCGCTGGTCATCCTGTTCGCCATCGCCATCTGGAAAGGCAATAGCCTGCCCGTTTTTGCCCTGGGGTATTTCCTGCTGGGCGGGTTTCGCGCCGCGCGCCCAATGGCCATGGCCCAGGCGCGCGCCCTGGTGCATGATTCACAAATGGGTTTGACCTACGGGACGATGGAGACGGTCAACGCGATTGTCTTTATCCTGACCCCGCCGCTGGCCGGGCTGCTGTTTGATTGGGACCCGGTCTTTATCTACCCCCTGTCCATTGGCCTGCTCCTTGTCTCGATTGTTGTCAGCTATCTGTTCTCGCCCCGAAAGGAAAGCCATGCTTGAGATAGTTTCTTTCACCCTTGGACCGGTGCAGACCAACGCATATTTAATCGCCGACCCAGAGACAAAAGAAGCGGCTGTCATCGACCCCTCGTGGGATGGGCAGATTATCCTGGCTGATGCGCAAGCACGCGGCTGGAGAATCGGCCATCTCTGGTACACCCACGCCCACTTCGACCACATCGGCGGAGCGGCGGCGATTGCCGATGCTTTGAATCCGCTGCCGCTGGCGGCCCTGCACCCGGCTGACCACGTCTTATGGCGCGCGGGCGGCGGCGGACGCATGTTCGGCATCCCCATCGACCCCGGCCCGGAACCATCCATCGACTTTACGCACGGCCAAACGCTGAAACTCGGCTCCAATACCTTCGAGGTGCGTCACGTCCCCGGTCATACCCCCGGCCATGTGATTCTGTACTGCGCGGCGGAGCGGGTTTGCTTCTGCGGCGACCTGGTTTTCGCCGGCGGCGTGGGCCGCACCGACTTCCCCGGCGGCAGTTGGGAGAGCCTGGTCAACAGCATCCGCACCCAGGTCTACACCCTGCCCGGCGAAACGAGATTACTTTCCGGTCACGGCCCCGAAACCACCGTCGGCGAGGAGAAGGTTTCCAATCCATTCGTGCAGGAATACTGACGTGGACAAGTAGACACGGAAATAGGGAAACAGGGGACGACGCATTGGAACAAAAAGAGACCGGCAGTATCAGTTGCCGGTCTCTTACTTTTTCGCGTCTTTCCGCTTTTACCTGTCTACTTGTCTACCTGTTTACCCTTGCGTCTACTTCGCATAATCCACCGCCCGCGTCTCGCGGATGACTGTCACCTTAATCTGGCCGGGATACTGCATGGTCTCTTCGATTTTCTTGGCAATATCGCGCGCCAGACGGGTCGAGGCCAGGTCGTCGATTTCATCCGGGCGGACGATGATGCGCACTTCGCGCCCGGCCTGGATGGCAAAGGCCTGCAAAACGCCAGTGAACGAGGTCGCCATATCTTCGAGCGTGCGGATGCGCTTGATGTAGGCTTCCAGGTCTTCGCGCCGCGCGCCGGGCCGCGCGCCCGAGATGGCATCTGCCGATTCGGCAATCACCGCTTCGATGGTTTCCTGCTCCATTTCATGGTGATGCGACCCAATCGCGTTCACCACCACCGGATGCACGCCATAGCGTTTGCAGAACTCCGCGCCCAGGCTGGCGTGCGTGCCTTCCTGGTTGTGGTCCATCGCCTTGCCGATGTCGTGCAGGAAGCCGCCCTGCTTCGACCATTCCACATTCGCGCCCAGTTCGGCGGCCAGGATGCCCGCCAGTTTGGCAACTTCCACGGCATGGGCCAGTTGGTTCTGCCCGTAAGAGGTGCGAAATTTCAGGCGTCCCATCATGCGCAACACTTCGGGATGCAGCCCGGCGATACCGGCATCGAAGGCGGCCTGTTCGCCCGCTTCGACCATAATTTTTTCGACCGCCTTGGTCTCGTCTTCAATGATTTTTTCGATATGCGCCGGGTGGATGCGTCCATCCAGCGTCAGGCGGGTCAGGGCGCGGCGGGCGATTTCGCGGCGAACCGAGTCGAAGCACGAGATGGTCACCGCTTCGGGGGTATCATCCACAATCACATCGACCCCGGCAGCTTGCTCGAAGGCGCGGATATTGCGTCCGTTGCGTCCCACGATGCGGCCTTTCATCTCCTCGTTGGGTAAGGTCACAACCGCCGAAGTCACTTCGGAAACATGCTCCGATGCGACGCGCTGGATGGCATCGGCGATGAGTTTGCGGGCGCGTTGTTCGCCCTCCTCGCGCGCTTCTGCCTCCACCTGGCGGATGATGCGCGCCATATCACCGCGCGCCTCCTTCTCGACCTCATCCAGCAGGATTTTGCGGGCGTCGTCCTTGCTCATCTCCGCAATCTCCTGGAGCTTTTCCATTTGCTGCGAGTGGATTTTGTCCACCTCGTTGGCGCGCCGGTCGATGTTGCTCTGGCGTTTGTTCAGGTTCTGTTCGCGCTGCTCCAACCGCTCGGCGCGGCCATCCAGTTCGCTGCGGCGGCGGTCGAGCCGTTCCACTTCGCGGTTCAGTTCATTGCGCCGCTGGTTGGTGTCCTTTTCGCCATCCTGGACAATTTTCAGCGCTTTGGCGCGCGCCTCCAGTTCGATTTTGCTGGCCTTGCTGGTCGCTTCCTGGATGATACCCTGGGCTTTTGCCTGCTCTTCGCGCCGTTTCTTTTCAACATGGTAGCGGTTGAAGAAATAGCCCGCGGCAAAGCCTGCAGCCAGGGTCAGGACTTCGAGAACAAAAAAAATCGGGCCGTTCATTTGTTATTCCTCGTTTTCAATAGGATCTATCTCGTGATTCGGTTGCGTTTCTGCCCATAATTCGCGCAATACTGGCGCGACAACATCATAAGAGAAGCCGCGCCGACCCAAAAAACCACCCAATTTATTGCGAAAATCGGGCCAATCCAACCCCTGGACCTTGCGCAGGTATTTACGCCCCGCGTCACGCGCCAGAGAACTCTCATCGACGGTTTGCTCCAGCGTTTGCTGGATGACATCGTCGCCGAGACCCTTGCGGCGCAGTTCCATGGCCAGCGCGCGGCGCGAGCGTGGGCGGAATGTGTTGCGGTTCTCCACCCACGCCTGAGCAAATTCCTGGTCATTCAGCAAGCCGGTTTCCTGAAGCCGTTTCAGCGTTAGTTCAATCACGGATTCAGGGATTTCGTGCTTGTGCAAATTCTCGCGGACTTCTGATACCGAGCGGGCCCGGTATCCCAGGAAGCGCAGGGCCTTCTGGATGGCTGCCTCGCGCGCGTCTTCTTCCTGGAGCGCGGCAATTTTCTCTTCGCTCAATTCCTGCCCCACATTGAGCCAGGCGGCCACAATGCGGGACAGTCCAAACGCAAACTGCCCATCCAGGGAAATACTCACCCGGTTTGGATTCTTTTTCTGAATCTCGATCGCCGTAATCTTTGGCATTAAAGCACGCAACCGTCGACCTGCCTGCGGCAAGCCACGGTTGCGAGAACATACCCGGAGAGATGCCTTTCCCCCGGCTCGATGCAATCGGGAGGAAAAGGTACACTGAGACGAGTGGACAGCGCCACCCAACCGACAGTTATTTTATGAAATCGGTTCCTCGAATATCGTCCCGTCCTGCGGAAAACAACAACAAACGGATGGGTTGACTTCTGAAACACCCGCAAGGTTGGAGCGGGCAGACCTATATCATATCCAGGCAGTACATTGCAGACAACGTGGCCGCAAATCACCAGGCGGCACTCGAATTAACAAGTTTTAATAATTATACTTGCAATGTTAACAAATTACCATCTTTTTTGTACACATTTTCAAGTACAAATTGATTGCAGAAAATACTGGAAAGAATCGCAATATCTGATGACAAAAAGAACTATTTCCAGGCCATAAAATATGCCATAATCAATCATACCCAAAATCCAAAGGAGAATGTTGATGGCTAACTTAAATGTTACGCGTGAAGATGCCCTTGAGTACCACCGACTGAAGGGCAAGCCAGGAAAAGTTGCAATCATTCCCACCAAGCCGATGGATACCCAGCGAGACTTGAGCCTGGCCTATTCGCCAGGCGTGGCCCATCCGGTGCTGGAAATCGAAAAAGACCTCGACCTGGCCTACGAGTACACATCCAAAGGCAACCTGGTCGCTGTCATTTCGAACGGCACGGCCATTCTCGGCCTGGGAGACCGGGGCGCCCTGGCCAGCAAGCCGGTCATGGAAGGCAAAGGCGTTTTATTCAAGAAATTCGCGGATGTGGATGTGTTCGACATCGAGGTCAATTCCCATGACCCTGAGGAAATCATCAAAGTCGTGGCTGCGATTGCCCCCACCTTTGGCGGCATCAATCTCGAAGACATCAAAGCGCCGGAATGCTTCTATATCGAGGAAACCCTGAAAGAGATGCTCGACATCCCGGTCTTTCATGATGACCAGCACGGCACGGCTATTATTTCCTCCGCTGGGCTGGCAAGCGCGCTGGAGCTGGTCGGCAAAAAACATGAAGACATCCGCGTTGTCATCTCCGGAGCGGGCGCTTCGGCGATTTCTTGCGCCGAACTTGCCATCCGCTGGGGCGTCAAACGGGAAAACATCATGCTGTGCGACAGCAAAGGCGTGGTCTACAAAGGCCGCGTGGAGGGGATGAACAAGTACAAAGACAAGCTGGCGGTCGAAGATAAGGGACACCGCACCCTGGCTGACGCCATTCGCGGCGCGGATGTCTTCTATGGGCTTTCGGTTGCCAATGTGCTGACCCCCGAAATGGTCAAAACAATGGCCGAACGCCCGATTATCTTTGCGATGGCCAACCCAGACCCGGAAATCCGTTATGAATTAGCCAAAGAAACCCGCCCCGATTCGATTGTCGCCACCGGGCGATCCGATTACCCCAACCAGGTCAACAACGTGTTGGGCTTCCCTTTCATTTTCCGCGGCGCGTTGGATGTTCGCGCAAAAGCCATCAACGAGGAAATGAAATTCGCGGCATCGCAATCGCTTTACAAACTGGCCAAGGAAGACGTTCCCGATTCGGTGTTGCGCGCCTATGGCGTCGAGAGCATGAAATTCGGCGAGGAATACATCATCCCCAAGCCGCTCGACCCGCGCGTCCTGCTCTGGGAAGCCCCGGCGGTTGCCCAGGCTGCTATGGAAACCGGCGCAGCGCGCAAGAAAATCGACCTGGACGAATACCGCGAGCAACTGGCTTTCCGCCAGGGCATGGGCCAGCGCGTCCGATACTTCATTATGAACAAGGCGCGCGCCAGCAAGGCCAGCAAACGCCTGGTCTTTGGCGAGGGCGAGGAGACCAAAATCATCCGCGCCGCTGCCCAGGTTGTTGATGAAGGCATTGCCCATCCCATCCTGATTGGCCGCCCTGACATCATTAACGAAAAAATCAAACTACTCAGTCTGAATTTCAAGCCAGAAGTGATAGACCCGGCCCGCTTGGAGAATCAGGAAAAATATGCCCAGGCGTATTACGAATTGCGCCAGCGCAAGGGCTTAACCCTCTCTCAGGCCCGCAAACACATCACCGACCCAAGCGTCCTCGGCCCGATGATGGTTAAGATGGGCGAGGCCGATGCCTTTGTCTCCGGCCTGACCCATGAATACCCGGAAGTCATCCGCCCTGCGCTGCAAATCCACCACACCGCCCCTGGGATCACCTGTGCCGCGGGGGTTTACATCATGGTTGTCGGCGACAAGACCTACTTGTTCACCGATGCCACCGTCAACATCGACCCCTCTCCCGAAGATCTGGCGCAGATTGCCTGCCTGGCCGCCAATTTTGCCCGCCAGCTGGAAATCGAGCCGCGCGTGGCCTTCCTGTCGTTCTCCAATTTTGGCTCCACCCCGCACCCGCTCACGGCCAAAGTGCGCAAAGCCCTGGAATTGACCAGATCCCGCTGCCCCGATTTCTTGTTCGATGGCGAAATGCAGGCTGATACCGCGGTCGTGGCCGACATCATTGAAAATCGCTTCCCGTTCAGCGCGGTGAAAGACGCCAATGTGCTGGTCTTTCCCTCGCTCGAAAGCGCCAATATCGCCTACAAGCTGCTGGCCCGCCTGGGCAACGCCAAAGCGATTGGCCCCATCCTGCTCGGCATGGGTGCTCCTATCCATGTCTTGCAAACCGGCGATGAAGTCAACGACATCGTGCAAGTGGCCGCTGTCGCAGTAATGGATGCGATGAGCCGCAAGGAATAAATTTGAACGTCCCGAAGGTTTTTACCTTCGGGACGTTTTTTAGCCTGCCCGCCTTGCGTTTGCCAACCCCAGGCGAATGAAGACCCAGGGACCGCCCGCGCTTATCCAGCCGCCAACCAGCGCATAGCGCAGGTAACGGAAGATATAGGCAATGAGTTCTTCGCCGCGCGGGAAAACGGCTCCCAGGCCAAACCACAGGATGACCACGCCCACCAGGCCGACAATGAATCTTATCGCTCGTTGATTCAGCGGCCCTCCGGCATCGAACCCGCCCCGGGGCTGCATCCAGGCCAGCCCGGCCAGCAGGCCAAACAGGGTGGCAGCCGAGGTGATAACGCCGTTGAGAGTCACGGGGTCGGGTAATTCATGCGCCCCGGCAGCCAGGGCGTTGGCGGTCCACTCAGGCGGCAGGGGGGTGTTGCGTACCGCCCCAAACGCAATCGCCCCGGCAATCAGCATGAGTGCTGAGAGCAGGAAGGCCAGCCCAACCTGCTGGCCGGTCGATTTGGTCTGTATCCAGGCAGCGGTCGAATCCCACAGCCGCAGCAAAGCCCACAGCACCAGCGCGCCAAACAGCCAGCCAAGCAGGACATCATGCAGAAAATGTACCCCCAGATATAGGCGCGAAAGGCCAATCATCAGGATGAGAAAAAATGCTGCTCCCCAGGCCCAGGGACGCCTGACCTGCGAAGCCAGCATCCCCCACAGGCCGGTGGCAATTTGCGCATGACCCGAAGGAACGCCAAACGAAGTTTCGGATACCAGGGCTTTGACCTGCGGATTGACCCAGTATGGGCGCGGCCCGAAAAAAACCAGTTTCAAAATGCTGTTCAGCGCGCCGTTGAGCAGCAGGATGACCCCCATCCGAAGCCCTATCCTGGCATCGATGCACCAGTAGATGACGGGCAAAGCCAACAGGAAGAATTCTTCAGAGCCAAGAAAAGTGAACCCTTTCATGGGGATTTCAAGCCATCCCCCCAGTCCCTGGAACCACACGGCAAACGCGATTCCAGCCTGAATGATTGCATCCATAACGCACCTCCTGGGAATATTGACAGGGCTTTCTTAGAGTAGCGAAAGCAGGGATAAAAAAGACCTTTCTTGTGTAATCTTTTGTTGCGAGACAAAACATGCGCAGAGGAAGGTCAAGATGGAGTCTATCATAACAAAGGGTGTCGTTTTTGATGCAGGCAGTTTGTATGCATATTTTCAAACCCTGAAAGATAGCCGCAAGCCCAAAGGGTTGCGCTATCGACTGGTAGATATGCTGGTGATGATGGTCATTGCGAAAATTTGTGGCGAAGGTACGCCAAGTGGAATCACAGATTGGGTCAAACATCGTAGTTCACAATGAAGACCAGAAACCCGTAAGGTGTTGGGATAACCTGCTCGTTGACGTTGTCCCAAACTACCCGGGGACGAACTTCATCACCTGCCAGATATCGGTTTGCCATATCATGGCTAAATTTGCCGGTATGTTCTGCATAGTTTGTGAGCGTGTAGTTGATCTGGCTCACCAGCAGATATTGACAGTAATCTAATCGGGCGACACGCTCTTTTCGTGGGCGCATTCTATAACAATAATGGCTTTGCCTGCGAACGTCAATCTTTTAGTTTTGCGTAAGTCCTATTTAAGATTCTCTACCGGACAAAACAATCTAAACTGTAATTCATATCTTATTCTTGTCATTTCGAGCCGCGCAGCGGGGAGAAATCTTGCGCACTGGGAGAAGATTTCTCGCTATCGCTCGAAATGACAAACTAACACGAAGTTTGTCCGGTAGAGAAATTTAAGAAAGGCGTGCGCCCGCTTTCACTATCAGCAATTCCAAATTCAAAGCTGAGTTATGGCGGCGCATGAACAATTTCCAAGCCCTCCTCCATGAAGGAGAATAAATCATCCCATGAGTCAAAGACCATGCAGCGAGTTAAAGCGCGCAAGTCATTGAAGAAGGTTTTTCGAGCGCGCAATGCTTGTCGTAAACGCGGAGAATCTGGTTCAATCAACTCCTGAATCGTATGGATTAGAAAAGCCAGGATATTGAGGGATGCCAGAACATTGGCCAAATCTGGTTGTCCATGCCCAAAGTTAGGGCTTGTATAAAGAATAACTCCGCACTTTACAAAGACAGAATTGGAGCTTGGCGGGGTTTGATGGTGTAATTCCAGCGAGGGCAGACCCCATGCCATTCGATGCGCAATGGACAAGCCGAATAAACTCCGCACAACGTTTTTCGCTCATTTTTCAAAGCCTTGGTTTGGACGCAGGCGAGCGCGGAAAAGGCTGGATTTAGCCGGATTTCGTAACTACCTGCCACCCTCACCCCCCAACCCCTTGCCTTCGGCACGCTTCGCAGTCCCGGCGGGAGAGGGGAGAAATCTCGGACGAAATTGTCGTTTTCGGCATAAAAATCCGCTTTTTGTATCCGTT
>DAOTZM010000241.1:0-11517 GCA_034434035.1 Anaerolineales bacterium
CGCTGGCGCAGTGGCCGCCACCCAGAACGTGACCCTGGCCTCCGGCGCCATCAGCAGCATCTGGCTGCCCGGCGTGGCCGGATTGCCGGATGGCTTCGTGGGCGGGGCGCGCATCACCTCCACGCAAGATGTCATCGCCGTTGGGCGTCCGCACTTGGGCAGTGAAATCACCGCCTACAACGGCGCGCCCCTGGGCAGCACCACTGCTTACCTGCCGATGCTGTTCAAGAACGCCTTTGGAGTGCCGTACAACGCGGCCTTCTATGTCCAGAACACTGGTTCGAGCACTGCTACGGCCAGTATCTTCTTCTATGACGATGCGGGCGGATTATTGTGTGTCAAAGGCCTGACCATTGCGGCTAACGCTACGGTTGGCTTCTGGTCTCCCGCAACTGTTTGCGTGCCTTAACTCTTGCTTTACCCAGCAACAAAAAGGACGAGCCACCTGGCTCGTCCTTTATTATTTTGGGTAAGACACTCATCCGCTCTATCAGGCGATTTACGGTAGAATGTGAGCCAAACATTGGATAAAAATCGCCATGTCCCTCCTTCGCCGCCTGCGTCCGCTCTTGTTTCCAAAAAACTCTCTGCCAGAATTGGGAGCGCGTTATCTCCTGGCAGGATATTCGCGATTTATCGCATGGCGGCGCAGGTATGCGCGCTGGCAAAGCCGGGCGGAATGCCTTGAATCTTCAGGCATGGAAAGCCCATCGGTTGCATTTTTCCCCTGTTTGCCCGGCCAGGATGTCGAAACACTCCGCCAGGCCTTGACCGAATGCCCGACTGAATGGGTACTGCTTGCCTGCGCGCCCCTGCAACTGGCCCCCTCTGCCCTGGCGGAAATCGAGCACGCAATCGAGACCCATCCTCAGGCCGACCTGGTTTACTCTGACAGCGACTGGCTCGACCGGCGCGGCAGGCGCGTTCGCCCCTGGTTCAAACCCGCTTTTGCCATCGACTCCCTGCGGGCGCAGAACTACATCGCTCCGTTTTTTGCCATTCGCAAATCGCTGGGCGATTCCATCGGCTGGCTCGACCCGGCGGCAGGCAACGCCTGGGCCGAAGATTTAATCTGGCGCGTGGTGGAGCAAGCCAGGGAGGTGATTCACATCCCTAAAGTGTTGTATCACCAAACGGGGGAACAGATGGCTTCTGCCGGTGACGAGCAGCGCACGCTTGAAGCGCATTTGGAGCGCGCTGGCTGGCCTGCGCAAGTGAGTTCCGGCCCTGCGCCGCATACGTTCCACCTACGCTATCGTCTGCTGGAGCAACCCCTGGTTTCCATTATCACCCCCAACCATGAGTTCGCGGATGAGTTGCAGCGCTGCGTGGGTTCGATCTTGGAAAAAAGCACCTATCAAAACTTCGAGATTCTCATCCTGGAAAACAACAGCCGCCAGGCAGAGACGTTTCAGCTGTACGAGCAGTTACAGGCCAGCGATTCGCGCGTGCGGGTATTGGAATATCATCACACGCCCTTTAACTATTCAGAAATCAACAACCTCGGGGCGCAGCAGGCGCGCGGGGAGATGCTGCTCTTCCTGAACAACGATACCGAAGTGATTACACCCGATTGGCTGGAGCGGATGCTGGAATATGCCCAACGGCCCGATGTCGGCGCGGTGGGAGCAAAACTGTATTACCCGCAAAACCTGATACAGCACGTCGGCGTGATTTTGGGTCTGCTCGGCGCAGGGGCGCATCATTTCGTAAACTATCCGCGGGGGTATACCGGGTATCACTCCAACACCATGCTGCCGCAGAACTTTTCGATTGTGACCGCTGCCTGCCTGATGACGCGCCGCCAGGTTTTCCAACAGGTTGGCGGATTCGATGCGGCTTACCGTCTGGCCTACAACGATTTCGACCTGTGCCTGAAACTCCGTGAGCGCGGCTATTTGATAACCTGGACACCCTACGCCGAACTGGTTCACCACGAAGCGCTTTCGCGCGGTTATGACTCAAATGCCGCCATGCTCGAACGGCTTAAGCAGGAACGGCAGGCGTTTATCGACCGCTGGCAGGCCCTTTTGCGGGCTGGCGACCCGTACTACAACCCCAACCTGGCTCTCGACCGCGGCTACTACTCCCTCCGTCCGGGGAAGTACGACCCGTTCCCGCGCGCCATGCCGGGGTTGAGAACAAACGTCCCGAAGGATTTTGGAGAACATTGAGCCGTTTTGAAATAACCTTCGGGACGATTCCAGGTTATCAAAACCCGCCAAATCCCTGAAAACGTGATATACTCTCCCGTCGCCCGGAATTGGGCGTACGTGTCCCACTTTATTTGTGGGATTGCTTGGGACGTTGTTTTGAGATTTCCAAAATAAGCCCGAAAAGTCGGGCTTTTTGTTTGCATCAGTTATGGGACGGCCGGCCCGCGAGGGCTGGCTGTGTGACAGGAACGGTTGCGGAGTCGTCAAAACATCCCTATCTTATTCTGGAGTCCGGGAGCTTGCTCCCGGAATACCCGGCAGGCTCGTGCCTATCGGCGGCAAGCCGCCGGACTCCAAACCACTGGAGTTTTGATGACCACCGATTTTTCCTCACTCAACCTGCGCCCCGAACTGGCGCAGGCCATTACCGCGCTTGGCTATGCCGAGCCGACCCCCATCCAGGCGGGCATGATTCCGCTCATGCTGACCGGCGTTGACGTAATCGGCCAGGCTCAAACCGGCACCGGCAAGACCGCCGCTTTCGCCCTCCCCATTTTGCACAATTTAGAGACTGGCCGCCGCGTCCCGCAGGCGCTGGTCATGGCCCCCACCCGCGAACTGGCCCTGCAAGTCTCCGAAGCGATGATTAACTTCGGGCAGTTTTGCAACGCCCAGGTGCTGGCCGTCTATGGCGGCGCGGCCTATGCCCGTCAGATTTCGCAACTGCGGCGCGGCGTGGATGTGGTCGTCGGCACGCCCGGTCGCCTGCTCGATATGATGAATCGCGGCATCCTCGACCTGAGCGAAATCCGCACTGTCGTCCTCGACGAGGCCGACGAAATGCTCAGCATGGGCTTCATCGAAGACATCGAAGCCATCCTGGCCGCCACCCCCGCCGAGCGCCAGACCGCGCTCTTCTCGGCCACCATGCCCGCCGAAATCCGCCGCCTGGCCGATAAATACATGCGCGAACCGCAGTCGGTCACCATCCAGCGCGAGCAGGTGACGGTGGCGGCGATTGAACAGCGCTATTACCTGGTCAACGACCACGACAAAACAGCGGCTCTTACTCGTCTTTTTGAGATGGAGGAGATTTCCTCGGCCCTGATATTTGTCCGCACCCGGGCCGGGACCGGCGAGTTGGCGAATGCGCTCTCCACCCGCGGCTTTCCTTCCGAAGCCCTGAACGGGGACTTATCCCAGGAAGCCCGCGAGCGCACCCTGAATCGTTTTCGCGCCGGCCAAATCAAAGTCCTGGTGGCGACGGATGTCGCCGCGCGCGGCCTCGACATCGACGGTATCTCGCACGTGTTCAACTACGATGTGCCGGATGACGCCGAAATCTACGTTCACCGCATCGGACGCACCGGCCGCGCCGGGAAGACCGGCATTGCCATTACGCTGGTGACTCCTTACGAGAAACGCCGCCTGCGCGACATCGAGCGCTTTGCCCGCGCCAAACTGACCCAGACGCCGCTCCCGACCGCTGACGAGATTCTCTCGAAGCGCGAGGAAGAACTCATCAACAAGGTCAATGTCTGGATGCTGCGCGGACGCTGCAAGCAGGAGCGCGCCATTGTCGAGAAGATGGTCGCCGATGGGGTCGACCCGCTCGAACTGGCCGCCGCAGCCCTCAAGATTGCGCGCGCCGACGACAAGCAGCGCCCGGTTGCCCCGGTGAGTGAAGTGATTGAGTTCCAGCAGCGCGGATTCAGCGGAGAAAGAAAACGCCCGGAACGCCGCGAACGCTCCTTTGGCGGCGAAAAGCGCGGGTTCGAGCGTGAATCCACTTTTTCCCATTCCACAGCATTTCAGGGACATTCCCGCCCGCAGCGCCGCGACAGTTTCAAACGCAGTGATTTCAGCGGTTCATCTCATGAAAACGGCATGGTGCGCCTGGCGATGAACATGGGCAAGTCGCACGGCATTCGCCCCGGCGACGTGGTCGGCGCGATAGCCTGCCATGCCGACATCCCCGGCGCGACGATTGGCAAGATTTACATCGAAGACCACCGCACCCTGTTGGATGTGCCTGCCGAACTGGTTGGCAAGGTGCTGGCCAAAGCGGGCGGCTACAGCATCCGCAAGCAGGCCTTTACGGTGGAGAAGGCGTAACGCGGAATTGTTTCCGCAGCGATGAAACGAAACAAAAGAGCAGCCGCGCGCTGCTCTTTTGTTTGACCGCATACCCGCCAATCACCAGATACCTAACGTTCCTGGCGCTGAAAATTCGTAATAAGTCGCTGTAATCGGAGTTGACGAACATCCTGCCCTTTAACCCTGGCGGCGTGAACGACCAGTTCCCAGGCCGCGTCGAAGCGCGCCTTGGGCGGCTGGGACTGCCAAAACTCGATGTCGAACGAACGGTCGTGTTCTGACAGTTTCCCTTTACGCATGACAAAGTTTGTTTTCATTGCCCACTTTATATCACGGAAAACGCGGGTTTTGCTTATATTTCCCGCAACAACTTCTCCCCAAACTCCGGCGGGTTGCCCGATTCAATGATCAAATCTTTCGCGCCGTGGAACTTCATAAAATCGCGCATGGCGGCGGCTACATCAGAGACCAACTGCTCATCCGGCGCGATGCCAGGTTCGAGATAGAGCGCCTTGAGCCGCAGCGCGCCGGTCTTGCGCTCCAGTTTCGGGTCGAGCCGCCCCGCCAGGCGATCTTTGTGCAAAATCGGCATCAGGTAATAGCCGTAAATACGTTTTGGAGCAGGCACATACAGTTCAATCAGGTGTTTGAAGCCCCACAGGGCTTCGTCGCGGTCTTGCGCCCACCAGAAGTTATCCCAGGGATTGAGGAAGGTCGTCCGTTCGGCGCGAATTTCTCCGCTGGCGGCTTGTTCTAGCAGGGGCAGGTTGTCGCGGTGCAGGATGAGCGTCTGCGAACCGTTCGTTGTTTCGCCCTGGATTTCGACAAGAACTCCCTGCCGCACCAATTCTTTGACAATCGGGCGGCTGGTCGTGATTTTCATCCAGGTAATATCGCCGGGGTTGCGCGGCAGGCCCACGCCCATCGCCTTCGCGCCGCGTTCCACCCAGAATCGGTCGCGGTCGGCGGCGGTCGGTTCGGTGGTATCGACCCAGGGGGGCAACACCCGTTCGGTCAGGTCGTAGACGCGCTGGAATTTGACGCGGTTCGCAATCATCAGGTCGCCAAAGGCGTAGAGATGTTCCAGCGCAACTTTAGCGGGTTTCCAATCCCACCAGCCCCCTGACGGGGACAGGCTGCCACGCGGCGCGCCGTCATGCTCAAAATCGCCCGCGCGCAGCCCACCCTCGACGCGGATGCGTTCCCGCGCGGCTTCCACCAATTCCCGATGCCCCGGCTTTTCAATCCACTCGGTATACCAGTGATGTCCGTTCTCGCGCAGGCGACGCTGGCGCGGCATCTGGCAGCGGTATTCGTGGAGCGGGACATAACACGCGGCGTGGTACCAGCCCTCGAACAGGCGGCGCTGCTCCGGGTGGAAGGCCAATTCATCGAAAATGGAGAGGGGATAGTTCCCGTGCCGCGACCAGATTGCCAGGTAATGGGCGCGGTGTACCATCTGGAGCGTGTCGATTTGCACCGCTCCAATCTGGTTTACCGTTTCATAGATGGACTCGTGGCTGGGAGCGGGTTCGCTCCCGTTGGGGGTATCCAGCTTCTGGGTGTGGAGCGCCAGGGCGCGCAGGACGGGGAGGGGGTAAACAGTCATCCAGTCATCCAGTCATCCAGTCATCCAGTAATCAGTAATCAGGCACCGTCCCGAAGGTTTTTAGGGCAATTTGGAATGTTTTCTACAACCTTCGGGACGTTTGCTACTTGAACGAAAATCGGGAGATTTTCGACGACTCCTACTTCAAAAATAACAGCGCCACGCCGCCGATGGCAACCAGCGTCCCGGCAACAGATTGCCAGGTCATGCGGTCTTTGTAGAAAAAATGGCTGATGGGCAGCATAAAGACCGGCGGCAGGGCCATGATGGTGCTGGCGACGCCCACCGAGGTGTGCTGGACCGAAAGCAGCGAGGCCGAAATACCAAATACCGGTCCCCAAAAGGCCCCGAAAATGGCCCACTTCAGCCCCTGCGGATTCTGCCGCACGATGCTGACGGTGCTGCCCGCCTGCCCCTGAAAGACCGCCAGTATCCACAGACTGGCTGTGGCGGCCAACATGCGAATTAACGTCCCGGCAAAGGGTGAGAAATTATCGCCCATGCCCTGCTTTGAAAGCACCAGCCCGGCAGCCTGCCCCAGCGCGGCCAGGATGCCGAACAGCACGCCCCGCCGCCAGTCGCGCTGGCCCTGGCCGGTTGCCTCGCGGCGGGCAAAGACGACCCAGCCGATTCCGCCCAGGGTGAGGGCGACTCCTGTCATCTGGAGTATGGTGAGCGTTTCACCGAAGGCCAGCCAGGCGATGAACGCGCCAAAGACCGGGGCCAGGCTCAAGAGCAACAGGCCGAGTCGCGGGCCGAGGTGGCGGTAGCAGGCGAACAGGAAGGCATCGCCCAGCGCCAAGCCCACCAGCCCGGAGACGGTCAGCCAGCCCCAGCGGTCGAGTCCCGCATCGAAGGGAATCGGCTTGCCGTATAGCGCGCCATTAATCGCTATTAGCGCAGCCAGGGCCAGCACCACGCGCAGGCGGTTGGTGACTTGCGAACCAAGCCGCAGGGTGGCGTTGCTGAATCCGACCGCCGACATTGTCCAGCAAAATGATGTAAAAAGCGCAGCGAGTTCACCAATGGGAAGCATAAAAATCCTGACGAAAAAACAGGCCGGGAATGATTTCCCAGCCCGAGTATATCGCAAAGCAGAACAAATGTGCGTTTTTGAGCGGAGTGAATTTCGCGTTACGGCAGTCTCTTGACGAAATGCACCAGCCGCTCGGCTTCCTCGTACCCCAGCCGCTTGTGAGCCGCAATGCTGGTTTCGTTCTCAATCCATGTGTCCGAGGCCATTTCGGTCAGGCCGCGTTGGCGCGCCCAGGCTTCCATTGCCTGCACCAGCGCGCCGCCCACGCCCTGGCGGCGCAGGTCTGCGTCCACATACCAGCCTTCGATGTAACCGACCGGCCCCGTTTCGCAGCCGTCGGCATATTTTCGTATCCCTCCTTCCAGAAAGCCGCCGGGCCGCCCATCGGGGCAGACGGCGAGGAACACCGGCGTATCGGGGTCGGCCAGGATTTCGCGCATTTCGGCTTCGTGTTCTTCAACAGAAGCATCGTCCCACAGCAACCGGCGCATACGCAGCCATTCGTCCCAATCGGCAGGTTCGGCGCGGCGAATGTTCATTCGGTTTCCTCCAGGGTCAGGGCGTAAATTTCGCGTTTGGGCCAGCCGGAGGGCGCGGTCAGCGCGGCGGCAATCTGGCGGGCTTTCTTGCCTGCTTTTTTTTCTTTTCGAATCGCAGCGAGCAGCGTTTCCCGCTCCCAAACGTCACTGCTCACTGATAACTGGCCGCTGATGACCAACACAAACTCCCCTCTGGGTTCGCGTTCCGTAAAATGAGCGCGCGCCTGGCTGATTCGTCCGCGCACGAACTCTTCGTGGACTTTGGACATCTCCCGCGCGGCGCACATTGGCCGGTCGCCGAGCACGGATTCCAGGTCTTCGAGCGACTCTAACAGCCGGTGAGGAGTCTCGAAAAAGATTAATGTGTAGGGCAAATTGGCAATTTGCCCTACAAAAGATTTCCGCTCGCCCCGCTTGCGCGGCAAATAGCCGAGATACAGGAAACTGTCGGTCGGCAGGCCGGAGGCGGCCAGGGCGGCGACTGGCGCCGAGGGCCCCGGAATCGGGCTGACAGCATGGCCCGCGTCCAATGCCGCTTTAACAAGTTCATAACCCGGGTCGTTAATGGCCGGCGTGCCGGCATCCGACACCAGGGCGACATCCCCCAGCGCCAACTCGGCCAGGATTTTATCGAGTTTGGCGAGTTTGTTATGCTCGAAGTAACTGGTGAGCGGGGTATGCAGGCCGAAATGGGTCAGCAGGGCGCGGGTGTGACGGGTATCTTCGGCAGCAATCAGGCGCGCCTCGCGCAGGATGCGGACTGCGCGAGGCGAAAGGTCTTCGAGATTGCCAATTGGCGTAGCGACGAGATAGAGGGTGCCCATGCGCTGATTGTATCATTCAGCGGTTATTCTTGTCTTTGCTGTGGGGGTATCCATTCGCGCGGGGCGGGCTGCAAATTACCAATCCACCGCATTATTCCGAATGACACCCGCATACCACCATCCGCTCTCTTTGATGGTGCGTTTTTGGGTGGCGTAATCGACATGAATCAGGCCAAAGCGTTTGCTGAAGCCGTGCCCCCACTCGAAGTTGTCGAGCAAAGACCAGACGAAGTAACCGCGTATATCCACGCCATCCTGCATAGCCAGTCGGGTTTGGATGAAGTGCTGTTTCAGGTAGTCGAGGCGGCGCGGGTCGTGGATTTTGCCATCCGGAGACACTTCGTCTTTGAAAGCCGCGCCGTTCTCTGTGATATAGACCGGGGGCAGGCGGTAATCGTTATTGATTTTGACCAACATCCGCCGGAAGGCCGGGGCGCACACTTCCCAGCCCATTTCGGTATATTCCGAGCCAGGGATGTGTTCCAGCCGACCATCCTTGGCGCTGATGACGCTGCGCGAGTAGGAATTGATGCCGAGGAAATCGAGTTTCTGCGCAATCAGGGCCATATCGCCGGGCCGGATTTCGGGGAGCGGGCTGTCGAGCGCGTCCATCATCTCCGGGTGGTAATGACCGGTAAAAATGGGATGCAGGAAGGCAGTTTCCCCCGCGTTCCAGGCGCGTTCGGCGGCGGCGATGTCGGCAGGGTCATCGCTGGCCGGGTCTATGCCCCACTGGCTCAACACGATTCCGACCTGTAAATTGGGCTGGACGCCCCGCAGGGCCTGGACTGCCAGCCCGTGGGCTACCATCAGGTTGTGCGTGACCTGGCGAGCCTTGGGCTCGTCCTGCTCGCCGGGGGCGTGTTCGCCGCTGATATAACCGGCCCCGGCGATGACGCCCGGCTCATTGAAGGTTGTCCAAAAGCGGATGCGGTCGCCGAGACGTTTGGCAAGAACGGCGGCGTAATCGGCAAAGTGATACAGGTTGTCGCGCTGGGTCCAGCCGCCGGCTTCATACAACGCCTGGGGATAATCCCAGTGATGCAGGGTAAGGAAGGGTTCGATGTTGGCAGCGAGCAGGGCGTCCACCAGGCGGTCGTAGAAATCCAGGCCGGGCAGGTTGACGCGCCCAAAGCCGGTTGGCAGGACACGCGGCCAGGAGACTGAAAAGCGGTAGGCTTTCAGGCCGAGCTGGCGCATGATGTCAATGTCTTCGCGCCAGCGGTGATAGTGGTCACAGGCTACGTCGCCGGTATCGCCATTTGTAATTTTTCCGGGCGTGTGGCTGAAGCGGTCCCAAATCGACTCGCCTTTGCCGTCTTCGTTCCAGGCGCCTTCGATTTGGTAGGACGCGGTGGCCGCGCCCCACAGGAAATTGGAAGGGAATTTGATGGGGGTCATGGGTTAGATACTCCAGTGTCAGGTGCGGCAAAAAACCGCTGTGCGATGTTTCACGATGTTCAGGCTATAGTATACAGGAAGGCAGGTCACAGATACAGGCTGCCGTGATGTGTTTCACCGTTCCACACAGAATTGAAAGGCGAAAAACAATCCCCGGCGCAAACCGGGGATGGCCCTGGGGTACGGAAAACACGCTTCGGCAGTGTCAATGCAAAGCGTTTGCGCTCCAAATTCTTACTTTTCCATGTTCGGCTTCCACACTTTCCAGACATTCCCGACCAAATCGGGGCCTGGGTTCAAGGTCAACTCGCCCGGCATCCAACCGGCGGGAGTGGCTTCCTTGCCGCCTGAAGCGCGCACGGTTTGGAAGGCCTGAATCTGGCGGATGGTTTCGGCCAGGCGGCGGCCCACCGGCGGGGTCATCACTTCCATTGCCTGAACGATGCCATCCGGGTCGATGATGAATCGCCCGCGCAATTCGATGCCCTGGGCTTCGTCCCACACGCCATAGGCGCGACCCACATTCCCGGCCTGGTCGGAGGCCATGTGGAACGGCACGCCGCCTTCCACCATTTTCACCAACTCATGGTCATTCCACATCTTATGAACAAAATGGCTATCCACGCTGACCGAGATGACTTCGACGCCCAATGCCTGCAACTCTGCATATTTATCGGCGACCGCCGATACTTCCGTCGCTCAGACAAAGGTGAAATCACCCGGATAAAAGCACACCAGGATCCACTTCCCGGCAAAATCCGAGAGTTTGACACTGGTAAATCCGCCCTTGTAATAGGCCGGGGCGGTGAAATCGGGGGCTTTTTGCCCAACTTGCGCAGTCATAGTTATCTCCTTCTTGGGGGTTGGTTGTTCGCTGGGTTGGTCTTTGGGCTTTTCGCCCGCAACCGACCCGCTGACACGGGCGCATCCTTGCGGTTGTTCAGACATAGACTCTCCTTTCTGGTGGATGCCGTTAAAAAAATTATATCCCATCCCTTGTTTATGTGACAGTTTGAAGCGGAAAAGATGACACTTTTCACCCCCCAGGCTTTCCGCAGCTCGTCACTCATCACCCCTCTGTCATATTCTCCCGATTCGGATTCTCCGAATGCGCCTGTCCATTAGAGAGGGTTCGGTAATTCAAGCGGGCGCATGAATGGCAAGCGCATTCATCCGTGAGCCAGCGAGTTCAGGACGCAGGAAACGATGTGCGGTCAGCGCGACGCCGAGCATGACGCTGTACGCCAAAGCCGTATGCTGGCAGGCGGCGCGCAAATCTTTCCAACGCGCGGCTTCCAGGCCGAAGCAGCGTTTTGCCCAAGCGAAGTGACGTTCAATCACAGAGCGGAATTTGAGATGAAAACGCCATTGTCGAATAAAGGGCAGGGTCGCCAAGGCTTTCCTGCCTTGCTTGCAGAGATTGCAGTCAATTACCCAGCCGGCCTGCAAGACCGCGCGAATGTAATTCAAAAGCGCAAAACTAAAGTAAGCGGCATCGGCGCGTACCAGCGCAATTGGGAGGCCGAAACAGGCAACGGCCAACGATAACAAAGGAATCGCCAGCGGGCTGTCATGGCGGTTGGCAGGCGTCACCAAAAACAAGCTGGGCAGTTCCGACCAGCGACATAAGAGCGCGAGTACCACGTCCACGCCGTGAATGATTTCAGCAATTCCAAATTCAAAAAAATGAGGAAAAATATGATACTGTTTTGTCACCATGACAAAACAAGCCCTCAGCCTCCAACGCATAATGACTTATTTTCGGAAACGCTGGTCAACCGCGCCCGATGTGCGAAACCCAAGTAACAGCACAAAATACACCATTGCGGACGGTATCCTGGCAGCGTTTTCGGTC
>DAOTZM010000242.1:0-3848 GCA_034434035.1 Anaerolineales bacterium
TTGGTCTTGGAGGCGGCTTCCTTCAGCAGTTGCGCGCCCATGTTTTCAAAGGGGTCAGAAAGTTCGATTTCTTTGGCAACCGAAACGCCATCGTGCGTAATGGTCGGAGAGCCGAACTTGCGGTCAATCGCCACATTGCGGCCCTTGGGCCCCAGGGTGGTCGCCACAGCGTTGGCAACGACATCCATGCCGTTCTTCAGCTTGGCGCGGGCATCTTCAGTAAAGACGAGTTGTTTAGCGGCCATAGTTTTACCTCTTTAGAGTAATTACTTGCTCTCGATAATGCCGAGAATATCAGATTCGCGCAGGATGAGCACCTTCTTGCCATCCAGCTTCAATTCGGTGCCGGCGTACTTGGCATACAAAACGCGGTCGCCAACTTTCACGTCCATGTCAATGCGTTCGCCGTCTTCATCGCGCGCGCCGGGGCCGGCGGCAATAATCGTGCCTTGCTGGGGTTTTTCCTTGGCAGTATCGGGCAGCACGATACCACCGGCAGTCACTTCTTCCTGCTCGATGGGTTCGACCACCACGCGGTCGCCGAGGGGTTGGATGGAAATAGCCATATTACACACCTCCGAAAAATGTTTGTTTGTTATTGAACTGGGCAGAATTTTAGCACTCACAACTTTCGAGTGCTAACGATATAATACCCGCCTCGCAAAAGCCCGTCAAGAGTCACATATAAATTCTTATATTTCTCTGATGTCCTGTCGATGGAATGTCCCCGCCAAACTGGCCCCGCCCCGCCCGCGCGCATCCCGTCAAAATGGCAGACACTGCCCCGCTGCAGCCTGCCTCCCGCGCTTCAACCGATTCGCCCCTCTGTAGGGTAAAATCACGCCATTCCAACCACGAGGCGCGCCCATGAAACTGATGACCATCAACATTGGCAAAGAACAAACCCTGGCCCGCCCCGGCAAAACCGAACAGACCGGCATCTTCAAACATCCGGTGAGCGGCCCGGTACAGGTTACAAGCGAGGGCATCCCCGGCGATTTTATCGGCGACACGAAAAATCACGGCGGCCCCGACCAGGCCATCTACATCTACGGCTGGGCCGACTACGAATGGTGGCAAAACGAACTGGGGCAAGAAATGCAGCCCGGCCTGTTTGGCGAAAACCTGACCATCGAGGAGCTGGAATGCGCCCATTTCGACATCGGCGACCGGCTGCGCATCGGCGAGGTGATTCTCGAAGTCACCGCCCCGCGCATCCCATGCGGGACCCTGGCCGGGCGCATGAACCTCCCGCCCTTCGCCAAACAATTCCGCCTGGCCGAGCGGCCCGGCCTGTACTGCCGCGTCCTGCGCGAGGGAAGCCTCCAGGCCGGCGGCCCGGTTTCAGTGGAAAAATACGCCGGCGAAACGGTCAGCCTGCTCGAGGCCATGCGCGACTACTACGAGCCGGACCTGCGCGAAGCATCCATCCGCCGCTTCCTGGCCGCCCCCATCGCCCTCCGTCTGCGAAAGAAAAAAGAAGAACAACTGGCGCAATTGTGACCAAACGTCCGTTTCCGCTTGCATTTCAGACAGTTTTTCATACAATGAGCGTATGCGCTTCGATGTCTTCACCCTGCTCCCCGAAATCTTCCCTCCCTACTTACAGGCCAGCATCCTGCAAAAAGCCGCCGGACGCGGACTGGTGGAGTTCCACATCCACAACATCCGCGATTACACTCATGACCGGCATCACACCACCGACGACATGCCCTACGGCGGCGGCGGGGGGATGGTGATGAAGCCCGAACCGGTCTTCGAGGCGGTCGAAAGCGTCCTGGGCGCGCCGTCTGCCTGCCCCGTCATCCTGATGACCCCACAGGGACGGGTTTTCAACCAAAAAATCGCCACGCAACTGGCCCAAATGCCCCGCCTGGCGTTGCTGTCTGGCCGCTACGAGGGAGTGGATGAACGCATCCGCGAGCATCTCGTGACCGATGAGATTTCGATTGGCGATTATGTGCTGACCGGCGGGGAACTGCCCGCCCTGATACTGATAGACGCCATCACCCGCCTGCTGCCCGGCGTCCTGGGCGACCCGACCGGGGCTGAGGACGACTCCCACGCATCGGGCCTGCTCGAATACCCGCACTACACCCGTCCGCCCGAATTTCGCGGCTGGAAAGTTCCCGAAGTTCTCCTGAGCGGCGACCACGGCAAGATTGCCCGCTGGCGGCGCGAACAATCCCTGCGGCGCACGCTGGCAAAACGGCCAGATATGCTCGAAAACATTGAATTGACAAAAGAAGACCTTAAATTGCTCGAAGCCCTGCAAAAGCGACAATGACAACATAAACTTCCTGAATTTCCAAAAATACAGAAAGTTTGCTATACCGAATTTATGAAACTTAAGGAGACTTCATCATGAGCGAGAATAAATTCCCCTGGGGTCGTACGTTCCTGCTTGGGTTTGGCTTCCTGGGCATCAGCATCATCTGGCCTATTTTCAACCAGTACCTGCCGATTTTCTTGCAGGCAGGCAACCCGGAATTCGAGCGGCAACTGCTCGAACAGGGACGTCCCGTCCCCAATATTATCGGGTTTGGATTGGCCCCCAGCCTGGCGCTTTTCATTATGACCTGGGATAACATCCTGAACATGTTCATCGCCCCCTGGATGGGCGCAAAAAGCGACCGCACCTGGAATCGCTTTGGCCGCCGTAAGCCATACATCCTCATCGGAGCGCCAATTGCACTGCTGGCCTTCATTTTCATCCCGGTTGCCCAGACGCTTGTCGCGCTGATGGTGTTCATCTTCATTACCAACCTGGGCATGGCTATCTTCCGCTCGCCGACCGTTGCCTGGCTGGGGGACCTGTTCGACGCCGACAATCGTTCCAAAGCCAACGGGGTGATTAACTTTATGGGCGGGGTGGGCGGTTTGCTGGCGTTTTTTGGCGGCGGCATATTGTTCAATCAATTTGGTCGCAGCGCACCCTTTGTGGCGGGCGCTGTGGCAACTGTCCTGGCCCTGATAGCCGTCCTGGTTTTTGTCAAAGAGCCAAAAGAGCGGATGAGCGCCGATGACAAAGCCCCAACCCCAGGCATTTTGGAAAGCGTCAAAATCCTGTTTTCCAATCCTGAAAGGAGCGGGCTGATGGTGTTGGTGAGCATCCTGTTCTGGTTCATGGCCTACAGCGCGCTCGACGCGGGGCTGTCCTCATTCGCCGTTTTCACCCTCGGTATGCAGGCCGGTACAGCCTCCATCTACGCCGGAGCGGTGACGGTTTCGTTCATCATTTTTGCCGTCCCGGCAGGGTTGGCTGGGACACGCTTCGGACGCGAATCTATCATCCGCTATGGATTGGTGGGGCTGGCTCTTTTGACCCTGGTCGGCTTCTTTTTCATCAACTCCCCGGTTACTTTCTTAATTGTCCTGGTCGGCGCGGGCGTTTGCTGGGCGATGGTCAACGTCAACAGCCTGCCGTTGGTCTATGACCATGGCGACGAAAAACAGATTGGAACTTACACCGGCCTGTACTATTTCTCCTCGCAGCTGGCGGCAGTGCTTGGCCCAACCCTGGCCGGGATTATGGTGGATGCCATGGGCGCACAGTATCGCTGGCTGTGGCTGTTTAGCGCGCTCTTTATGACGCTGGCCTTCGCAACCATGATGACGGTTCGCGCCCCGCTCAAGCGCGGCGAGGCCAGGCCGGCGGCATGATACACCGAATCGCGCGCTTTTGGCGGGCTGTTGGCCTGCTCTCGTTACCCTTATGGACAGCGTGAATCAAGTCCGTATAATTTTTGCGGCAAAAACCGTTTTGGACGCGGACACTTGCGCCTGCGCTGCAAGTGCAGGTGACACACGGATTTGACGGAAACGTACGGAAAGAGCATTTTAAACAA
>DAOTZM010000243.1:0-14837 GCA_034434035.1 Anaerolineales bacterium
CCCCTCTCCCTTTGGGAGAGGGGCCAGGGGTGAGGGTTCCCCCTCTCCCTTTGGGAGAGGGGCCAGGGGTGAGGGTCTCCCCTCTCCCAAAGGGACGAGTGCCCGCCAGGGTAGAGGGGTTAGGAGTGAGGGCTGCTGGATTCAACAATCCCTCCTGGCGGTTTTGCTGGCCGCCCTGGCCCTCGCCAACGAAGTGACGTTTGCTTTTCTTTACGCAGGATTGATTTTTGCTGCGCTGGCCTGGGTCATCCGCCACCGGACCTTCAAACTTCCTGCTTCGCTGTGGGCGTTTGCCCCGGCGGTCATTGGCGGCGGAGTCATTGCCCTGCTCCAGGGCGGTGTGTTTACCGGCATGTTGCTTGGCATGTTTGGGCGGGTCGGCGGCACGGAAGCGAGCGAGGCGCTTTACAAAGTCTCGTTTGCCCTGCGGCTGCCCACCGTCCTCTCGGCGCATGTCGGGACTCTCTCGCTGCTCAACCCGCTGCATTGGTTTGTCATCCTGGCCGAGACCGGACTGGCGGTGTTTATCCTGCCCTGGGCGTTCAAACACGGCTGGAAACTCATCCGAGAGGAAAAATGGCTCGAAGCGGCCTGGGTCTTCTCGATGATTCCCAGCCTGCTGACGATTTTCCTGGAATACACCGGCAACGCCGGGCCGACCGCGCTCTCGCGCATGACCGCCCATTTCCTGATGGTGTTGAAGTTCTACGCCGTTCCGCTGCTGTGGCTTTGGGCAAAGGAAAAATCTGAAACCATCCGAACTGCCCTGCTCGGCTGGGGATTGGCCGCCGCCCTGAGCGGACTCGGCCTCTTGAGCCTGCAAATCCCGGCTATGCCGAACCCCATCTACGCCGAGTTCCTCGCCCCGATAGACGCGAAAATGTACCAGGAACACTGGGGCAGGCTCCAGCCTGGCGCGCTCGTTTTCGACACCTCCCCCCAACGCGGCCCGACCGTCCTTGGCCTGCACACCCTGTCGGGCATCCACTACGGCCCGCCGACTTATCCTGAATGGTATGAATTGGCCGACAACCCCGACCCGTTCGACATGAACCGGGCCGGATTCCGCTACCTGTACCTGGAACTCTCGTACTGGCGCAAATTCGCCGACCATTTCGACGATTCCTGTGTCGTCACACTCGGCAATATGCAGGAAACCGCCTCCGACGGTCGGGTGACTGCGCAGCGGATGTTGCTGGACGTGGAACAGTGCCAGCCCTGAATGTCCCCTCTCTCTTCGGGAGAGGGGCAGGGGTGAGGGCCAATCCCAAATAGAAAATTATTACTATCCGTTAAGCCCACTCTGACAAAATCGTGATATAAACTGGATTGCACACCACTTTATACGCTGCGCCTGACGCGTGGACAAACCACGCGACCCCACCAGACAGGCAGGTACGCTATATTTCTATGAGTCACCAACGCCGAATTACCGACGACCTCGATGCCCTGCTGGGCGTGTTGCCCCAAAGCATCGTCGAGGCCGTTCACAAAGCCAATAATTACGATAAACTGCTCGAAATCATCCTCGACCTGGGGCGCGTCCCCACCGCCCGCTTTGTCGATGACGAAATCACGCTCCGCGAAAGCGAAATCAGCCGCGAGGAAATCGACTATGTTGATGAACACGTCGGCGATTTCGACGCCGATAACCGCGCGGGAATCGAACGCACCCTGCACCGCATCTCCGCCATTCGCAACCGGCGCGGCGTGGTCGTGGGGTTGACCCTGCGGGTCGGGCGCGCCGTCTATGGAACCATTGACATCATCCAGGACATCATCGAGAGCGGACAAAGCATCCTGATTTTGGGCCGCCCGGGCGTGGGCAAGACCACCCTGCTGCGCGAGGCTGCCCGCATCCTGGCCGAGAGCCGCCGCGTGGTCATCGTTGATACCTCCAACGAAATCGGCGGCGACGGCGATGTGCCGCACCCCGCCGTAGGCCGCGCGCGCCGGATGCAGGTGCGCGAGCCGATGCTCCAGCACGAAGTGATGATTGAGGCCGTCGAGAATCACAACCCCGAAGCCATCATCATTGATGAAATCGGGCGCGAACTGGAAGCCCTGGCCGCCCGCACCATTGCCGAACGCGGCGTGCAGTTGATTGGGACGGCGCACGGCAACGCCCTCGAAAACCTCCTGCAAAATCCGACGCTCTCCGACCTGGTGGGCGGCATCGAAGCGGTCACGCTCTCTGATGAAGAAGCCCGCCGGCGCGGCACCCAGAAAACGGTGCTGGAGCGCCGCGCCCCGCCGACCTTCGACGTTCTCATCGAAATCCAGCGCCGCGACCAGTTCGCCGTTCACATGGACGTGACCGCTGCCGTCGACTCCTTCTTGCGCGGCTACCCGCTGCCAGCCGAGTTGCGCACCCGCGACGCGGAGGGCAAGATTCGAGTAGAAAAAGCGCCGAAGGTAGATAGTCGAAATTCGATAGTAGAGAATAGAAAATCGAAAGACGCCTCTCGATTATCGAATAACGAGTATCGAATACCGAATAACGAAATACCAGTGACCAATTACCCGCCCCGCGCCACGCTCCAGCCGGTCAAGATTTACCCCTATGGCGTGGCCCGCAACCGGCTGATGCAGAGCGCCAAGCGGCTGGGCGTCCCGGCAATTATCGTCCGCGCCATCGACGAAGCCAACGCGCTGATTACGCTGCGCTCCTACTACCGCGACCACCAGGCCGCCATCGTCGAGGCCGAACAGCGCGGGATGCCGATTTATGTCTTACGCGCCAACTCGGTCAGCCAGATTGAGCAATTCCTGACCGACCTGTTCAACCTGCCCGGTGAGATAAACCTGCCCAACGGCGGCGGGGACATTGTCCGCAACGAGACTCAGGCCGCGATTGCTGCTGTTCTCAACGGCGAACGCTACGTGGATATGCCCCCGGCCGGCCCGGCTATCCGCCGCATCCAGCACGAGATGGCGCGCGCCGCCGAACTGGTCAGCCACTCGTATGGCAAGGAACCGCGGCGGCATGTCAGAATCTTTCGGGATTAGCATATTTACGATTGGGTGATTGGGTGATTGGATGATTTCAAACCCGTCCACCAAATCACCAATCACCAATCACCAAATCACCAATCACAAAATCACCAAATCATAAAATCACAAAATGTTTATCACTCTCGAAGGACCCGAAGGCTCCGGCAAGACCTCCCACATTCCCCACCTTGTCCAATTCCTGCGGGAGCAGGGGTACACCGTTTTCCCGACCCGCGAGCCGGGCGGGACATCCATCGGCGAGCAAATCCGCGAGGTGATTCACGACCTGAAAAACGCGGAGATGCACCCGCGCACCGAGACCCTGCTCTACCAGGCCGCCCGCGCCCAAATTGTGGAGGAAGTCATCCAACCGCGCCTGAAGATGGGCGAAATTGTGCTTTCTGACCGCTATTTCGATTCGACGATTGCCTACCAGGGCTATGGGCATGGCCAGCCGCTGGAGCAGGTGCGCCAACTGGCGCACTATGCCACCGGCGGCCTGACCCCCGACCTGACGATTTTGCTCGACCTGGAGGTGGAAATTGGCCTCCAGCGCAAATCCAAACAGCAGGAGTGGAACCGGCTGGATGCCTATACCATCGATTTCCACAAGCGGGTGCGCGCCGGATATTTGGAGATGGTCCAGACGGAACCGGGACGCTGGAGGGTGGTTGATTCGAGCCAGAAGTGGGATGTGGTGCAGGCGGAGTTGAGGAAAGTAATCGTCAACTCGCTTAATAACTATTAAGAATTGAATAATTATTCAACTACGCTGCCCCCATCACCGAAGATGGTTTTTTGGGGAACAGCGTTGCCGCCAACAAGCGGGCTTCGTCGGTCTCCCAGGTACAGTCGGCGCAGGCGGATTTCAGTTCGTCGAGGCTGCGGTAGCCAAAGACCAGTTGCAGCACGGTCAGGTCGGGCAGGCCAATTTCGCCCATCTCGCCCGGCTGGGGTTTGTAGGAGGTTGATTCGGTCAAATGCCCGTTTTGGAAGGTCAGTTTAACGCCGGTCTTGTACAGATTCAGGCGCAGGCTCCCGCTGTAGCCGGGAATCAGCGATTCGGCCAGCCGTTTTTCGAGGGCCGGGGCGATGTGACGGAAGAATCCGGGCAGGTGGGGGACGCGCACGTACCAGGCGTAGGCCGGGCGAATACGCGGCAGTTTCTCGCGCCAGACTTCGTACACCGGGTGCGAGGAGCCGTGCCAGAACGGGACAGCAGTCTTGTGTTCGGGCGGCTGCCCGTCGCGCAGGGCATATTCACGGCTGGTTGCCAGGATATAGCGCGCAACCGAAGGCGTCACATCCAGCCACGAGACGCCCGGTTTGAGTTCATACTCAAAAAGCGGAATGCCCCATTCCCAGTTGAACCAGGGATGCGAAACATAGCCAACCGGCTCGCCCGCGCTGTTTTCTAACGTTCAACAGGCTTTGCACATCCGCCAGGGCCTGTTCCGCCGAACGGAAAAAGACGCCTTTCATGCCCAGTTTGCGGCAGGCGTCGATGTTTTCGCTGAAGTCATCGACAAAGACGGCTTCTTCGGGCCGGACGCCGAGCGCGTCGAGGGCGTGATGGTAGATGCCGGGCAGGGGTTTGGCGATGCGCGTTTCGGCGGAGATGGTCAGGTGGTCGAAGGCGTCCTCGAATTTTTCCTTGCGAATCCAGGCTCGCAAACCCTCCCAGGCGTTGGAGATGAGACCGACCTTGTAGGTTTGGCGCGCCTGGCGCAAGAAGTCGATAATGTCCCAGTCGATTTTGTCCCCGGCAAAAAACTGCTCCTGGATGCGCGGACGCTGGTCGAGCGGCAGGCCCAGGCGGCGGGTGACGCTGACCCAGTGAGCTTCTTCGGTCAGGGCGCCAATCGAGGCGCGGGCGGCGGTGCCGTAAAACCCACCGCCAAAGACAACTTTATCCATTTCGTCGTAGGTCAGACCGAATTCAGCGGCTAGCTGGGCGCGCGGGGTTTTATCCTCGGTGCGGACGATGACCCCGCCGAGGTCGAAGTAGATGGCTTTTATCATTGGGTGATTTCGTGATTGAGTGATTGGCGGTTTTGTCGTTGGCTCATTCGATGTTTGTAAATGAGCATCGAATAGCGAATTTTACGCTTCCAGTAACTTGCGGACGACAGGGTTGAGTTGGAAAGCTTTTTTTGCCAGTTTGGTCGAGCGGCGGCACTTGGGACAGTGCGCATCGTAATGCGCGTGGGCATCCTTTTTGATGATTTCGACGGCCTCGGCGACCTGTTCATTGGTCAGGGCAAAGGGCGTGGAGCAGAATTGGCATTTGATTTGCATAAGAGTCTCCTTGTTTCCAATTGTAGCACTACCCGGCCGCTGGTACCGACGTTTCCCCAGCCGTTTTCAATCAAACGAGTACGCAGGCTCTCGTCTTTTGGTGTCAAAACCGTATTGCCGCCCCCTGTCAGATAAGGTTGGGGGCGGCAAAGAGGCAAAGACAAGAATCTGTGTTGTTTCCATCAGGTGACTGTCATCTCGCAGGTGACAGTCACCTTTTTCAATTTTGGGGAGAGAAGCGCCGTCTCGCGAGCGCTCAGCCGAGCGGCTTGAACGGCTCAGCCAGATTTTTCAAGCAAACCTCACCTGCGCTTGTCGCGCAGGCGCAAGTGTCGGGACGTTTCCCATTTTTTTGAGAAGATACAACTACTTCACCAAATTCCGCAGCACCGTATGTAAAATGCCGCCATTGCGATAGTAGTTGACTTCGACGGGGGTATTCAGCAGGGTTTTGGCCTGGAACTCGATAACAGAACCGTCCGCTTTGGCGGCTTTGACTGTGACCAGGCTTTGCGGCGTCATCTCGTCGCTCAAGCCGAGGATGTCGAAGGTCTCCGAGCCATCCAGTCCGAGCGATTCGGGATTCTGGCCGTCCAGAAAGCGCAGGGGCAGGATGCCCATCCCGACCAGGTTGGAGCGGTGGATGCGCTCGAACGACTCGGCGATGACGGCCTGCACGCCTTGCAGCATGGGCCCCTTTGCCGCCCAGTCGCGGCTGGAGCCGGTTCCGTATTCTTTGCCCGCCAGCACAATACAGGGAACGCCTGCCTGTTTGTAATACATCGCGGCATCGTAAATCGGCATAATCTCGTTCAGCGTTGAATGTTCAACGTTGAACGTTTTTGTCCAGTTCCCTTCCTTCGGCGCAACCAGCAGATTCTTCAATCGAATGTTCGCAAACGTGCCGCGCGCCATCACCAGGTCGTTGCCGCGCCGCGCGCCATAGGAGTTGAAATCTTTCGGGTCCACTCCGCGCTCTTGCAGGTATTTGCCCGCCGGGGACTCCGCGGCGATGTTGCCCGCCGGGGAGATATGGTCGGTGGTGATGGAATCGCCAAACAAGCCCAGCACGCGCGCCCTGCGAATGTCGCCCACCGAGCCGGTTTCGAGCGACAGTTCCTGGAAGTAGGGCGGGTGGTGGATGTAGGTCGAGGACTCGTCCCAGGGGTACAGGTCGCCCTCGGCCACGCTGATTTCCTTCCACATCTCCGAGCCTTCGAAGACGCTGGCGTAGCGTTCCTCGAACATGCCGGTATGCAGGCTGGCGGCGACAATATCGGCCACTTCCCGGGTGGTCGGCCAGATATCGCGCAGGTAGACCGGGCCGTCCTTGCCCGCGCCAATCGGCTCGTTGTCGAGGTCGATATCGACCGTCCCGGCCAGGGCGTAGGCCACCACCAGCGGCGGCGAGGCCAGGTAGTTGGCTTTGACGAGCGGGTGGACGCGGCCCTCGAAGTTGCGGTTGCCCGAAATGACCGCCGCCGCCACCAGGTCGCTGCCTGTCACCGCTTTGGCGACCTCGCCTGGCAGCGGGCCGCTGTTTCCGATGCAGGTGGTGCAGCCGTAGCCGACCACGTTGAAGCCCATCTGCGCCAGCGGGTCGAGCAGGTTGGCGGCTTTCAGGTACTCGGTCACAACGCGCGAGCCGGGGGCCAGGCTGGTTTTGACGTAGGGTTTCACGCGCAAGCCTTTTTCGGCGGCCTTTTTGGCGACCAAACCGGCGGCGACCATCACCGAGGGGTTGCTGGTGTTGGTGCAGGAGGTAATCGCAGCGATGACAACCGCTCCGTGCGTCATCTTTTCCGCGCCGAAGGCGGCTCCACGTTCGAGGGCTTCGCCGCTCAACTCGTAGCCTCGTTCCTTGATCGGGGCAGTCAGCGCCTTTTGGAAGGCGGATTTCATGTCCGAGAGCGCCACACGGTCTTGCGGGCGTTTGGGGCCAGCCAGCGAAGGGACAACCGAACTGAGGTCGAGTTCGAGCGTGTCGGTAAATTCGGGGTCTGGGGCGTTTACGTCGCGGAACAGGCCCTGGGCGCGGCAGTAGGCCTCGGTGCGGGCAATCACCTCCGCCGGGCGGCCGGTCAGTTTCATGTAGCGCAGCGTCTCGGCATCGACCGGGAAGAAGCCCATCGTCGCGCCGTATTCGGGGGCCATGTTGGCAATCGTGGCGCGGTCGGGCAGGGACATGTTATCGAGGCCGGGGCCGTAGAATTCGACAAATTTCTCGACCACGCCCTTTTTGCGCAGCATTTGGGTCACAGTCAGGACGAGGTCGGTGGCGGTCACGCCGTCGCGCAGTTTGCCGTACAGTTTGAAGCCAATCACATCCGGCAGGAGCATGTCCATCGGCTGGCCGAGCATGACCGCTTCGGCTTCGATGCCGCCCACGCCCCAGCCCAGCACGCCCAGGCCGTTAATCATGGTGGTGTGCGAATCGGTGCCGACCAGTGAATCGGGGAATAATATGGACTCCAAAGTCTTATCATCCCCGTAGGGGGCCTGACTTTCGCCCGAAATCGGGAGATTTCGGACTCCAACCACTTCGGCGAGATATTCAAGGTTGACTTGATGCACAATGCCGGTCATGGGCGGCACAACCCGGAAGTTTTTGAAGGCTTTTTGGCCCCATTTCAGGAATTCGTAGCGTTCCTTGTTGCGCTGGAATTCCATCTCGGTATTGCGGGAGAGGGCCTCGGGGCTGGCGAAGAAATCGACCTGCACCGAGTGGTCGATGACCAAATCGACCGGCACGAGCGGGTTGATTTTCTTCGGGTCGCCGCCCAACCGGGCGACCGCCGAGCGCATGGCGGCCAAATCGACCACCGCCGGGACGCCGGTAAAGTCCTGCATCACCACGCGGGCGGGCAGCAGCGGGATACCAGGTCGCTCCCCTTGAGCAGACCAGGATGCAATATTCCTTACATCCTGCTGGGTGATTTCCACATCGTTGCACTGGCGCAGGGCGGCCTCGAGCAGGATGCGGATGGAAAACGGGAGGCGGCTGAGGGTCGTCAGTCCCGCTTTTTCGAGGGCGTCGAGGCGGTAGTAGGTGTAATCCTTCCCACCGATGGTTATTGTATCTTTGGCGTTGAAAAAGTCTTTCATAACATGCTCCTTTGGCTATCCCTCACCCCAGCCCTCTCCCATCGGGAGAGGGGGCAGGGGTGAGGGGGTTATGATAACAAAACACCCTTGGTGCTTTGTGACGGTACGAATAATGGAATCTCGCGTGAGTCACAAAGAACTCAAAGGTGCGCCTTTGTCGTCCTCTGCTCGGTAACAGTAAGTTGAGTGGTTTGGTCTTAATATACAACAAAACCGGGCGGAATGCAACCGCAATCAAAAATTATTAAAATTGGCGGGGTCAATCAAAAATGGAATCACGCCCAGCATCGGCAGGAGCACCAGGAAACACAGCATCGCACAGAGCAGCAGGATGCCAATCAGGGCCAAAATGCCGTTCAGCATAAAAAAGGTTTTGACGTTGCCCAGGGCCGAACTGAGCGCGTAGGCATCGCCAGTGGCGCGGGCTTGTTCGGCGGAGCTGGCGGCCTGGAACAACAAAATACCCATCCAAATTTGCAACCCACCGGAAATCAGCCCAAAAATGCTCAAGACCTGTGACACCCCGGCCAAAATCGAAAGCACGCCGAGAAATTTCATCCACCCGGCGCCGCCGGCCAGCGACTTGCTGGTGCCGCGCACAATTTTTTGTTCCATGTTTTGTTCAGAAAACATCGTTCTCCTTTTCTATGCCAAAACAGCGCGCAGAATAGACATTATCGACAAAAAAAATTGGACGCGGACGAGAACAGACGAGAGCGGATTTTTAATATTTTTCTCCGCACGCCCCTACGGGGGCAGTCCGCGTCAATCCGCGTCCAAAAAATGGTGTTGACCAATAACCAATAAAGTCTAATGAATTCCTCGTTACGATTTGCTGAGTTCTTTCTTGAGCGACTCGACCAGTTTCTTTTTATCACCATCCGGCAGGAAGGAGGCCTGGGCTGCCGCCAGGATGCGTTCTTTGAGCGTGTCGCGCGGGATTTTCAGGTCTTCGACCGCCACGCGGTACTCGTTGGAGAGCGTAATCTGCGAGATGGAGGGGTCGTCGGTGTTGAGGGTCACATTGAGCTTTTTCTCAATCATCTGCGGGGCGGGATGCCTGGGCAGCGACTTGATTGCCCCAGTCTGGTAATTGCTGGTGATGCAGACCTCGAAGGCCGTGCCATGTTCACGCGCCAGGGCAGTGGTGAAGTCATCTTCCAGAACGCGCACGCCGTGACCGATGCGGTCGGTGGAGAATTTCTCGATGGCCTCGCGCACGTTTTCCGGGCCGGCCCATTCCCCGGCGTGCATGGTAATTTTCAGCCCGGCCTGGCGGGCTTCGTTGAACAGCGGGATGAACGGCGTGGCCGGATATTCGGCTTCGTTCCCGGCCAGGTCGAGGCCGACGATGTTCTCGCGTCCCTTTTCGACCGCAATCCAGGCCACCTGCTCGGCCAGTTCGAGCGGCTCATGACGGTTGACCGAGGCAATCAGGCGCACCATGACCTTGTATTTGCGCTCGGCGTCCCTGGCGGCCTTGCAGACCCAATCGGTCACATTTTCGAGCGGGAATCGCTCGGCGCGGCTGAGCGCCACCGGGGTAAAACGCAATTCCAGATAGCGGACGTTATCTTTAGCGGCATCCTCCACTGCTTCGTGGGTAATGCGCTCGATGACTTCGGGTGAACGGTAGAACATGCGCAGGGTGTTGAATTTGGACAGGAAGTTGTCGAAGGTGAAGTTGTCTTCATCTTGCACCTGCACCAGCCGCGAAAGGCGCACCACATTGGCCGGCATGGTCATGCCGTGTTTGCGCGCCACATCGAGCATGGTTTGCAGGCGCAGCGAACCCTCCAGGTGGCGGTGCAGTTCCACTTTGGGGAGACGCCGAAATTCATCGGGCGCGGGAGTGAACATGTTTGACATTGGATACCTTCAACGAGAAGATGGGCGCGGAAACCAATCCGCGTTATCGCTTTTTGTGGCGTTTGCGTCCGGCCCTGGCTGCCGCCTCGGGAACCGGGGTGGCGGCGGCTTTGGGGGCGCTTTCCACCGGCGATTCGGCCATTGTCACGGGGCGCGGCAGATAGCGGAATACCCGGTCGATGACGCCCGAACGCACCTCGCCCAGCAGGCCCTGGAACATATCGGATGCTTTCGTCTTGTATTGTACCAGCGGGTCGCGTTGTCCGTAAGCCTCTAAACCAATGGAAACCCGCAGGGCCTCCACACGGGTCAGGTAATCGACCCACAGTTCGGTAATGACTCCCAGCAGGGTCGAGCGGTAGATTTCGGTCATGCGGCGGCGGCCCAGTTCCTCTTTCAGCGCATCTCGCTGCTCTTCGGTCAGCGAAGCCAGCGAGGCGTTCGGGTCGAGGTCGATTTCCTCCACGTCGAAGCCAAAATCGCTTAAACGGGAAGCGTTTTGCGAGAGCCGCGCATATTCCGCCTCGCCCCAGCCTTCGGCCAGCGTCGCGGCGGCGTTTTCCAGGTGTTCCAGCACATCCAGGTCAACGGTCTCGGCCTTGCGCGCGGTAAGGATTTGGGCGGCGGCGTGGAAGTAGTTGACGCGCTGGTATTCTATTGCCTCCACCTTGCGGGTTTTGAGATTCATGCCCATGCGGCGGCCCATTGACAGGGTGGAAAGGATGCGGATAAGGGTGGTCTCGTCCCGCCCAGGATACCGGGCGAGCAGCGCATCCAACTCTTTGGCAATCTGCCCCTCGGCCCCAATGAGCCGTTCCCGCCGTTTCGTGAGCAGTTTCTCGGCTGCCTGGTTGATTTTCGCGGCGGCCTCGTCCCAGTCCATGCGCGCCAGCTCATCGGTTTTGAGCCCGAGCGGCTCGAACAGGCGGATTTCGATGCTTGCCAGCAGGCGGCTGATGGCGGTGGCGGTCAGCGCCAGATCGATTTGTTCCTTGAGGGGTTCTTCGAGGCTGGCAGGACTGCTGGCGAGCAGTTTGAGTTGCTCGCTGTTCAGGCGCGGCTCGATGTGGATGGCCGCTTTCAGTTCGGCCAGCAGTTCGGAGGCGCGTTTTTGCTCCTCGCTTTCGCGCAGGGCATCCAGGAAGGCGTCGAGGGACTCGAAGCGTTCTTCGATTTGGGTATCCAGGCTTTCGGAAGTACGCTGGAGGTTTTGGGCAATGGTTTTCAGCAGGTGGGCTTCATCGGCTTCGACGGCGCGTTCGGTGAGGGCCAGGATGTCGCCGCGCGGGTCGTCTTCGTCGATTTCGTCGAGCAGCAGGCGGTAGGTGAATGAGGGGAAAACGAGGTTGTCGCCGTACATGAAGGTCGGTTGGATTTGCTCCAGCCAGGCCAGCAATTTCCACAGCCCTTCTTCGGGGTCGCTGAGCGCGGCTGGCACGCGGGCGGCGATTTCACCTTTTAGCAGCGCGGCCACGTCCTCGGTCAGGTCGTCTTTGGTCATCACCTTGTCGCGCTGGGCGTAGATGATGGTGCGCTGTTTGTTCAGTACATCGTCGTATTCGAGCAGGTGCTTGCGGACATCGAAGTTGGCGCCTTCGACGCGATGCTGCGAGCCTTCGATGAGGTTGCTGACCATCCGGTTTTCAAGCGGGAAGTCGTCATCCAGCCGGAAGCGAGTCATCAGGGCCTCGACCTGCTCGCCGCCGAACAGGCGCATCAGGTCGTCTTGCAGCGAGAGATAGAAGCGCGAGGAACCGGGGTCGCCCTGGCGGGCGGAGCGTCCGCGCAACTGGTTGTCGATGCGGCGGGCTTCGTGGCGTTCGGTGCCGATGACGTGCAGGCCGCCCAGGCGGCGCACCTGTTCCATATCCTCGAAGTATTTCAGAAAGAATTTGACTTCCGCGTCGTAAATGCCGTAGTCTTCGGGGGAGAGTTTGAGGATGGCCTGGCGCTGTTCTTCCAGGCGCATGTCGAAGGGGTCGTACCCGGCCCGGCGCAAGACGCGGCTGATGACGGCGATGATTTCTTCGGCCAGTTCACCGCCCAGTTTGATATCGACGCCGCGTCCGGCCATGTTGGTGGCAATGGTGACGGCCCCAAACGCGCCCGCCCCGGCGATAATCTGGCTTTCTTCGGTGTGCTTGCGGGCGTTCAAGACTTCGTGCGGCACGCCGCCCTGGATGACGGCTTTGAGCCGCTCGGCATAGTCTGAATCGAGCCGCAAGACGTTCAGCAGTTGATTCAGGTTGGCCGGTTCTTCGAGGTTGATGGAGGCCTCGAGCGGTTTGGCAAAGGAGCGCAGGAAGGCCGGTTCCAGTTGGTCGAGCGGTTTGTAGAGCGGTTCCAGCTCAGGAGACAGGCGTCCATCTTCTTCGCGGTTGTTTTTCTCGAACCAGAGTTGGCGCAGCAGTTTGACCTGCAACAAGCGGCGCACCGGCTCGGCGCGCAGGCGGTTCGACAGGCGCTCGGACGATTCGACCGAGGTGGTGCCGACCAGGATGGGGCGTCCCTGCACATGGTCGCGGATGATTTCGGTTACGATGGCGCGCAGTTTGGCTTCTACCGTGCGATAGACCGAGTCGGGGTAATCGGTGCGCCGCCAGTAGACGGGCAGTTTCCCCGCGTCGCCACGCTGCGCGAACCAGGCGATGTCGTAGTTGTCTTCGTCCTTGGCTTTGACCTCGACCAGCGGTGAATCTTTCCCGGCCAGGGTGGCCTGGTATTCCAGGTTGGTGGGAAGGGGCAAGACTTCGAGTTTGTAGATTTTGTGGAATTCTTCCGATTCGGTCAGGGCTGTGCCGGTCATGCCGGCCAGTTTCTGGTACATGCGGAAGTAGTTTTGGAGCGTGATGGTGGCGTAGGTCACGTTCTCTGGCTCGACCTTGACGCCCTCCTTGGCTTCCACCGCCTGGTGCAGGCCGTCGCTCCAGCGGCGCCCCGGCATGAGTCGGCCCGTAAATTCATCTACAATGACAACCTTGCCGCCCTGGACCAGGTATTCTTTATTGCGGTGGAACAGGTATTGGGCGCGCAGGGCCTGCTCGAGGAAACCGAACAGGCGCGCCTGTTCGGGAGTCACGTCTTCGGGCCGGTCGGGGTCGCGCAAGGCCTGGCCGAGAATCTGTTCGACATGCACAATGCCGAGTTCGGTCAGGGCAATCGAGCGGTCTTTCTCATTTGTTTCGTAATCTTCGGGATTCAACTGCTTGACGACCTGCGCCATCTGGTAATAGGTATCCAGTTCGCCGGAAGCCGGGCCGGAGATGATGAGCGGGGTACGGGCTTCGTCAATCAGGACGTTGTCCACTTCATCGACGATGGCAAAGTAATGCCCGCGCTGGACTTTCTCCTCCTGCCGGTAGACCATGTTATCGCGCAGGTAGTCGAAGCCAAACTCGGCGTTGGTGCCGTAGGTGATGTCGGCTTCGTAGGCCAGGCGGCGGTCGGCCAACCGTATTTGGTGCTGGTCTTCGCGGGGCGATTCCTTCGAAAGGTCAACCAGGTAAGCCTTTTTCCCGTTTTCGGTGCTGGCGGCCATTTGGAGCAGGCCCACCGACAGGCCGAGGAAATTGTAAATTTGCGCCATCCAGCGCGCCTGGTAGCGCGCCAGGTAATCATTGACGGTGATGAGATGGGTGCCGCGCCCGGTGAGAGCATTGAGATAGAGCGGCAGGGTGGCGACCAGCGTTTTGCCTTCCCCGGTGCGCATTTCGGCGATGGTGTTGTGATGCAGGGCCAGCCCGCCAATCAATTGCACGTCATAATGACGCTGGCCGATGGTTCGCTTGGCGGCTTCGCGCACAATGGCAAACGCGTCGGGCAAAATTTCATCGAGCGTGGTCTGCTCGGCATTCTTGCGTTCTTTCTCGTCGTCAATGCCGTCGATGGATGCGGCGATTTTGGCTTTGAACTCATCCGTTTTTGCGCGCAGGGCTTCTGCAGAGAATTTTTCGTAGCGTGCTTCGAGCGCATTAATCTGGCGCGCAATGGCGGCGTATTTTTCGACTTTGCGTTGGTGGGGATTACCCCCGACAAGTTTAATGAATTTTGAGAGCATAGTTAGCCTTTCAGACCGGAAATTATAGCATAGCCGCGCCTTCGTTGAACATCGTCGAAGCATTGGAGGAATATAAGAAAAAATTCCGGCGCGAGGCCGGGAAGCAGAATTTTTCTGCCGGAGCATTGGTAGTGTTAAGATACCGGTTTCCCCTCCGTATTTTTACCAGTTCGCAAGGCAATTTGGGAGCGCGCAAGCGCAAAAGGGTGAAAAAAACGGCCCGCTGTTCTTGAAAGGGTGTACAATCTGTCTTAGTCTCTACCGGTTGGAGCGGCCTGGATGACCAATCCTGCTTGCTTCAATCAAAGCCCCTTTATCTCAAAAGAATGGTTGCTATGCTCACTCGTGAAGAAGCTCTCTCGCTGGTGCGGGAATACGTCAAAAATGAGAACCTGGTCAAGCATATGTTGTGCGTCGAGGCGGCCATGCGGTTCTACGCTCAGAAATTCGGCGAGGATGTCGAACTGTGGGGCGTGACCGGCCTGCTGCACGACTTCGACTGGGAGATTCACCC
>DAOTZM010000244.1:0-11312 GCA_034434035.1 Anaerolineales bacterium
TCCCTCTCCATCGGCTACCATCACCCGCTGGCATCCGGCCTGAACCTGGAACTGCGCCCGGCGGAACTGGCCTGCCTGATTGGACCCAATGGCGCGGGCAAATCTACCCTGCTGCGCACCCTGGCCGGGATGGAAAAGCCGCTCGGCGGCGTCATCCGGCTGGGGGATGAAATCCTGAACAACCTGACGCCGCTCGAACTGGCAAAGCGTCTCGCCATCGTCCTCACCGCGCGGGTGGAAAGTCCCCTGCTGACAGGCCGCGAACTGGTCGCCCTGGGACGGCATCCCTACACTGACTGGCTGGGGCGGCTCTCCGCGCGCGATAAAGAAGCCGTGCAGCGCGCCATGCAGCAGACCGACACCCTGCGCTTTAGCGCGCGCCCGCTGGCCCAACTGAGCGACGGCGAACGCCAGAAAGTGATGATTGCCCGCGCCCTGGCCCAAGAACCGAAAATCCTCCTGCTCGACGAGCCGACAGCCTTCCTCGACCTGCCCCGCCGCGTCGAATTGCTCCAACTCCTGCGCCGCCTGGCGCGCGAGACCGGAACGGCCATCCTGCTCTCGACCCACGACCTCGACCTGGCCCTGCGCCTGGCCGACCGGCTGTGGCTGCTCTCTTCGGCGGGAAAAATGGAAGTCGGCCTGCCCGAGGAACTGGCCCTCAACGGCGCGGTGGCGCGAGTCTTTCACAGCGAGGGCGCTCACTTCGACCACGCCATTGGTGCGTTTCGCGTTCACCGGGCGGTTCATGGCCCCGTCAGCCTCGATGGGCAGGGGCATGGCGTCACGGACGCCTGGACCTGGCGCGCCCTCGAACGCGCCGGTTATGAAGTCCACAACGGAAACAGCCGCCATGCCATTCACATCGAAATCCTGGACGAATCCCGCTGGCGGCTCATCACGCCATCCAGCCAAAGCGAACACGACTCCCTCGAAACCCTGCTCCACCACCTGCAAGGTTCGAGTATTCGAACATCGAATATCTAATCTCGAATATCAACCTCGAATCCCATGAAAATCTACTGCGACCCCCTCGGCGGCTTCGTGGAACTGCCCGAAAAACCGCGCCGCATTGTTTCCCTGGCTTCAGGCCTCACAGAAGCCCTGGTCGAGATGGGCTATGGCAATGCCATTGTCGGAATCTCCGAATTTTGTCCGCGCTACACGCCGCAACTGCCAGCTCCCACCGTCGGCGATTACTTGAAAATCGACGCCCCCAAAATGCGCGCCATCCAACCCGACCTGATTCTCATCACCACCGGCATCCAACGCACCCTCGCGCGCAAACTGCGCCAGGATGGCTGGCCTGTGTATGCGCTGCCCCTGCCCAACAGCCTGCATGGGGTTTTGGAAAACGCGCTGGCGCTCGGCGCGTTGGTAGATGACCTGCCCGCCGCCCGCGCACTGACCCAAGCCTGGAACCGTCTCTTTTTGGAACTCAAAGCAAATAGCCCAACCCCCAGGCCGCGCATCTACGCCGAACTCTGGTTTGGCAAACACGTTCGCATGACGGGCGGGCTGACCTTTGTCCATGATCTGATTGAATCCGCGGGCGGCGAAAACATCTTCGGCGATGTCCGCACGGGCTACCTCGAACTGGACCTTCGGGAAGTCCAGCGCCGCCAGCCCGACATTTTCCTGTGTTTTTCCGAACCGGAACATCCCGTCCAGGCTGCTGACCTGCTCCGTGAGCGCGGCTGGAACTTCCCCATCCTCCAGGCGGATGTCTCCCCCGAGCACAACCTCATTCACGATGGCCCGTCTATGATGAAAACCGTCCGCTGGCTGCATGGTGAAATCAACCGCGTAAGGCAAGAATCGCTATGAAACGCATCCTGCTCTCCTGGTCTTCGGGCAAAGACAGCGCCTGGGCGCTCCATGTTTTGCGCCAGCAGGCGGATGTCGAGGCGGTTGGCCTGCTCACCACCTTCAACGAGAGCAACGACCGGGCCGCCATGCACGCCACGCGGCAGGAACTGGTACAGGCGCAGGCTGAAGCAGCAGGATTGCCGCTTTGGCCCATTCCCCTGCCCTCTCCCTGCTCGAACGATGAATACGAAGCCCGCATGAGCGCCGCGCTGGAACGCGCCCGCCGCGAAAACGTTACCCACATTGCCTTTGGCGACCTGTTCCTCGAGGATATTCGCGCCTATCGAGAAAAGATGATGACCGGAACCGGAATCCAGACCATCTTCCCGCTCTGGCGTTCCCCGGCAGAAACGCCTGCCCTGGCTCAAACCATGCTCCAGGGCGGATTGCGCGCCGTTCTCGTCACCATCGACCCCAAACAACTCGACCCCGCCTTCGCCGGGCGCGAATATGACGCGCGCTTGTTGGCCGGCCTTCCGGCAAGCGTTGACCCCTGCGGCGAACGGGGCGAGTTCCACACCTTTTGTTTCGACGGGCCAATGTTTTCCCGCCCCATCCCTTTCCAAACTGGCGAAGTCGTCCAGCGGGATGGATTCTATTTCACCGACCTTCTGTTACCGCCTGAGGAGCGTTTCTCATGTCTCCCAACGTCAAACGCGGCCTGACCATCGTCCATACCGGCAATGGCAAAGGCAAATCCACCGCCGCCTTCGGCATGGTGCTGCGCGCCTGGGGACGCGGTTTTCGGGTCTGCGTGATTCAATTCCTGAAATCCGAAACCGGCAACTGGGGCGAAGTGCTGGCCGCTCAAAAATTGGGCCTCGAATGGCACATCAGCGGCGACGGTTTTACCTGGGCCTCGAAAGATATGGACACGACCATCGCCCGCGCCCAACTGGGCTGGGAACTGGCCCAGGAAAAAATCGCCAGCGGGGACTACGACCTGATTGTGCTGGACGAATTTACCTATCCCCTGGCCTTTGGCTGGCTCGACCCCGCCGAAGCGCTGGCCTGGCTGCGCGAACGCAAACCCGCCAGCCTGCACCTGGTCATTACCGGGCGCAACGCCCCGCCCGCGCTGCTGGATTATGCCGACCTGGTGAGCGAAAGCCGCGAAATCAAACACCCCTTCCATCTGGGATTGAAAGCCCAGCCCGGAATCGAATTCTAACCAAACCGTAACGCGGAATTCATTCCGCGACCATCTCCCTGGAGTCTCCATGAACCTTCCCACCATCCCGCCCCTCGACCAGGCCTGCATGGACGCCGCCCGCGCCCGGCAGGACACCCTCACCAAGCCCCAGGGCAGCCTGGGGCGGCTGGAGGAACTCTCCATCCAACTGGCGGGCATCTACGGCCAGCCGATTCCGTCCATCAAAGAGAAAGCCGTCATCGTCATGGCCGGCGACCATGGGGTCGTCGCGGAGGGCGTCAGCGCCTTTCCGCAGGAAGTCACCCCACAGATGGTTTTGAACTTCCTGAACGGCGGCGCGGCGATTAACGTGCTGGCCCGCCAGGCCGGGGCGCGCATCACGATTGTCGATATGGGCGTCGCGGTGGAAATGCCCTCCCATCCGGGTTTGCTCGTCCGAAAGGTTGCGCCCGGAACCAGGAACATGGCAATTGGCCCGGCCATGACCCGCGTCCAGGCCGAACAGGTCATTCAGGCGGGCATCGAAGTTGTGGAAGCGGAAATCGCGCGCGGCCTGGATGTGGCCGCCACCGGCGACATGGGCATCGGCAACACCACCCCCTCCGCCGCCATCGCCGCCGCGTTCACCGGGCAGGCCCCCGCCCAGATAGCGGGACGCGGCACCGGCCTGGATAACGCCGGGCTGGAGCGCAAAATCGCGGTCATCGAGCGCGCCCTGGCCGTCAACCAGCCCCATCCACAAGACGGGCTGGATGTGCTGTCGAAGGTCGGCGGATTCGAGATTGGCGGCCTGGCCGGGGTGATGATTGGCGCGGCAGCCCACCGCAAGGCGGTTGTGGTAGATGGCTTTATCTCTACCGCCGCCGCCATGATTGCCGTCTCTCTCTGCCCGCAAGTCAAACCCTATCTCATCGCCGCCCACCGCTCGAAGGAAAACGGACACGGCCTCATGCTCCACTGGCTGGGGGTCAAACCCCTGCTCGATTTCGACCTGCGCCTGGGCGAAGGCACCGGCGCGGCCCTGGCCTTCCCAATTCTCGAAGCCTCGCTCGCCATCCTGCGCGAAATGGCGACCTTTGGCGAGGCGGGCGTGAGCGAGAAGGAATAACTCGATACTCGATATTGGGTATTCGAAAATCGATACTCGAAAATCGTTAATTTGGAACACCGAGTAACGAATATCGAATAACGAACCCCGAATAACGCCTCCTATGCTCCGCCTCGCCTTCTCCCTCCTCACCACCTTGCCCCTCCCTGCCCCCGCCAAATGGAACCCCGGCGACAGCGGGCGGGCGGCGGGCTGGTATCCGCTGGTTGGGCTGGTAATTGGCCTGCTCGTGGCGGGCGTCCACTGGCTGGCCGGGCTGGTCCTTCCGCCGCTCGTAACCGGCGCGCTGGCGCTGCTGGCCTGGGCCGCGCTGACTGGCGGCCTGCACCTCGACGGCCTGGCCGACTGCTGTGACGGCCTGCCCTACCCCGGCGCGCCCGAAAAACGCCTCGAAATTATGCGCGACCCGCGCCTGGGCGCGTTTGGCGGAATCGGGCTGGGGCTGGCGCTGCTGCTCAAATTCAGCGCGCTGGCTTCGCTCACCCCGGCAATGCTGCCCGGCCTGCTGCTGGCGGCTTCGCTGGCGCGCTGGTGCATTTTACCGGCGGGTTTACTGCCGCTGGCAAAACCGGGCGGGAAAGTCCCGGCTGCTCCTGCCGGGAAAGTCCCGGCTGCTCCTGCCGGGATGGGCGCGGCTGCTCCTGCCGGGAAAGTCCCGGCTGCTCCTGCCGGGATGGGCGCGGCTGCTCCTGCCGGGATGGGCGCGGCTGCTCCTGCCGGGATGGGCGCGGCTGCTCCTGCCGGGATGGGCGCGGATTTCGCCGCCGGGCTGAGCAAAGCCTCCCTGTTGTGGGGCGGGCTGATTCCGCTTGGCCTGGCGCTGGCCCTCGGCTGGAGCGGCCTGCTGGCCCTCGCCCTCGGCCTGCTGGCCGCCTTCGGCGTGCTGACCCTGGCAAAAAACCGCCTCGGCGGCGTGACGGGCGATGTGTTTGGGCTGCTGGTCGAGAGCGTAGAAATCGTTGTGTTACTTGGATATCTTTCGCAATAGAGCCAATGGGAAATCAGATAAAATTGATTCGCCATGATCCCTACACTTTCCGATGAAAACGTTGAACACCTTCATAAAAGCCAGCCGCTCACGCGCCTGATTCTGATTGGCTTGTTGGCCTATTTCTTATCTATCCCTGTCCTTGGACAAGGCATCTCTACAAACAACGCCTTGTTGATATTTGGGTGGTTTTATTTTGTCATTTTGATCGAGGCCGTGTTAGCGATTTGCGCCATTCAGTTAGCCAGGCAAGGCCCGGCAGCGTATTCTCCTGTGCTTGCCTGGACGGGCGTGTTTCTCATTGCAGCAGCAATCTGGAGCGATGTGCTGGCAACCGTTTACCACTCGCCCGACCTGATGCGTGAAGGCAATCCAATCATTATTTTTCTGCGCGAGAATGGCCTTCCGCTGTGGTTTCAATATGCAGCCGGTTTTACTGCCCAGTTTTTATTGACAGTGATTTCTTGCGCTTTGTGGTTTGCTTTCGCGCGTCATCTCTCCCTTTACAGGGAGATTCTTCTCGCCATGCGCCCGCAATCGCTTGTCGAATTCGTTTGGGCATCGCTGGGAGGGAGGACGTACTTCTCGAAAACGGAAAGGCTTAAGGTTTCGCGTTCTTACCGCCTCTTGTGGTGGCTGATGCTGCCTCTCATCATGCCTTTCGACCGATTCCTGCTGGCCCTGGAATGGATGAATGTCATTCCTCTGGCGTCTCTAATGACCCAACTCGTTACCTTTGCGCAGCCCATTTTTTCTCTGGTTTTGTTGTTGAGCTGGTTGATGTATGTTTATTTCGAAAACCGCGCTTCCCTGCGCAATGACCCTGCCTTGACCCGCCGCGCAAACCAGGCCATCCTCAAAAAATTTGCTGCTGGCTGCTCAATGTTGGTGATTGGGACCTGCGCGCTGGCTTGTTTATTTGGTCTCACCTATCTTTGGGCGACTCGTGAGCCGGAATATCTCGAAGCGCGCATCGAATATGTGCCTGAAACCATTACGGCAAATACGCCTTTTCCGATTACTTTCGTCATCGAAAACATCGGCGCAAAAGAAGCGGCTGTGTCTAAAGTCCAAGCGACTGTTTGGGAACCAGAAGGGAAGGTCGTTTCTGGAAAACTTCTCTTTGTACTCGCCAATCCCCCCGCCTTGGTGAATGCTTACGGCCCGCAAACGACCCTTGATTATGAAAACATTATGCTTTCGCCTGGCGAAACGCTGCAGGTTGAACTCTGGTTTACGGCAATCGAGCCAGGCGATGCGCTGCTCAAGACCAGCATTTACTCTGGCTGGCGCGAAAAAAGGACCGAATCGATTCCCATTACCATCATATCGCCATGAATCCATCTTTCCCCTTCCGCCTCGGCGCCACCTCCTACATCCTCCCCGCCGGCATCCTGCCCAACTTGCATTACCTGGCTGGCAAAGTACAGGATGTCGAACTCGTCCTGTTTGAAGTGGATGACGGCCCCAACAACCTGCCCACGCCCGCCCAGGTGGACGAGATGAACGCCCTCGCCCGCGAACACAGCCTGACCTACACCGTCCACCTGCCGCTTGACCTGCGCCTGGCCGACGACGGCTCGCTGCGCCACATCTCGCTCGAAAAAGCCCGCCGGGTCATCGAATGCGCCCGGCCCCTCAACCCGCTGGCTTATGTAACTCATCTCGACGGAAAAGCCGTTCTGCCCCTCGCACATCGCACCGCGCACCCCGCACTCAACCGCTGGCTGGAGCAGGCCGAAACCTCGCTGCGGCAGGCCGGCGAATGGGCCGGCGGCCCCGAAAAACTGGCCGTCGAAAACCTGGAAGGCTGCCCGCTCGATTTTTACGAACCAATCTTCGAGCGCGTCCCCGTCAGCCGCTGCGTGGATGTCGGCCATCTGTGGCTGGACGGCCACGACCCGCTGCCCTACCTGCGCCGCGCCCTGCCCCGCGCGCGCGTCATCCACATACACGGATTGGCCGAACGAGACCACCGCTCGCTGACTTTTGCCGCGCCCGGTGCGTTGCGCGCCGTTTTGGATGAACTCATCTACGCCCGGTATGACGGCGTGTTTACGATAGAAGTTTTCTCAGAAGAAGACTTCCTGACCTCGCTTCAAGCCCTGGAGGCCGCCACGCATGACTCCTGACATTCCCTCAACCGGCATGACCCTGATTTTAGGCGGCGCACGCAGCGGAAAAAGTTCCTACGCCGAAAAAATTGCCCGCGAAACAGGCCGCCCGGCCCTCTACATTGCCACCGCCACCGCCTTCGATGATGAAATGCGCGAGCGCATCGCCAACCACCGCGCCGCGCGCCCATCCAACTGGCAGACCCTCGAAGTCCAGCAGGGCGTTGGGCAGGCCGTGCTAAACTTCCTTAGTTCCCCTCTCCCGGTGGGAGAGGGGTTAGGGGTGAGGGACATCCCTCTCCCACCGGGAGCCCCCTTTGGGGATGATAAGGGGCCGGGGGATGCCCCGCGCAGCGGGGTGAGGGCGACCATCCTGCTCGACTGCGTCACCCTGCTCGTCAGCAACGTGCTGCTCTCGCAGCCCGAAAACGCCCCGTTCGAGACAGTCATGGAACACATCCGGGGGGAAATCGAATCGCTCATCGCCGCGCAAACGCAAATCGGCGGGCAGTGGCTGGTCGTCTCCAACGAAGTCGGGTTGGGAATCGTCCCGGCCTACCCGCTGGGGCGCATCTACCGCGACGCACTCGGCTGGGCCAACCAACGCCTGGCGCGCGAGGCCGCCCGGGTCCTGTTCATGGTGGCAGGGATACCGCTGGTGGTGAAATAGGGAAAAGTTCTATCCACCCTTGTCATTCTAATTAAAATCCTTTATACTGGACAATAGTCCAGCGTAAAGGATTTTAGTTGCCAACTGATTCCGAAACCCCCTCCGTCGAGCGCGCCCTGCTCCTGCTCGAAATCCTGCTCGAACAGCCCACTGGCGTCGAAGTTCCCGAACTGCTGGCGCGGATAGATATTTCGCGCAGTTCGCTGTTCGTCCTGCTCAACACCCTGAAGACGCTCGGCTACATCGAACAGGCCGAAAAGCGCGGACGTTACCGCGCCGGGCCGCGTCTGTTGGCCTGGCGCAGCGGAACATCCCTGGCCCCCAGCCTGCAAACCGCCTTCCACCAGGAAGCCTCGGCCCTGAACCTGCCCGAAACGCTGGCCTTAGCCCTGCCAGCCCCAACCGGCGCGCTGCTGGCCGCGCAAGTGGAAGGCTCGGCGCAGGTGCGCAGCGTGTATTCTTCAGCGGAACAATTCCCGGCTGCGAGCGCGGCTGCCCGGGTTTTGCTCGCCTCCCCACCGCCCGAAACCGCCCAAACGGGATATGCGCTCGTCCTTGGGGACGAAAGCGTTGAGCTGGCCCTGCCCATCTGCCGCGATGGACAAATTCCATCCGCAGCGCTGCTCCTGAGCGCGCCCGTCTTCCGCTGGAGCGCGGCCAACCTGGAGCGATTCCTGCCCCAACTGCGTGAGATGGCCGCCCGGCTTTCCTATCGCCAGGGAGCGCTGCGCTATGCCCCCTGGCAAAATCCATCCCCCGAATCCCCCACCCGGCGGCGCGCGTTGGATGACGCCCAAACCACCGCCTTCCTGGCCGGCCCCTGGATTGCCCGCCTGGCCTGCCTGCGCCCGGATGGCGCTCCGCATGTCGTCCCGGTCTGGCAGGAATGGGACGGCAAGGGCTTCTATGTCACCGCCTGGCAGGGGTCGCTGTGGGCCGAATATGTGCTGGCCAACCCCAGCGTTTCCCTGGCAATAGACGAACCCTGGCCGCCGCTGCGGCGCGTCCTGGCGCGCGGACAGGCCCTTCCCCTGCAAAATTCTGACCTGCCCGGCGGGCTGAAAGGACTGCTCAACCGCTTGCGCCGCCGCTACCTGGGACAAAATAGCCCGCTCCCCGCCACCGAATGGCAGGCCTTTCGCATCCTCCCCGATTCGCTGACCGCCTGGCAAGGGCTGGCCTGATTCGCCCCATGCGCTCATTGGTTTTGACCCGGACAGGCAGCGCGTTGTCGCCCCAGAATCGCTCCATTTTCTTTGCCCTGCTCATGCTGGCTGGCCTGTTTGCCGCCTGGGAATTTCTCGTGCAGTGGTATGAGATTCCCGTCTACCTGCTGCCCGCGCCCACCCGCATTGCGCAGACCTTTTTTGCCCGGCCCGGCTACTTTCTCTCGGCGCTTTCGGTCACGCTCATCGAAGCGCTGGGCGGGCTGCTCATTGGCGGGCTGGTCGGAATCCTGGTCGCCGCGCTGGTCAGCCTGCGCCCCAACCTGGAGCGCGGCGTGATGACGCTTGCCATCCTGGTCAAATCCACGCCGCTGGCGGCCATCGCGCCCCTGCTGACCATCTGGCTGGGGTTTGGGATTATCCCAAAAATCATCATTACCGCCCTGCTGACCTTTTTTCCCACCCTGGTCAACGTGTTGGTCGGACTGCAAAGCGCCGAACGCGAAATGCTCGACCTGATGCGCGTCCACCATGCAACGAACTGGCAAATTCTCGTTCATTTACGCGCCTGGCTGGCCCTGCCTTACCTGTTCGCCGCCCTGCGCGTCACCGCCCCGCTCTCGCTGGTCGGCGCGGTCATCGCCGAGTGGACGGGCGCTTCGGGCGGGCTGGGGCGCGTGATGTGGCTGGCCTACAGCAACCTGAACCTGCCACCCATGTTCGCCGCCATTTTCATTCTGTCCATCTCCGGCATGGGCGCTTATGGGCTGATTGCCTGGCTGGAAAGAAAAGTTATCCGCTGGAAAAATTAAAAAACCACTATCAAAGGAGTTTCACCACAATGCGCAAGACCCTCTTCACCCTGTTGCTTTCTGCCCTGCTGCTGTTGAGCAGCTGCGCTCCCAGCGCCACACCCGCTTCCCCAGACACCTCCATACTTGACACCGCGCGCCTGACACCTGATACATCCACCCACACGCCGCTCACCTTCATGGCCGGGTACAAGCCGCAAGCCAACCTGCCCTTCGTCGGCGCGTACATTGCCAAAGAAAAAGGCTTCTTCGCCGAAAACGGGCTGGATGTAACCATCGAACACTCGCCGGGGCGCGGAGAACACGTCCAACTGCTGGTGGCTGGCACGGTGCAGGTCACAACGATGGACGCCGCCACCATCCTCCAGCGCCGCGCCGAACCGGGGTTGCCGGTCGTTTCGATTGCGCTCATCGGCCAAAAGGGGCAGCAAGCCTTCGCCGCGCTGAAAGAATCGGGCCTGGAAACGCCCAAAGATTGGGAAGGAAAAATTGTCGGCTACAAAGGCACGCCCCCGCCCGATTTGTTCGCCCTGCTGGCCGCCGCCGGGGCCGATGTGAACAAAATCAACCTGGTCAACGTCGGTTTCGACCCGCGCGCCCTCTCCGAAAAGCAGGTGGATGTCTATCCGTTGTTCAAATCCAACGAACCCTATTTGCTTCAAAGTTGGGGATACGAACTGACCCTGTGGGATGCGGCGGATTACCAGGTTCCCACCCTGGGGCTGGCCTACGTGACCAGCGAGAAGTACCTGGCCGAAAACGCGGACGCGCTGACCCGGTTCCTGCGCGCCGCGCTGCAGGGCATTGCCTACGCCGAAGCGCATCCCGACGAGGCCGTTGAAATTGTGATGAAATACGCCGGCCCCGAAACCGACCCCGCCCACATGCGCTACATGCTCGAAACGGAACTACGCGATGCCCAAAGCGAACACGGCACCGGCTGGCAAAGCGCCGCCCAATGGCAGTCGCTGGCCGACATGCTGGCGCAATTCGAAGCCTTGCCCGGCCCAACAAACGTTAGCGCCGCCTTCGACACGGCGATTTGGAAGCAGGCGCAATCAAACCGCTAACCGTTCTATACATAAAAGGTGCTGTTCTATATGAAAGGTATACTCCTGACCGGCTTGATTATTTTCCTGTTCCTGTTTTTTATGGGGCTGTACCTTGAATTCAGTTGGAGTGAATCGTTAATCGCATCTGCCGTCTTGACGGTGGTCGGGTTGGCAGTCAACTGGTGGCGGCACGTTTGAGGTTGAGCCTCCCCATATCTCCAAAAAATATGCGCCGCAGGTAAACTGCGGCGCATATTTTTTATAACTGCGCCTTGATTTTCTCCGCCGTGTCTTTGTACGCGGCGAGTTTTTCCTTCTCTTTCTGGACGACCGCCGCCGGGGCCTTGCTGGCAAAATCGGAGCCGAGCAGTTTTTCCAGG
>DAOTZM010000245.1:0-9815 GCA_034434035.1 Anaerolineales bacterium
AGCGGCCTGGGTTCCGAGCAGGCCGCCCATCAGCACCAGCGCAATCGCCGGGATGTAGGCCCAGCGGGTTTCGCCCTGGGGGTTGGGTAGCAGCGCCACCAGCAGGAAGGTGAACCCCAGGCCGATGAAGAAGATACTGCCGGTGTTGACTGCGCTGAAGGCTTCGAACTCGGTCAGGGTGGTGACGCCCGCCAGGGTCAGCAGCACCCCGCCGGGGATGACCGCCCACCAGTTGGCGCGGTTGATAAAGTAGACGATGAAAAAGCCCAGGCCGAGCGTTCCGAGGAAAATTCCGCCGCCCCAGCCGCTGAAGGCTTCAGGCAGGAGCGAGACCCCGCCCATGCCGCCCAGGGCTGCCGCTGGGAAGATGGCCCACCAGCGGTTCTGCGGGTCTTGCAGCAAAACTATCACAAAGTAAGCCGCGCCGGCCAGGAAGGCCAGTCCCCAGAATACGCCGGATGCGCCCTGGATGATGTTCAGTTCTTCGAGCAACATCAGCCCGCCGAGCAGGATGAGTCCAACCCCGAAAAGGGTGCGAAAATCGAAACGTCTCATGGTTTCAGTCCTTCTTTTGACCTGACGACGCGGAGTTTATTCCGCGTACCATTAGCGGATGGTGACGCTGTTGGCGCCGCCCATCACCTTGACGGAGCCTGCGCCGTGGTCGACATCCAACGCTGCTTTGGCTGCGCCCTCCAGGTTGATGGAGAAGGCCTCACTGCCGGTCAGGTTGGGCGCGGCAAAGCGGCTGACCAGCACCGCAGCGCCAAGCAAAATCAGGAACAGCGGCCAGAACCAGCCGAAGACATCGTTGATGATGTTTGCCGCTTGCAAGGAAAACAGGACACCGAGCAGGATGAGAATCCCGCCCCAAAAGATGCTGCCGCGCCGCATCTTAGCCTGCCTTTCGGCGTCCGCGCCACAGGCCGCGCGCAATGACCCAAATGCCGAGCAAAATCAGCAGGATCGCCGGGCCGAACGAGCCGAGAATGGTCAGTTTGCCGAAAATCGCAGCAAAGATGATGAACAACACGGCCCCGACCACAATCGTATTCAGCCCGGAGGCAATTTCTCCCCGCCCGCTGCCCAGCAGGCCCGCAAGCAACTGCCCGACGCCGATGAAACCGATAATCAGCGTCCACATGTACGACCAGGATTGGTAATCATTGTAGGCTTGCTGGTAATACAGAATCCCGCCGATGCCCGCCACAATCGAAGCGGGGATGGCCATGCCCGGCGCGCCGAGCAGGATGCCGATGAGCAAAATCAGCCCACCGATGGCAACGATGTTGAGGGGCCAGTCCATATAAAGCGCAACCCACTCTTTCAACGCGGGGACCTGCTGCTGGGCGATGAACCACGCGCCGAGCAGAATCAGGATAAGCCCGAGCGCAAGTTGTCCACGATTTTTCATAGCATTCTCCTTTTGAATAACTTGATTTTATTATATATATTTCTTAATACTTGTCAATAATAAATCAATAATCCTGAAATCAATTTATGTTTTTGAGAATCTGCCGTTGCACAGAAAAACGAGACTGAGACCAGTCTCGTTTAATCATACGCCTTGATTGGGCGAAAGTTTCACCGAATTTGGAATGGAGTTTGAAGTCCCCTGACTTCGGGCTTGCTATGCCAGCAGTCCAATTGTCGCCAGAAAACACAACGGGTGCGGAATGAATTCCGCATTACACCAGTTCGGATAACGCCAGCCATTCCCCGGCCTGATTCTCCAGCCTGACCCCGCTGAGAATTTGGCCGCCGTCCAGCAGGCGTTTGACAACCCGCTGCGTGACCTCGCGTCCCCACCCGAATAGCTTCTCCACATCCCGCGCCTGGGCCGCCCCGACCGATTGGAAATACAGCTCGAGCAGTTTCCCGCGCGCCTGGGATTCGCCGATTACGAATTACCACTCACAAAACTTTCCGGCATTTGGGCTGCGACCACTTCGCCGCGCGCGGTGAGTACCTCCCCGGCATAGACGGCGGCTTCGACCACGACTTTTCGGCCCCGAATCTCTTTCACGCGCCCGCGCACGACCAGTTCGCCGTTTAACGGGGTTGGTTTGAGATAGTCCACATGCAGCGAGGCGGTCACAAAGCGGAAGGGCGGTTCGGTGTCCATCTCGCGCCCCTCGGCGCGGTACATTGCGGCGGCGGCAGTCCCGGTGCAGTGGCAGTCAATCAGCGAGGCAATCAGTCCGCCGTAAACGTAGCCGGGGATGGCGGTGTGGAAGGGCTGGGGCATGAAGCGCGTTACGGTTTCGTCGCCATCCCAGAAGGTTTTTATCTGGTGGCCGTGTTCGTTCAATCGCCCGCAGCCGTAGCAATGGGCGACGTTTTCGGGGTAGTAATCCTGGAAGGATTTTTCGGGCATTTGCTCTCCTTTCATAACGCAAGATAACACCTTGCGCCGTTACCGGTAAGATTCCATGAACGCAACCAAATATTGCCAGACCCGGCCCACCGAGGGGATGTGCAGCCGCTCGCTGGGCGAGTGTGGGTTTTGGATGGTCGCGCCGAGCGATATCATGTCCATGCCGCCGAAAATGCCGCCAATCACGCCGCATTCCAGCCCGGCGTGAATCATCTCCACTTTAGGGGCTTTGCCGAAGGTTTGGGTGTAAATTTCGACGCTGCGCCGGGCCAGTTGGGAATCGCGGTCGGGCTGCCAGCCGGAATAGGCCTCGCCGCTGGTCACCTCGGCCCCGGCCAATGCGCCAATCGCGCTGATGCGCTCGGTCAGTTCGGCCAGCCGCGACATAACGGTGCTGCGCTGGCTGGTGACAATTTTGAGCGCGCCTTCGGAGATTTCAACCGTTGCCAGGTTGTTGGAGGTCTCGACAAAGCCCGGCACGCTGGCCGACATCTCCGCCACGCCATGCGGCAGGGCGGTGAGCAGCTGAATGGCGCGGGCAGTATCAGCGGTAGTGGCAGCCTGCCCAGCAGTAGCAGGCGCGAGGGTCAGGGTAACTCCAGGGTCGCTGGCGGCGTATTCGTCCCGCAGGATGGCTTCGAGTCTGTAAATTTCGTCCTCGATTGGTTTCAGGTACTCCAGGTCGAAGGAGATGACCGCTCTCGCCTCGCGCGCAATGGCGTTGTGGGCCGTGCCGCCTTCCATGCTGACCAGGCGCAGGGGCGCAATTTTTTGCAATTGCGCCAGGGCGCGCCCCAGCAGTTGGTTGGCGCTGGCGCGGTGTTTGTGGATGTCTACGCCGGAATGCCCGCCCTGCAGCCCAAGAATGACCAGTTCGCAGGCATGCCCATACGAGTACGGCTCGAATTCGAGCGGCAAGTCGATGCGCGTTCCCTGCCCGCCCGCGCAGCCGACGATGAACGTGCCTTCTTCTTCGGAATCGAGATTAAGCAGCACCTTCCCGGCGATGAATCCTGGCTGGAGCAGGTTCGCCCCGCCGATTCCGACTTCCTCTTCGACGGTGAACAGCAGTTCGAGCGGCGGATGCCCGACGGATTTATCTTCCACCAGGGCGATTGCCAGCGCGATGGCGATGCCGTTATCGGCCCCCAGAGTGGTGCGGTCGGCGCGCAGCCATTCGCCCTCCACGATGCAGCGGATGGGGTCGCGGGTGAAATTGTGCGGAGAATCGGGCGTCTTTTCGCAGACCATGTCCATGTGGCCTTGCAGCACGATGACAGGCGCGTTCTCGAAACCGGCTGTGGCCGGGACGCGGATGACCAGGTTGCCGGCCTCGTCTACGCTCCAGGTGAGTTGGCGCTGGTCGGCCCAGGCGCGCAGCCAGCCGCGCAGTTCCGCTTCGCGCTTGGTTCCGCGCGGGATGGCGGAGAGTTGTTCGAACAGGGTCAGGACGTTTTGGGTGGAATCCATGAATAGGCCTCGTGAATGTTGGGATGGGGATAGTATACCTTTATTGGGGGCTGTAAACATCAATGGCTGGGTAGGTACAATGAGGGACAGGAAGGCATGAATGACCCGCTCGAATCCCCCGTTTTTTCCGGTTGGCGTTCGCTCATGGTATTAAAATCTCCCGGTCTGGTTTATGTTACAATCTTCAAAACAATAGCCTGTGATTAAATTCTGACCCTTCCCCGCGCCTGTAGGGAGTCTTTTCCGGGGGTGTGCCGTTTAAAAATTATAACACGCGCGCCAAGCCTGGACTTGAAAAGGGAACTTGGGCAGGGCCGGTGGCTCCACCCTGGCCTTCTCAGGTATCTTTCCATGTTTTCTTCCATTGAATTTCTGTTGTTCGGTGTCAGCGTCCTGCTCTTGCTGGCGATATTGGCCAGCAAGGCTTCGGGGCGTGTGGGCGTGCCTGCGCTGGCCGCCTTCCTGTTGCTGGGGATGTTGGCGGGGTCGGACGGCTTGGTTGGGATAGATTTCGACAATCCCTGGCTGACTCAGCTGGTCGGCACGGTTGCGCTTTCGTACATCCTTTTTGCCGGCGGCCTGGATACACGCTGGCAGGTCGTTCGTCCGGTGGCCTTGCCAGCGATTGTGCTTTCTACGGTTGGGGTTGCCTTGACCACCCTGCTGGTGGGCGGGTTTGCCATTTTTGCGCTGGGTTTTTCCCCGCTGGAAGGTTTCCTGTTAGGAGCGATTGTTTCCTCGACCGACGCGGCGGCGGTTTTCTCGATTTTGCGCTCGCGTGATACCCGCCTGCGGGGGAGTTTGGAGCCGCTGCTCGAGACGGAATCGGGCAGCAATGACCCGATGGCGATTTTCCTGACAATTGGGCTGGTGCGCCTGTTGAGCGACCCTGGGTTGGGCGCGTTTAGCCTGGTTCCGTTTTTCCTGGTGCAATTCGGGATTGGCAGCCTGGCGGGATTCCTGCTCGGCAAACTTGGAATCTGGCTGGTGAACACGCTCAAATTGCGCGAGGACGGCCTGTATTCGGTTTTGACCACCACGCTGGTCATTTTCATCTACGGCGTGACGGCCTCGCTGGGCGGTAATGGCTTCCTGGCGGTCTACCTGGCCGGGATTGTGATGGGCAACGGCGTTTTTGTTCACCGCCGCAGCCTGACTCGTTACCACGATGGCCTGGCCTGGCTGATGCAGATTGCCATGTTCCTGGTGTTGGGGTTGCAGGTCTTTCCTTCGGAATTGCCTGAAATTGCCTTTGGCGGCCTGCTGGTTGCGGTTTTTCTCACGTTTGCGGCCCGCCCGTTGAGCGTTTTTCTTACTCTACAGCCGTTTGCTTTCAACCTGCGGGAGAAGTTGATGGTTTCGTGGGTCGGCCTGCGCGGCGCGGCCCCGATTGTGCTGGCAACCTTTCCCCTCCTGGCGGGGCTGGAACAGTCTTCTACTTTGTTCCATATCGTGTTCTTCGTCGTTCTCCTGTCCGTGCTGGCACAGGGCAGCAGTATCCCCTTCGCGGCGCGCCTGCTCAAAGTGTGTGACCCGGAACCACCCGGCGAGGCCGGTAACTTGCCTGAGACGTTTTTGGATAAATACCAGGGCGAATTGGTGGAGATGCGCGTACGGGCGGGTTCGCCCGCCTGCGGGAGGCGCGTCCTGGAAATCGGCCTGCCCGACAGCGCCCTGCTCGTCCTCATCCAGCGCGGCGAGGACTTGTTCCTGCCGCGCGGCGATATTATGCTGCTGGAAGGCGACCGGGTGCTGGCGGCCTCCGATTCGGCGGGGATTGCGGTCGTCCGTTTGCTGTTTAACGAGCAAAATGTTCCGAAGGTTTCCGAAGACGGGAAAATTGCTGGGGGAAACCCTTCGGGACGATAGTCAGGAAGGACTTATTCCGCGAGCAATGCGGTAGTGATGCGTTTATGGGTCATGTGGCGCCCTCCACGCCCTATTTTGCTGCGTCGATGATTTCTGCCACCAAATCGTAACGATGGAATTGCGGCATGAGATAGACGCCCTGCCCCCATTCTTTTATCTGCTGGATTAATTCGATGGCGATTTTCACGCCCTCGCGGGAGGCTGTTTCTCCGGCTTTGTGAATCCGCTCCATCGTCTCCCCGGGAATCACAATCCCTGGCACTTCGTTTTGCAGGAAATTGGCATGTCGCACGCTGACGAGCGGCAGCACGCCCACCAGCACGGGCTGATCGAGCGGCGCGCCGTTGGCTTCTGCGAATTTATCGAGGAAGGCTTTGGCCTTCTCGGAGTCGTAAATCGGCTGGGTCAGGAAGAAATCGGCCCCGGCTTTGAGTTTGCGCTTCAGGTTTTTGATTTCGCTTTCGGGGTCGGGCGGGCAAAGGTTGAGCGCGGAACCGGCGAAGAACGCAGTCGGCTGGCCGATGGAGGTGCCGGAATGGTCCAGGCCGAGGTTGAAGCCCTGTTTGATGAGTTTAATCAGGCCGGATGGCACCAGGTCATAGTTATCGGCGGCTTCCGGGTAATCGCCAATCGAGGTCGGGTCGCCCATGACGACAAACACGTTGCGGATGCCGAGGGCGTGGGCGGCCAGCAGGTCGCCTTGCACGCGCAGCAGGTTGCGTCCGCGCGTGGGGAAGTGGAGCGTGGTCTCGATGCCAGCCTGACGCTGGATGACATCGCAGACCGCCCAGGCTGACATTCTCATGCGCGCCATCGGGCTGTCTGCCACGTCAATGACATCGGCCCCGGCTTCCTTGAGCAGCGAGGCGGCAGCGGCCAGTTTTTGGGTGGCGAGGCCGCGCGGGGGGTCCATTTCGACAGCGTAGACGAATCTTCCGGCGGCGAGTTTCTGCGCCAGTTCGGAGGGGGCTTCGGCGGGTTCGCTTTGCGCTGCTCGAACGGCGACCAGGCTGACGGGTTCGACCGTGACCGTCGAAGCGGAATCCAGCGTTTGGCGCATGGCGGCGATATGCTCGGGCGTGGTGCCGCAGCAGCCACCGATGACGTTGGCTCCGGCTTTCCAGAATTCCAAGGCATAATCACGGAAATATTCGGGCGCGGCGGCGTACATCACGCGCCCGCCGACGTGTTCGGGCCAGCCGGCGTTGGGTTTGACCCAAAAATAGGGGCGGGAGTGCAACGTCTCTGACGTTGCGCCAACATCGGGAGATGTTGGAGTCCAGATTGCGCGGCGCATTTCGCGCAGGATGCGGATGAGTTGGGCCGGGCCGCCGGAGCAGTTAACGCCGATGACATCTGCCCCGGCGTTACGCAGGGCGAGGGCGACTTTGGCGGGGTCGTCGCCGAGCAGGGTGCGGTCGTCGCGGGTGAAGGTCATGGTGGCGACGATGGGCGTTTCGGGCAGGGCGGTTTTCGCGGCGGCAATGGCTTCAACGGTTTCGTACAGGTCGGTCATGGTTTCGATGACGAGCAAATCCACCCCGGCGAGGGCGCGGATTTGCTCGGCGAAGGCTTCGCGGGCTTCGTTGGGCTGAACGCGCCCGTAGGGGGCCAGGCGCACGCCAAGCGGGCCAATATCCCCGGCCACCAGCACTGTTTTGCCAGTTTCTTTCACGACGCGGCGGGCGATTTCGACCCCGGCGCGGTTGATTTCGGCGGTTTGGGCATCCAGGCCGTGTTTGTGCAGTTTGTAGCGGTTCGCGCCAAAGGTGTTGGTCAGGATGATTTGCGCCCCGGCTTCGATGTATTGGTGGTGGACCTCGGCGACTTTGGCGGGGTCGGTGAGATTGAATTCGTCGAAGCAGTGGGTGTGTTCCACGCCGTGAGCGTGGAGGAGTGTCCCCATCGCGCCATCGGCGAGGAGAGGGGTGGGGGATTGGAGTAACTGTAAAAAGTTGGTCATTTTTGGCCCTTTGTCCACTAATCTCCACGAATAATTCGCGCAAATTCGTGTAGATGGGTGAATTAACGCATTAACTGCTCCACTCGACTCTCGCCGACGCTGTAATACTTGGCCTGCGGATGGTGGACGATGATGGCGGCGGTGGATTGTTCGGGGATTAACTGGCAGGCGGGGCTGAGGCTCATGCCGAGTTCCTTCTCCACTGGCAGCAGGTCGAATACCTTGCGGTGGTCTTCCAACTCCGGGATGGCGGGGTAGCCCCACGAGTAGCGCTTGCCCTGCCCGGCAGGCAGCCCCAGCTCGCGGATGATATGCTGGTGCAGGTAGTCGGCGGTGGCTTCGGCGGTTTGGACGGCGAGGCCATGCACGAAGTAGCCTTCGGTGTAGTCGTGGGCGGCTTGCAGGGCGTCGAACTTTTCGGTGGCTTCCTGCCCGACGGTGACAACCTGGAAGGCAACTACATCCACCTGGCCGGATTCGACGCTGGCGAAGTAGTCGCTCAGGGCGAGGTAGTCGCCGTGGGGTTGGCGGGGAAAGGTGAAGCGGGAAATCTCCCTCATCCCCTGCCCCGCTCCCATAGGGAGAGGGGAGTAGATGATGAGGTCGTCGCCGTCGGATTGGCAGGGGAAGTAGCCGTAGACGGCTTGCGGTTTGAGCCAGCCGGTTTTCAGGGCTTCGCGCTTCATCCGTTCCAGCCGGGCGTCGAAGCCGGCTTTGAGTTTGGTCCACTCGTCGCCGTGCGTGTTTTTTGCGCCCCAGGAAAGGCGATAGAGTTCGTTGATGTTGAGGTGCTGAAAAATCATTTCGAGCGGCATGGCGCGGACAAGTTTCCAGCCGAAATCCATGCCCTGCGAGAGCGACAAAGGCTGAGGGGTAATTGAACTCCGTTGACCGGTTAACCGGTTAACCGGTTGACTGGTCAACCTTCCTAATTCCATATCCGCGTCTTTTTGCAGTTTTTCAATGAGAGCCGGGCGTCTGGAGTCGTCTATCAGGGTGTCCATCGTTTCCAGGCCCTCGAAGGCGTCTTTGCAGTAGAACACGCCGGGCTGGTAATATGCGCCTTCATCGGTTTGCAGGATGCGGCGGCCAAAGCGGCGGTTGATGGCCGCGCCGCCGATGAGCACGGGAAATTTCAGTCCGCGCCGCTGGAGTTCGTTGACGATAAGCGGCATTTGCTTGGAGGTGCTGACGAGCAGCGCCGAAAGGCCGATGGCGGTGGCGTCCACTTCGACGGCTTTGCTGATGATGGTTTCGGCGGGGGTTTGCTTGCCGAGGTCGATGACGGTGTAGCCGTTGTTGACGAGGATGGTTTTGACCAGGTTTTTGCCGATGTCATGCACGTCGCCGTAGACGGTGGCGAGGACGACCGTGCCTTTGGTGACGCCTTCAACTTTTTCGAGGTAGGTTTCGAGGTGGGCGACGGCTTTTTTCATCACTTCGGCGGATTGCAGGACGAAGGGCAGGATGAGTTCGCCTGCGCCGAATTTATCGCCGACTTCTTTCATGGCGGGGAGCAGGACGGTGTTGAGGACGTGGACGGCGGCTTCGTGCTGGGAACGCGCCCTCATCCCCGGTCCTTCCCCCGAGGGGGGAAGGGAGTCCCCCTCTCCCGCCGGGAGATGGGGTGGGGGTGAGGGAGCGAGACGCTCATCGAGAACATCCCAAAGGGTGTTGAGAACTTCTTCGGTTTTGTTGAGCAGGTCGCTATTCCAGAAACGGATGACTTCGATGCCGTACTGTTCGCGCAAAATTTTGGTGCGTTCTTTATCGTATTTGGCTTGTTCAGCCTCGTTGTGCTGGCTGCCATCGAGTTCGATGGCGAGTTTGGCTTCGTGGCAGTACAAATCGAGGATGCAGCCGCCCATCGGATGCTGGCGGCGAAATTTGGCGTCGTGGAAGGCGCGGTTGCGGAGGATTTTCCAGAGCAGCGATTCAGCGTCGGTGGCGTTGTGGCGCATTTTGCGGATTCGGGCTTTGAGTTCTTCGGGCAGGCGGGGGTTGTAGTGGCGGGGTTTTCCCTCACCCTGGCCCTCTCCCGAGGGGAGAGGGGAAATGCCCTCACCCTGGCCCTCTCCCGAGGGGAGAGGGGAAATGCCCTCACCCTGGCCCTCTCCCGAGGGGAGAGGGGAAATG
>DAOTZM010000246.1:0-1846 GCA_034434035.1 Anaerolineales bacterium
AATCCCCACAGGATGCCTTCGAGCCAGCCTTGGGATGGGATAACTTGCCAGGCGGTCAAGACTGCCATGGCTGCGCTGGCGAAGGCGATGATGATAATGCCGTTGCGCATGGAAATCCAGGGATTTGCGAGCGACGGGTCTTGTGGTTTGTTGGGTTGGGTGGTCTTTTTAGACACGGCATGCTCCTGAAGGGTCAATCGGAATCGGTCGCTGGTAATAAAGAGAGGGGGCGGGAGAGTGTTTCTGCTCAACCCACCCCCTCGGACGGGGTCAGAAGGATTTACTCAACCCAGTCAAATGTGCGGGTAACGGCTTTCTTCCAGCCTTTGTAAAGTTTTTCACGCTGGGCAGCGTCCAAATCGGGATGCCACTCATGGTCCTTGCCCCAGTTGGCACGCAGGTCTTCGACCTTGGCCCAGAAGCCAACAGCCAGGCCAGCGGCATAGGCCGCGCCCAGGGCGGTGGTCTCAGCAACCGTCGGGCGGATGACAGGCACGCCAAGTATATCAGCCTGGAACTGCATAAGCAGGTCATTGAATACCATGCCGCCATCAACCTTGAGAGCCGTCAGCGAGACACCGGAGTCGGCATTCATGGCGTCAAGGACTTCGCGGGTCTGGTAGGCGGTGGCTTCGAGGGCAGCGCGGGCGATATGCTCACGGGTAACAAAGCGGGTCAGGCCTACGATGGCGCCGCGGGCATCGCTCTTCCAGTAGGGGGCGAACAAACCAGAGAAAGCAGGCACGAAGTAGATGCCGCCGCTGTCAGGTACCGACTTGGCATAATCTTCAATATGCTTGGAGAAATCGAAGAGTTTCAGGTTGTCGCGCAGCCATTGTACCAGCGCGCCGGTGATGGCAATGGAGCCTTCGAGACAATACACGGCGGGTTCATCGCCAATCTTATAGCCCAGGGTGGTGAGCAGGCCGTTCTTGGATTGTACGGGCTTGGTGCCGGTGTTGAGCAGCATGAAACAGCCGGTGCCATAGGTGTTCTTGGCTTCGCCAGGGCTGAAGCAGGTCTGCCCAAAGAGCGCGGCCTGCTGGTCGCCCAAGTCACCAGCAACGGGAATGCCATTCAGCGAGCCAACCGCCTTGCCATAAACTTCCGAGGAGGCGCGCACACGGGGCAGCATCGCTTTGGGGATACCCATGACCTTGAGCATGTCAGGGTCCCAGTCCAGCGTCTCGAGGTTCATCAACATGGTACGGGAAGCGTTGGAAACATCGGTGATGTGAACGCCACCATTCGGGCCGCCGGTCAGGTTCCAGATGACATAGGTGTCGATGTTGCCGAAAAGCACATCGCCCTTCTCCGCTTTTTCGCGCACACCCGGCACATTGTCCAAAATCCACTTGACTTTGGGGCCAGAGAAATAAGTTGCCAGCGGCAGGCCAACTTTGCTGCGGAAGCGGTCCTGACCGCCCTCTTTGGCAAGTTCGTTGCAAATGGCATCGGTGCGGGTATCTTGCCAGACGATGGCATTGTAAACAGGCTTACCAGTGGCGCGTTCCCACACAACGGTGGTTTCGCGCTGGTTGGTAATGCCAACCGCGGCGATATCTTTTGGGTCAACGCCGCTCTTTTTGAGCGCGCCATCGATGACTTGCTGGGTACGCTCCCAAATTTCCAATGGGTTGTGTTCAACCCAACCGGGTTTGGGGTAAATCTGCTCGTGTTCTTTTTGATCAACACCCACCACTCTGCCTGCATGGTCGAAAATCATGAAACGGGTGCTGGTTGTGCCCTGATCAACTGCTGCTGAATATTTAGCCATTTTAAGCCTCCATACGAAAATGTATCTTTTGGGATGAATTGTCCTGATTCTTGATGAAGCGCTGCGGTG
>DAOTZM010000247.1:0-8993 GCA_034434035.1 Anaerolineales bacterium
GGATTCGATTTCGTCGGGACTTTGGCCCGATTCCAGCCGGTCGACGATTTCGTCGAACTGCGGGGGCATTTCTTCGCCGAGCGCGCCGCCCATCTCGCGGAACATCCTGCCCATCGCGCGCGGGTCATCCTCCACTCCGGCGAATTTGGACGGGTCGGAGAAGGCTTCCATGCGCGCCTCATCCCCTTTCAGGACGCGGACGCGGGGAACTTTTCGGGTGACGTTGCTGCTCCCGCAATGGGAACAGGCAACCGGTTTGACTCCGTATTCCTGGTAGGTCAGGAAAATGTCGAAACGTTTGCGGCAATCGAGGCAGGTGTAATCGTAGGCGGGCATAGTTAATTTCTGTTGAATTGTTCTGGTCTTGGTAAGGCAAGATAGTATCTTGCCCTACTCTATCAATTTTAACGAACTTTCGTGAAGTAAAATAGGGTTATGACTGAAACCAATTTTAAAGTAATCGAACCCCAACCGCTGCTGATTGTCATCTCCGGGCCTTCGGGCGCGGGCAAGGATACCATCATGCAGCGCATGAAGGAGCGCGGAATGCCCTTCCACTTCGTGGTGACGGCCACCACCCGCCCGCGCCGCGAAAACGAAGTGCATGGCCGCGATTATTTCTTCGTCAGCAAGGAAGAGTTCGCGCGCATGATTGATGAAGACGAACTGATAGAGTACGCCATCGTCTATGGCGATTACAAGGGCATCCCCAAACAGCAGGTGCGCGAGGCGCTGGCCAGCGGCCAGGATGTTGTCATGCGCATAGACGTGCAAGGCGCCGAAACGGTGCGCAAACTGGCTCCCAACGCCGTGATGATTTTCATGACGGTCGATAACGAACAGGAACTGGAACGCCGCCTGCGCGAACGCAAGACCGAAAACGCCGAGGAACTGGCCCTGCGCATCGCCACTGCCCGCAAAGAATTGCAGCGCGTGGACGCTTTCGATTACATTGTGGTCAACGCCGACGACCACCAGGACGAGGCGGTCGATACCATCCAGGCCATTATCACGTCTGAACACTCCCGCGTTCATCAAAAGGCGGTGACGTTATGAACCAGTTTGGACAATCCAACGATTATCCCACCCCACCGCCTGTCCAGCCGGTGGCCGTCAAACAGGAACTCGTCACGCCGGTGGCGGGATACGTCATCCTGGCCGTGACAGTCGTCATCTACATCCTGCAAATGGGTTCCCAATTCCTGCTGGGCTACGACCTGCCGGCCATCCTGGGGATGAAAATCAATGAATACATCCTGGTCGGCCAGTTGTGGCGCTTTTTCACGCCCATGTTCCTGCACGGCTCGCTTTTGCACATCGGTTTCAATATGTACGCGCTGGTTATCATCGGCCTGCCGCTGGAAAAGCGCTTCGGGCATGGCCGCTTCCTGCTGTTGTACCTTTCGGGAGCCTTTGCGGGCAATGTCTTCTCGTTCCTGTTGACCGACAACCCTTCCCTGGGCGCATCGACCGCCATCTTTGGCCTGCTCGGCGCGGAAGCGGTCTTCCTGTACCGCCACCGCGACCTGTTTGGCGGCCAGGCGCGCGCCGCCCTCATCAACATCGCCCAGGTTGCGGGCATCAACCTGCTGATTGGGTTGAGTCCCGGCATAGACAATTGGGGACACCTGGGCGGCCTGTTTGGCGGGCTGCTCTTTACCTGGTTTGGCGGGCCGCTGCTAAAAGTGGAGGGCCTGTACCCCTACTTCCGGCTCGAAGACGAGCGCGACACCGGCGCAGCGTATACCGCCCTGGTGATGGTGCTGGCAATCTTTGGCGCGCTGGCCGCCCTCAAGTTTTTTGGGCTGTGGCCGGGCTAATCAGCCCAACTGCCGTTCCAACTCGGCCCGCACCACCTGCGGGTTGGCCCGTCCGCCCGCCTTGCGCATCACCTGGCCGAACAGCCAGTTCGCCACCGTCACCTTCCCGGCGCGGTAACTTGCTGCCTCGCCGGGATTTTCGTCCAACGTCTCGGCCACCAGTTTCGAGAGCAAATCCGCATCCGAAACCTGCGTCAGGCCCTTCTCGGCCACAATCGCCGCCGCCGGTTTGCCGCTGGTAAACATTTCGGCCAGCACCGCCTTGCCGGTTTGCTGATTGATTTTGCCCTCCGCCATCATGCCGAGCAGGGCTGCCAGTTCTTTTGGGGGGATGGAGAGGGACTCGAATCCCGTTCCCGAACTATTCATGAGCGCCGATAATTCTCCCGTTACCCAGGCATAGACGGTGCGGACTCCGCTGGAGCCTGCCTCCAGCACCGATTCAAAGTACGCCGCCGCGGCTTTTTCCGCCGCCAACCCCCAGGCCTCGACGGGACCCAGGCCATACGCATCCACAAAACGCCGATAAACCTGCCAGGGCAATTCCGGCAGTTCATCGCGCACCGCGTCCATCCAGGCCTTGCTCACCACCAGCGGCGGCAGGTCCGGCTCCGGGAAGTAGCGGTAATCGTGGGCGTCTTCCTTGCTGCGCTGGCTGAAGGTGGCCTGCGCCGCCTCGTCCCAGCCGACGGTTTCCTGGGCCACCTGTCCGCCGGCTTCCAGGATGGCGATGTGGCGCTTGATTTCATACGCCACACCCCGCTCCAACGCGCGGAAACTGTTCAGGTTCTTGATTTCGACCTTCGTCCCCAGTTCCGTCTCGCCCGCGCGCCGCACCGAAATATTCGGCTCGATACGCATCACGCCCTTCTCCAGGTCGCCGCTGTTCACGCCGAGATAACGCACCAGCGCCCGCAGCCGCTCGGCATACGAGCGCACTTCTTCGGGAGAACGAAAATCCGGCTCGGTGACGATTTCCAGCAGCGGCACGCCCGCCCGGTTCAAATCGACCAGGCTGCAGCCTTTTTCTGGTACTCCGGTTTTGCGGTTTTCCAGTTCTCCGGTTTTCCGCTTCTCCGCTTCATCCGTTGTCAAATCCGTTCCAATGTGCGTTAACTTGCCGGTATCTTCTTCCAAATGGACGCGCCGAATCCGAATCACCTTCTCGCCCTGGGCCGTCTCGACGGTGATTTTACCGTTCACGGCCAGCGGCTGCTCGTATTGTGAAATCTGGTAGCCCTTGGGGATATCGGGATAGAAATAATTCTTGCGCGCAAAAATGCTGATGGGCTGGATGACGCATTCCAGCGCCAGCGCCACGCGCAGGGCGTAATCGACGGCCTGTTCATTGACCACCGGCAGGGTGCCGGGGTGCCCGGCGCAGACCGGACAGACAGCGGTATTGGGCGGCGCGGAGACCGAATCGACCACCGGGCAGGCGCAGAACATTTTCGACTGCGTCTGCATCTCGATGTGGACTTCCAGGCCGATGACGGGTTCGTAGGTCATTTTTTGATTGGGTGATTGAGTGATTGGGTGGTTGAGAAACCGAACAACTGGACAACCGGATAACCGGACAACTAAAACTTCGGCATCCTCTTTTCGAGAAACGCCGCCACGCCTTCCCTGTGCTCTGCGCCTTTGGAGGCAATTTCCTGGATGTGTGCTTCGTAGTCGAGCATGTCCTCCAGGTTGGGCAGCATGGCGCGGTTGAACAGGCGCTTCGACAGCCCGAACGCGCCGACCGGCCCGGCGGCCAGCCGCGCGGCGACTTGCCGGGTTTCAGCCATCAAATGTTCGAATGGAATTACCCGGTTGACCAGGCCCCATTCGAGCGCTTTCCCGGCGGGGATGGGCTGGCTGCTGAAGGTGAGCTCGCTTGCCCGCCCCAGGCCAACCAGCGCCGGGAGCAGCAGCGAGACGCCCGAATCAGGCGCGAGACCGATTCCTGTGAACCCGACCACGAATTTGGCCGAATCCGCTGCCAGGCGCAGGTCGCAGGCCAGGGCAATTCCCAACGAAGCCCCGGCGCAAGTCCCGTTGATTGCGCCGATGACCGGCTTCTCGATGTGCCGAATCTGTAAAATGAGCGGGTTGTAGGTTTCGAGCAGGTGCTGGCGGTAGGAGATGTCCTCGCCGCCGGTCTTCATTTCCGCGATGTCCTGGCCCGCGCCGAAGACTTTCCCGGCCCCGGTCAGCGCGATGACGCGCGTCTGAGCGTCGCGCGCGGCCTGCCGGAAGGCGCTTTGCAGTTCACCAATCAGCGCCAGGCTGAATGCGTTCGCCGGGGGACGGTCGATGGTCAGGGTCAGGATTCCGTCGAGCAGGTCGGCTTTCAAGGATGTCATCGTTGCCTCGCAGGCGGAATGAATTCCGCGTTACGTTACAAAAAATGCGTAATCCGCAGCCAACGGATTACGCATCACGAGTTACGTCTTTCTTATCACTCCAGTAAATCGAAATCGTCATCCGCCGCATCGTCGTCGCGCGAGTCGATTTCGAGTTCCATGTCACTGCGTTCGATGTGCAGCCAGAGCAGCAACACCTGGCCTTCATCCGTCTCGATGGAGCGCGCCGCCAGGATGGGCGCTTCCGCCTCCAGGCCGATTTCGTCGCGGTAGTGCAGGGTGATGGGTTCGTTATCGCGCCAGCGCCGGTAGCAGCGTTCCACCAGCGCGGGGCCGTTGAAGGTGCGCAGGCGGGTGATGACGGTGTGCGAAAAGCGGCGGGTTTCGTTCAGTCCCAGCGCCCAGCCATCCTGGACGGGTTCGAGCAGCGGCGTGGGGCCTTCGATGATAGTGATTCGGTCATCCATAGTGTCTTTTTCCTGTAAACACGGCACATGATACCATAAGTGGAGGGAGATTCACGTCACAGAGTTGAAAACTTTCCAACGACATCGAATCGAACCTGACTTTGCGTTTCGTCAACCCGGCTTGGTATAATTTTATTTTGCGTTTTCGTGTCAGTAAATAAAACATTTGTGCTATAATTAACATTCGATTTCCCTATCCCCTGAATCGAGGCACTATGTCTCAAAACGTCATCCGCGTGGTGGGCGCCCGCCAGCATAACCTGAAAAACATCACAGTCGAGATTCCCCGCGATAAATTCGTCGTCATTACCGGGCTGTCCGGCTCCGGCAAATCCTCCCTGGCCTTCGATACCATCTTCGCCGAGGGCCAGCGCCGCTATGTCGAGTCGCTCTCGGCCTACGCGCGCCAGTTCATCGGGCAGATGGATAAACCGGATGTGGACTACATTGAGGGACTCTCCCCGGCAGTATCCATCGACCAGAAATCGACCTCCCACAACCCGCGCTCGACGGTGGGTACCGTAACCGAGATATACGATTATCTCCGGCTGTTGTACGCCCGCGTCGGCACGCCGCACTGCCCGGTCTGCGGACGCGAGGTGGTCAAACAGTCGGCCCAGGAAATTGTGGAGGCCATCGAAAGACTCGACGAAGGCGCGCGCATCCTGGTCCTCGCGCCGGTGGTGCGCGCGCGTAAGGGAACCTACCAGGCCGTCTTCGAGGAAATCCGCAAGGCCGGGTTCGTGCGCGCGCGGGTGGATGGCAAAGTCGTCAGCCTGGATGACGAAATCGAACTCGACCGTTACAAACAGCACAACATCGACGCGGTGGTCGACCGGCTGGTGATTCAGCGCCCCGCCACCGAGGAGGACGAGAAACAGTTCCGCACCCGGCTGACCGATTCGGTGGAGACGGCGCTCAAGTTTGGGGAGGGGTATGTTACGGTGTCGATTCTTCCCTCACCCCTAACCCATCTCCCAATGGGGGAGGGGGATGTGCCCCCCTCTCCCGGTGGGAGAGGGGCCGGGGGTGAGGGCGCCGACCTGTACTTCTCCGAAAATCTCTCCTGCCCCGAACACGGCGTTTCGCTGACCGAAATCGAACCCCGCACCTTCTCTTTCAACACCCCGCAGGGGGCCTGCCCCGAATGCCAGGGACTCGGCTCGAAACTGGAAATCGACCCGGAGCGGGTCATTGACCCCGAAAAGCCGCTCAATGATGGCGCGCTGATTGCAATGGAATGGAGTAATGTTCAAGACAACGGCGCGCCGGGGTATTACTGGCAAATGCTGGAGGCAATGGCGCATCATTATCACATTGACCTTGCCAAACCCTTCAAAGACCTGACCCCAGAACAGCAGGAAGTCATCCTGCGCGGCACAAAGGGCGAGCGGGTGCGCGTTCACTACCGTAACCGCGAGGGCCGCACCGCTAACTTCGATGCCGCTTTCGAGGGCATTATTGGCAACCTGGAGCGGCGTTACCGCGATACGAACTCGGAATACATCCGCAGCAAAATCAGCGAGTACATGAGCGGCCGGCCCTGCCCGGCCTGCGGGGGCAAACGCCTGCGCCCCGAAGCGCTGGCCGTGACCGTCGCCGATGAAAACATCCTGACAGTGACCGAGTGGCCGATTAATAAGTCGCTGGAGTGGGCGCTTCAACTGGCCGGCGCCGAGACCCCGCTCAACCCGCGCCAGCAGGCCATCTCCGAGCGGATTTTGAAGGAAATCGTTGCCCGGCTCGGTTTCTTGGTCAACGTCGGGCTGGATTACCTGACCCTGCGGCGTTCCGCCGCCACCCTGAGCGGCGGCGAGGCCCAGCGCATTCGCCTGGCGACCCAGGTCGGTTCGCGGCTGGTGGGCGTGCTGTATGTGCTGGATGAACCGTCCATCGGCCTGCATCCGCGCGACAATGACCGCCTGTTGACCACGCTCAAGGGGCTGCGCGACCTGGGCAACACCGTGCTGGTGGTGGAACACGACGACGAAACCATCCGCACCGCCGATTGGATTATCGACCTCGGCCCGGCAGCCGGCGCGCACGGCGGCGAAATCATCGCCGAAGGCACGCCGGAGGCCATCCTGGCGCACCCCCAATCCTTGACGGGCGCGTATTTATCGGGACGCAAATCGGTGCCGATTCCCGACCAGCGGCGCAACGGCAACGGGAAACGGTTGAAAATTGTCGGCGCGCGCGCCAACAACCTGAAAAATATCGATGTCGAGATTCCGTTGGGCAGGCTGGTCTGCATCACTGGCGTCAGCGGCTCCGGCAAATCGACCCTGATGACCGAGATTCTGTATCACGCGCTGGCAGCCCAACTCAACGGAGCCCGCACCCAGCCGGCCGAACACGAGCGCATCGAGGGCGTGGAACACCTCGACAAAATCATCGAAATCGACCAGTCGCCCATCGGACGCACGCCGCGCTCGAACCCGGCCACCTATACCGGCATGTGGGACGAAGTCCGCAAACTGTTCGCCGAACTGCCCGAAAGCAAGATTCGCGGCTACAAACCGGGCCGCTTCTCGTTCAACGTGCATGGCGGACGCTGCGAAGCCTGCCAGGGCCAGGGCATGTTGCGCATCGAAATGCAGTTCCTGCCCGATATTTACGTCCCGTGCGATGTCTGTCACGGCACGCGCTTCAACCGCGAGACCCTGCAAGTCCATTTCAAGGGTAAATCCATCGCCGAGGTGCTGGATATGACGGTGGACGAAGGCGTGGAACTGTTCAGCGCCTTCCCGGCCATGATGAACAAACTCAAACTGTTGCAGGAAGTGGGGCTGGGATACGTCAAAATCGGGCAGCCCGCCACCACCCTGAGCGGCGGCGAAGCCCAGCGCGTGAAACTCTCGAAGGAACTCTCGCGCCGCGCCACCGGTCGGACGCTGTACGTGCTGGATGAACCCTCGGTGGGCCTGCACGCCGCCGATGTGCATAAACTCATCGAGGTCTTGCAGCGTCTGGTGGATGCCGGGAACTCGGTGCTGATTATCGAACACAACCTCGACATCATCAAAATCGCCGATTGGATCATCGACCTCGGCCCCGAAGGCGGCGACCGGGGCGGGCAGTTGGTTGCGCAAGGCACGCCGGAGGTCGTGATGCAGGCGCAAAGCAGTTACACCGGGCAATTCCTGGCGCAGCACATGGTGCATTTCAACAAATAAAAGAGACCGCAACCCAAACCCGCCCCATCTATGCCCGCGTAGCCAAAGACAATCTCCGCTCGCGCCGGGTGTTGGAGAAATGCGGCTTTCAAATTATCGAAGAATCCAAAGGGTTTGCGAACGCGCGCGGACAGGAAATCGAAGAACTCCTGCTGGAACTTGGAAAACCCCCAACGGCGGCCTCTTGGGGCGAAGGGCAGGGATAAATTGGAGAATCTATTTCTGTTGCGCTGCGTCACCGGCGGGACGTTGACGCTCGCGCGCGAAGGCCTGGCTCTGCGATACTGGCCGATGGACGAAATGCAAGACTGGCACCCCTCGCATGACCGCTGCGCCCGCGCCGCTTACCAAGCCTGGCAGGCGGGGAAGCCAATTCCGGCGGTGTATGATTGAGATTCAACCGTCATCTCCAGCCGTGAAAGAGTGCTCACCTTGTTGTAAAATAACAACATGCGAACTGTTGAATTCCGCCGCTTGTTGGACGATAAAAATGCGCTGCGCGTTCGTTTTGAACTGGAACATGGTGAAGTGGTCATGTTCGTAGTTCAACTGGAATGTCTTTTTATGGATAACCAATGGATACCTGTTGTCCGCTATGACACGGCGCATGGATTTGCCCACTGTGATAGAATGCACCCACATAAGGACGTTGAAAAAACTGAAATGCGAGTCCGTGACTTCAACGAAGGCTTAACGGTTGCAATGTTCGATTTGACCAATAATTGGAGCGAATATCGCCGGAGGTACGAAGAATGGCTGGAAAAGTAAACCCTGAAATTGCCAGGCGCAACATCGCCTTGACCGGCGAAGTCATGCGATACCTGTTGGAAAACCCGAACGTGTTTCAATCCCTGCCGGAACGTTTCGAGTTGGTCATTTTGCCCGAAGATGACCCTGAAATCCGCCTCTATAACCTGGAATTACTCGACAAATACGGCAGCGAAGGCAAGCCGATTGTGTTCGCGCGCATGAAATCGGCCCCGATTGCTTCGCCGCCCAGCATTTTCGTGCCATTGGCCGCGTAGCCAGGCCCAAAAATACCCCAACAAAACCGCCCTCTCCAACCCGGAAAGGGCGGTTCGCTTTTACTGAACACGGATAACTGATTATGGTTGATGAGCGTCGCCGGCGGGGCGTTGACGCTCTCGCGCGAAGGCCTGGCCCTGCGATACTGGCCGATGG
>DAOTZM010000248.1:0-19466 GCA_034434035.1 Anaerolineales bacterium
CGAGCGACAGCGAGAAATCTTCTCCCAGTGCGCAAGATTTCTCCCCGCTGCGCGGCTCGAAATGACAAGAATAAGATATGAATTACAGTTTAGATTGTTTTGTCCGGTAGAGAAACACGGAATACACGATTTACACGGAATCTCACGGATTTTTCTTAAAAAATCCGCGCGCCCCCTGCGGGGGCAGTCCGTCGAATCCGTGAAACTTGTACTGAGCCTGTCGAAGTATCCGTGTACAAAAGGCTTTGATTTCAAACGAGCTCTAAACTCCAGTCACTAATAGAAGCATTTTAATTCTTTAGTTTCCGCTAACTGGTGTGGATAGAAAAGGTGGTAATGGGCTCGAAATGTGATAATTTGTAACTTCTCAAAAAAATGGGGAAACGTCCCGACACTTGCGCCTGCGCGACAAGTGCAGGTGAGGTTTGCTTGAAAAATCTGGTTGAGCCGTTCAAACCGCTCGGCTGAGCGCTCGCGGGACGGCGCTTCTCTCCCCAAAATATTGAGAAGATACTCCTTGCTCATTTTTTCCAATAGGGGGAAAGTTTCAGGATGGAGCGGCGCGCGAAAGGCCGCGCCAACGGCACAAACAAGCGCTTCCAACCCAGCAGGGCGGCAACTTCCGTCACGATTTCATCGAAGGTATGGCGCTGGTATTGCAGCAGGCGCTGGCTCTCTTCGGTGTCCAGCCAATCGGTCACATATTCTTTTTTCGAGAAGGCTTCTTCTGGCAACATGCCGATTCCCATGGCCGTCAGGAGTTTGCTGAAGAACTCACGGTAGGTCATCTGGCAGCCATGTTCCTTACCGCCGCCTACCAGCAGCAGCCGACCCGTCCACAGTTCGGGGTGGGAAATGGCATTGACAACGGCCAGCGCGCCATCGGCGGGGTGCATGGTTTCCATGCGGTTGTCCAGCCCGATTTCGAACATGATGGGGTGGGCATCGCGCAGGGCAATCAGCGGCATGTCGCTGAAGCGAAAAATCAGGTACGGCAGGCCCGATTCGCGCACCAGGCCTTCCCCGGCGGCTTTGGTTTCGGTATATATATCGGAAATTTCAATCGGGTCATCGGCCCGGCGCGGCGGGGGCAGGGTTTGGGTGCGTCCAAACAAGTCGAAAGTAGATGCGTAAAAAAAGCGGGGCGGGGTTTCCTGGGCTTTGGCTGCCTCCAGCAGGTTGCGCGTGCCTTCGATGTTGACCGAGCGGGTTAAATCGGGGTTTTCATCACTGGCCGGGGGAATGATTGCCGCCAGGTGCAGGATGACCTCCTGCCCTCGCGCAACCTGCCTGACCAGGCTGGCGTCGCGGATATCGCCCCAGGCCGCTTCGACCAGGCCGGGGAAATGGGCGGCATTTTTTTCGGTATCGGGCGTGCGCACATCGAAACAGCGGACGACATGACCCTGTCGCAACAATTCGGCGGTCACATACGAACCAACGTTTCCAAACGCGCCAGTGACGAGGACGTTTGCCATGATGTATTCCTTTGTAGAGAATGATTGTTCAAGGGTTAGGCTGCGGAATGAATTCCGCATTACGCTTACGCTGCATCTGCTATGATTTTGCGCACATCTTCGGCGTGTTCTTCTTCATGCGGGGCGAATATATTGACCATATCAACCAGCGTGCCGTAGCCGCCCCAGGGTAAACCGTATTGCTCTGTGACCAGTTCTTCTGGCATTTGGCGAATCAGGTCGAGCAGTACGCGCCGCGTTTGCAGGTATTCACGATAGATATGGTCATAGTCCAACCCTTCACGGGTGGCAACGATTTCGGCGTTGTAAACATCGATGCCCTGCGCCGCCAGGGTCAGGCCAGGCTGGCCGCCTTCGAGAATGGTGTGAATGAAGGCGATGGTGGCATCGTCCCAGCCAGAGAGATGCGCCAGGATTTCGCGCACCGTCCAAAGCGGGTATATCTTACGGTTTTTATCAAGTTCATCGAGGTGGGTGAGCATCATCGCGCGCGAATGCTCCAGCCGGGTTATCAAGGCATTGCGTTTGTCCATGGCAAATAACTCCTTTGTCTTGACAACGAGGTCCGCTTTATGAAATTTTGCCTTCTTCCCACAACTTCAGAAAGATTTTGACAACTTCGGGGTCGAACTGAATTCCGGCGTTCTTTTTCAGGTACTCCAGGGTTGCCTGCTGGCTCCAGGCAGGACGGTAGGGGCGATCGCTGGTCAGGGCATCCCACACATCGATAACGGCGAAGATACGCGCCACAAGAGGGATTTCCGTCCCTTGCAACCCGCGCGGATAGCCGCTGCCATCCCAGCGCTCGTGATGGGTAAGTGGAATCTCCAATGCAGGCCGCAAGTATTCGATGGGCGCCAGCATTTGATAGGTATAAAGCGGGTGCATCCGCATAATCTCCCACTCGTCATCGGTCAGGCTATCGGGTTTGAGCAGGATGCGGTCAGGGACGCCCAGTTTTCCCATATCGTGCAGCAGGGCGCCGCGCCGAATGTGGACTCGCTCCTCTTCGCTGAAGCCCATGGCCTCGGCCATTTTCAGGGTTAATGCTGTGACGCGCAGGGTGTGGCCCTCGGTTTCACGGTCTCGCAGGTCGAGCGCGCGCGACCAGCCTTCGATGGTCGTTTCATAGGCTTCATTCAACTCGCGCAAGGAGTCCTGAAGGTTCTCGAACAGGCGGGCATTCTGAATGGCGATGGCAGCCTGGTTAACAAAAGCCTGGGCCAGTTTGGCCTGGTCTTGTGAATATGCGGCGGGTTTTCGGTTATCGAGAGTAATGTAACCAATCACTTCTCCGCGCGCAGCGAGTGGAATCGCCATCCATCCATGAACGTAGGAGGTTGCGCCCCAGCCCCGGAAGCGCGGGTCTTGTTGGGCATCCTCCAAAATGACCAGATTCCCATTGCGCAGGGTTTCTGCAAACAGGGGGTCGTTGGCAGGAAAAACGCACGTCAATAGTTCGTCCATATTGGGGATGCCGCGCGCCATCATCACCCGCAGTTGGTCGCCCTCAAGAAGGAAAATGGTTGCGCTGTCCAAGGGAACCACTTGTTCGATGGAGTTTAGAATGATTTCCAGCACTCTTTCCAGTTCCAGCGATGAAGAAAGGGCGCTGATTGCTTCTTTCAGGGTTTCGGCTTCCAGGCGGCGTTTGCTTTCAGCCTCGAACAGGCGGAAGCGTTCGATGGCGTTTGCCATTTGACCGGCAATCGTCAACATCAGGCGCTCGTCTTCTTCGGTGAAAAAATCCAACTCCTTACTTTCGGCGTTGATGATGCCGATGATGCGCTCGCCGAGTTTTATCGGCACGCACAGCTCAGAGCGGACATCGGGAGTGACCATCAGATAATCAGAAACTTGTGTGACATCGCCGATGCGGCGCGGTTTGCCGCTCAAAATGACCGAACCCGATACGCTGCCTTGTATCGGGTACAGACGCGGCACATTGGCGGTCATGCCCTGGTAAGATGGGTGGGGGCGAAGGATTTGTTCGGTTTCATCCAGGAAGCCAAAGCCAAAGTTATCCGAATAGAAGGCCCTTCCGACCTCCTGGGTAACGAACTCCACCAATTCATCGATGGTTCGAGCGCGAATTGCCATTCCCGCAATCGTGTGCAACAAGGTTAATTCTTTTAATTGCCGGCGCAGGGACTGTTCGGCGCGTTTACGTTGGGTGATGTCGCGGGCCAGGGCAATCACGACTGCCTGTCCAAAGTATGTCCCTTGGAACAGGCGGACATCCTTGGGAAAGATTTCTCCGTTACTGCGCTGCCCCCAAAACTCGAATGTTTGTGTTTCACCCCGGAAGGCTTTCTCGAGCAACTGCTTAATATGGTCTAAATCGTTTTTGCCGGGCGCGCCCAACGATTCTGGCGATTTGCCGATAAAAAACTCACGCGGATACCCGTACATCTCCACTGCGCCCTGGTTGGCATCCAGGAAGCAGCCGTTTTCATCCTGAATATAGATGGCGTCGGCTACGCTGTTAAATAAGCCGCGATAACTGCGTTCACTCTCGCGCAACTGCGCCTCAGCCTTGATGCGGTCTGTGATGTCGACTGCAACGCCAATGACTCCCTGCACGCTGCCGTTTCCATCGAAAAATGGAGCATACGTTGAATCGAAAACGACTTGTCCGATGTGGTCTTCGCTCCTCGTAGTTTCCCCTGCCAGGGCGCGCCTGATAGAGTTGACGATGCTGGGGTAATCCCGATACATTTCCAGCGCCGAAACGCCCACCACCTCGCCGGGCTTCAAGCCAAGTTGGGCAAGGCCTTTGCCTTCTGAAAACGTAAAAATCCCCTGGTCATCCAGCATGAACGAAACGACATCCGTCCCGGTGACGACGGTGCGATAGCGTTCCTCGCTCTCGCGCAGGGCAATTTCAGCCTGCCTGCGCTCGGCCAGTTCGCGCTGGGCGGTTTCGAACAAGCGCGTATTCTCTACCGCAATCGCGGCCTGGTCGGCAACCAATTGCAACAGGCGAATTTCTTCGGCAGAATATGGCCCGGCCTGTTCGGTATCGGCTACGATGATAACGCCGATGATTTCTCCCTTGACCATAAGCGGCGCGCCCAGGATGCGCCGGAAGCCGGCTTCACCGAATAACGGGGATTTGCCTTCCCAGGCCATGTAATCAGGAATCATCATCGGCTCGCCGCTGACGGCTATTCGTCCAGCCAACCCTTCGCCTCGTCTCATGGTAATCCCCAGATAATTAACGGGTGAATTATATGAAACCACCGACTTGAGCATTTCCCCATCGGGTTCCACCAGGTACAGCGACCCGGAGGGAGTATTGAGCAGGCTGGCGGCCTGTTGCACGATGGCAGCAAGCAGGGTATCCAGGTCAATCTGGGCGTTTATCTCCAACGAGGTTTGGTATAGCGCTTCCAACTCACGGGCGCGGCGTTCCAACGCAAATTGCGCCTGCCGGGCCTCGGAAATGTCGTGCGCAATCTCAAAGATGACATCCTGGTTGATTGGCACCGAGGCCAGTTGCGTGATGCGAACCAAACCGTCCGGGCGCAGGTATTCCACTTCGCCAAACTCGATGGTTTCGTCTGTAGTGGCAATTCGTTCCAACCGCTCACGCGCTCCCTTGGGAGTGATATCGAACGTGCTTAATCGTCTGATTTCGCCCAGACTCCACCCGGTCAGTTTTTCGGCGGCCCGATTGGCATCGAGATAGCGCCCCGATTTTCTCTCGACGACGAAAATCGCATCGTTGGAGCGCTCGAAGAGCATCCGAAACCGGCCCTCACTCTCGCGCAGCGCAACTTCGCCCCGACGGCGCTCTTCGCGCACCCGCGCCTCGCGGATTTCGCGCCGCAGGGCTTCGGCCAGCCGGTTGAGGTTGCCCTTCATCAAATAATCATGCGCCCCGGCGCGCATAATTTGAACGGCGGTCTCCTCGCCAATCGTCCCGGAGACGATGATGAACGGCAAATCCAACCCGCTCTCGCGCAACACAACCAGCGCATCGGGGGCGCTGAATGCAGGCAGGTGGAAATCTGAAATAATGGCATCCCACTCCCCCTGGGCCAGCGCAAGGCGCATCTCATCTTCCGTCTCGACGCGCTGCATCGTAACGTCGAAATTTGCCTGGCGCAAATCGTAAGCGAGCAACTGCGCGTCGGTATCGCTATCTTCCACCAGGAGCAATCTTAATCGCTCACCCAATCCATTATCCATATCCTTATTATATGCGCTGATGACGTTGTTTAAACAACAGGAAATGAAAGTTAACTCCCCATCTTTGCTATTACGAATTAAAAAAGCCGGCTGTTGTATAATACTCCACGTTCCAACCTCACCTGCCTATGACCGCATCTAAACTCGAACAAGCCACCATCGAAACCGCCACCGACCTGAAATCGATTGCCCAATCGCCGCCGGTGCGCGATTTGTCGCGCCTGAGCCTGCCGGAAATCGAAGCGGTTGTGGATGTCACCTCCCAAATCATCCCGGCTGGCAACATCCCCGGCATGATTTTGAGCGGGCTGACTCGCCTTTCGGGCCAGCGGCTGCCACAGCAAACCGTCCAGAAACACATCACCGCCCTGTTCAGCGGGCTTGACTTCCTGTTCGACCAGATGGCCTCCAGCGCCATCCTGGTTGCGCCGGCCGCCGTCATCTGGGGCTACCAAAACCTGCTCAGGCTGGCCGGCAAGGACCCTGATTCGGCCTTCCCGGAGGGAATCTGGCAGTTCTACGCCGATTACGCCCTGCGGGAAGATACCGCCCGGCACGTCATCGAAACGCACGGGTTCGAGACGCTTTTACAACAGCACGACATCCACCTCAACGAACTGGACCGCCTGACGGCCTGGGCGATGGCCGCCATCAGCGTCCTCCACCAATACGATGCCCTGCTCGAAGTCGAATGGCGCGAGCGGACTTCCACCTCCATCTTGAGCGAACTGACCCGCTCGCAGCCAGATTCGGCGCGCTATGTCGGTCTCTATCGAGAGTGGGAAATCCAACGCCCCTACCGGCGCGGCGCGGAGGCGGCCAGTTACGATTATCCCGACTATCGCCGCATCAAATTCCAGCACTTCCTTCAGGACGCCATGCGCGACCTGCCCGCCGACCTGCGAGCTGAATGGCAGCGCCGGATGCAGGAGGCCGAACGAGACCTGCCTGCCTACCAGCGGCAGATGTCCATCCTGGCGTATCTCGAGCCGGGACAATACGGCGAAACGCGCGTTCCTTACAACTTCGAGCAGGCCAAAATTGGAATCATCCTGCGCGGCAATTACTACCTGCTGCCCACCTGCGCCCCAGGCAGCGACCAGCCGCTCAATGCCGAAACCGTCCGCGCCCAAATTGCATCCCTGTTGGCCCTGCCCGGCGGGCAGCCCGCCCAATTGACCGAACTGGCCCGCGTCAAACGCTCCGGCTTACCAGCCCTGCTGCGCAAACTCTCTCCGTCCGTCGTGGAAGAAATCTCCCGCCTGCGTTTCGCGCCCATCCTCATCAATGCCGATACACGCCCGGCCAACCTGCCATTGACCAAACTACGCCAGGCCGAACGCGGCCTCGGCAGCCATGCCCTGACCATCTTCCAGACCGACTCGACCGCCGTCTTCGACCAATCGCATATCTTCTTCGATGGCATCCTGGGCGCAGCCCTGGCAGAAATCATTACAAACGAAGCCCTATCGTGGGCAGTGTACCTGAACACCCTGCCCGCCACGCGCCCGGCCGTCCAACGCATGTTTAGCGTCCTGGCCTTCCCCCTGACCGCAGCCGACCTGGAACAGATTCGCAGTGCTCCGAGCGCCACCGCCGAAGCCGGGGCCGAATCAGGCAGGGTCAACCTGCGCGCCTGCCTGAACCTGCGGCATTACTTCAAGCAGCGCAACGACGCCCTGAACCTGACCGTCAACGACCTGTTGGTGCTTTACCGCGCCATGCACGCCGCCCGATACCAGCCCTCGCCCGAACTCGAAAACAGACTCAAGAAACTGGCATCCGGCCGGGCGCATCGCCCATTGGCGGAACAAATCCGCGCCGCCATCGAAGACACCCGCCGCCAAAACCCCTCCATGCTGATTCCAATGGATGCCAGCCGCCGTTCCCCGCGCGACCGGCTCTACCCGCTCAGCATGGAAGTCCCCCTGGCCGAACTCGACCTGCTCGGCCTGCACGAGCGCGCCATCCAGGCCCTCAATGCCTATGAAGGCTACAAAGGCGAGCGGCCGGTCCTCTATGCCCAATTCGACGAAGCCCAGCGCACCTACCTGGCCGCCCTGGCCGGCTTTGGCGCGATTTTCGATAAACTCAAAGAAATTGCCATCCAGGGCGAAAGCGCCAGCGTGGGCGCCATCAAAGCCCTGGCGCACATCCCGCCGCCCTTGCAGCGGCTGCTCGACCAGATTCCCGGACGATTCGAACTGCTCAACAACGTCCTCAAAGGACGCGAAGTCTTCTCCAACGTCGGCGCGGTGGTTCCCACCAGCACCCTGCGGCGCTTCGTCACCGCCAAAGACGACAACGAGCAAAAACAACTCGTCTGGGGCATCATCACCGACGCGGACGGAATCATGCACATCAGCCTGCGCGACTTCCGCCCGCATGTCGCCGCCCTGCAAGCCGTTGGCCGCGCCGACCTGGCCCATGAAATTACGCAAGACTACCTGGATTCCTACGTCAAAGGCTTCAACAACTTCGTCTTCGACCTGCATCGCATCACCCTCGCCAGCCGCAAAACCAAACCCGAAAGATAAACATCCTGCTTCCTTTGCCCATTTACTCTCTCGCTGATTCCCCATGACCACTGACCCGCTCATCGGCAAACAACTCGCCAACTTCCGCATCGAACGCATCCTCGGACGCGGCGGCATGGCACAGGTCTATTTGGGGCAGGATATCAAACTCCAGCGCCCGGTTGCCATCAAAGTCATCGACGCCCGCTACCGCGACAACCCGCAATACGCCCGGCGATTCGTCACCGAAGCCCGCGCCGTTGCCCGTTGGCGGCACGAGAACATCATCCAAATCTACTACGCCGATGACCAGGACGGCCTGTACTACTACGTCATGGAACCCATCGACGGCCCCGACCTGTCCAGCGTGCTGAACGCCCACGCCGCGCGCGGCGAAAAACTGCCCCATGCCGAAGTATTGCGCATCGGCAAAGCCATCGCCTCCGCGCTGGATTATGCCCACAAACACGGCGTCATCCACCGCGATGTCAAACCATCCAACATCTTCCTTTCCAGGGATGGGCGCGTTGTGCTGGGCGATTTCGGCCTGGCGCTCGACATCAACCAGGGCTCCTCAGGCGAAGCCTTCGGCAGCCCGCACTACATCTCACCAGAGCAGGCCCGCCGCTCCACCGACGCCACCCCCCAATCAGACCTTTACTCGCTGGGCGTCATCCTCTACGAAATGCTGACCGGCGTCGTCCCCTTCGACGACCTCTCGCCCACCAGCGTTGCCCTGCAACACCTCACCCAGCCGCCCCCGCCCCCGCGCAGCCTCAACCCGCAACTCAACGCAGCCACCGAAGCCGTATTGCTCAAAGCGCTCGGCAAGAACCCAAAAGAACGCTACCCCACCGGCGCGGCGCTCATCGAGGCCCTGGAACAAGCCCTGGCCCAACCGGCCTCCACCCAGGAACGCATCCTGCCCCTGCCGCCCATGCCGGCCGCTGTCCTGGGCGGCAAAACCCGCCCCGTCACCCGCAAAATCCTGCCTGACGCGCCAAAGACAGTCAAACGAAGCCGCTGGCCGCTTGTCCTGCTGCTCCTGCTTGCCGCGCTGTTCTCCTTTATCTTTTTTGGAAATGTCCAATTAATGGGCGGATTGCCGGCCTTGTTCCCCTTCCTGGCCCCAACCTCTACCCCCACCCCAACATGGACGAGCCTGCCCACTGCCACCATCTCGCCGCTTCCGAGCATAACCCCCACTGAAACGGTGACACTGACCCTGACCCCGACCGATACCATTACCCCCAGGCCGAGCGCCACCCGCACCGCCTCCGCCACTGGTACATCCACATCCGCCCCAACCGCCACACTTACCCCCTCCCCCTCACCCCTTACACCTGGCACTTCCACGCCTGACCCCTCGCACCTGACACCTGACACCCCCGCCACCCCCACCACCACCCCGCAATTTCCCAACCTCAAGCGGATGTGGCTCTACTACGATTCTTTCGGCTTCTACATCTACAACGCCTCGCCCGATAACCGCTCCATCTCCCCCATCGCCTTCGAGCGGCTGGATGGCTCAAACCGCTTCATTGGCTCGCTCTGGGCCCAGTTTTATGCCACCATCCATCCGGGCCGCTGTATGCGCATCGAAATCCAGCGCAACCCCGGCAGCTACCTCAACCCGCCGCTCTGCAAAGACTACTACCTCAGCACCCGCAGCATCGCCAGGGATAACGCCCTGATATTCTGGACCGAACAACCCAACAGCACCCAATTCCGCGTCCTGTGGCAAAACCAGGAAGTCGGCTTGTGCGACATAGAAGCCGGGTTCTGTGAAGTGTTCGTGCCGTAACCCGTATGCGGAATTCATTCCGCGCTGACCAGCATCAAACAACATCCCAAAGGCTCACTCGACCTTTGGGACGTTATCCGTTTCGCGCACCGCCGCCGCGAAATCCCGCATTCGGACGGCATCCTTCACGCCCGGGCTGGATTCCACGCCCGAGGCCGTATCCACCCCCCAGGGGCGCACCTGCGCAATCGCCTGCGCAACATTTTCAGGCCTCAGCCCGCCCGCCAGCAGCAGCGGAATCCGCTGCGACAATGCAGCGGCCTTTGCCCAGTCGGTGGTCACGCCCGAGCCGCCGTAGAGTCCCTTGACAGCGGCATCCACCAGCAGCGCCGGATGAAGCGGGGAAACCGATTCGGGAACAAACACGAACGGAGAAACGGATTCGTCAACGGATTCCGAAGCGGACAAACGGATGGCCTTGAAGGCGCGGCTGCCGAGCTCCGCCAGCATTTCCGGGGTCTCGCCGCCGTGCAATTGAGCCAGGTGGAGTTGGCAGGTTTCGAGAATCGCGCGGGTTTCAGCAACGGGCGCATTGACGAAAACGCCGACCAGCGTCAGGCGAGGGTATGTTTGGCGCAGAACGGCTGTGATTTCGCGGCAGGTTTCTGGCGCAATGTAACGCGGGCTTTTGGGGTAGAAGTTGAATCCAAGCAGGTCCGCGCCGAGTTCGGCGGCGGCCAGCGCGTCATTCAGGGTCGTGATTCCGCAGATTTTAATTTTGGTCATAGTTTTTTTGTTGGGCAGGTCTATCGACCTGTCTCACAGGCAAGTTCCCGCACCTTGGCCGGGATATCCGGCGCGGCGGCGAGCGCTTCACCGACGAGAATCGCATCCACGCCCACGCGCGCCAGGCGCGCGACATCCCCGGCGGTAAAAATACCGCTCTCGGCCACGACGGCAACCCCAGCGGGGATGAGCGGACGAATCCGCTCTGTCGTTTCGAGCGAAACATCGAACGTGGAGAGATTGCGGTTGTTGATTCCAATCAACCTGACACCGTTCAATTTCAGGGCGCGTTCGGTCTCGGCCTCGTCGTGAACTTCGACCAATGCGGTCAGACCCAGGCTGAGGGCGCAGGCGTGCAGGTCGGCAAAATGGGCGTCATCGGGCAGGGCGGCGGCGATGAGGAGGATGGCGTCGGCTCCATTGGCTCTCGCTTCGTAAATTTGAGTCTCGGCGATGGTGAAATCTTTACGCAGCAGGGGGAGTTGGTAACCGGTCATTCGTAATCGGCGCAGCGTTTCGAGGCTGCCCTGGAAGAATTTTTCATCGGTGAGGACAGAGACAGCGGATGCGCCGTTTTTGGCATAGATTTCGGCCGCCTGCAACAGGTCGAGGTGCGGGGCGAGAATCCCTTTGGAGGGGCTGGCGCGTTTGAGTTCGGCGATTAAAGTCACAGCGCGGTCGGTTGCGCGGCGCGTGACTGCGGCAAGGAAATCGCGCGGGGCGGGGGCCGATTCGGCGGCGCGGCGCAAGGTTACAGCGTCGAGCGCCGCAATTTCCAATTCTTTTTGAGCGAGGATTTTGGCAAGGATGTTGGTCAACGGATTGCCTCCGGCGGAACGGATAAACGGATTTCAAACGGATGATGGAGCGAAAGATTGGGAAAATTCGACCAGGGCATGCAGTTTGGCAAGGGCAGCGCCGCTGTCGATACTGGCGGCGGCTTCGGCCAGGGCGGTTTGGAAGTCGCCGGTTTCGGCGGCCAGCGCCCCGGCGGCATTGAGCAGGACGGCGTCGCGGCGGGCGTCCTGCCGTTTGCCTTGCAACAAGTCGCGCATCATTTGGGCAGATTCATCGGGCGCGCCGCCGCGCAGGTCGGCGATGGTGGCGCGGGAGAGACCGAGGTCTGCGGGGTCGAGGTGGTAGGTGCGGACAGCGCCGTCCTGCAAGTGACTGACCTGGTTGAGGCCGCAAGGATTGAGTTCGTCGGTGCCGCCCGCGCCATGAATGACAAGCGCGGCGCGGCTTCCCAGGCCAGCCAGGACGTGCGCAAGCGGCTCGGTCAACGCGGGAGCATACACGCCGGTCAGTTGGATGTCGGCCCCGGCGGGGTTGGTGAGCGGGCCGAGGACGTTGAAAATGGTGCGCTGGCCGATTTCCTTGCGCGGGCCAACGGCGTGTTTCATGGCCGGGTGGAATTTGGGCGCGAACATGAAGCCAATTCCGATTTCGTCGATGGCCTGGCCGACCTGTTCGGGGGTCAGTTCGAGGTTGACGCCAAGCGCGGCCAGCACATCGGCGCTGCCGCATTGCGACGAGGCGGCGCGGTTGCCGTGTTTGGCGACCCGGCGGCCAGCCCCGGCAACGACAAAGGCAGCCGCGGTCGAGATATTGAAGGTGTGCGCGCCATCGCCGCCCGTGCCGACCACGTCATAGACCGGTTTGGAGCGGTCGCTGACCGGGACTTTGACCGAGACGGCGCGCATGGCCCGCACCGAGCCGGTGATTTCCTCGATGGTTTCGCCTTTCATGCGCAGGGCCACAAGATAGGCGCCGATTTGGGCGGGGGTGGCCTGGCCGGTCATGATGATGGTCATGGCCTGTTCGGCTTCATCAGCGCTCAAGTCGGCGCGGTTGATGGTTTTGGCTATAAAGGGTTCGAGCATGGGGAACTCCGTTCTGGATATTCGACAATTCGGTATTCGATGCTCGATGTACGAGTGTCGAATATATCAAGTATCGCGTATCGAAATGTTGAGAAAATTTTGTAAAATCTGTTTCCCGTATTCGGTGAGTATCGATTCCGGGTGGAACTGGACGCCGAAGGTGGGAGCGGTCTTGTGTTTCAGCCCCATGATTTCACCTTCGGGAGTGCGGGCGGTCACTTCGAGTTCATCCGGCACAGGCTCATAGACCACAAGCGAGTGGTAGCGCATGGCTTCAAAAGGGCTGGGAAGGCCCGCAAAAATTCCCTGCCCGTTATGTTTGACCGGGGAAGTCTTACCGTGCATCAGGCGCGGAGCGCGGTCGACCCTGCCGCCGTAGATGGCTCCCAGGCATTGGTGTCCGAGGCAGACGCCCAAAACGGGGATTTTGCCCGTGAAATGGCGCACGGCCTGGGGTGAAACGCCGCCATCGGCCAGCGGTTCGCCCGGGCCGGGAGAAATGACCAGGTGGGTCGGTTGGAGCGCAATCAACTCATCCAGGCTGATTTGGTCGTTGCGGAAGACGCGAATCTCCGCGCCGAGTTCGCCGAAATACTGAACCAGGTTGTAGGTGAAGGAATCGTAATTATCAATCAGTACCAGCATAAGCGCTTTCCTTTCATGGTATTGGTGTGGGCGTCGCGGGCCATGTCTTTCAGGGTTGGCATCCGCTCGAGGCGCGGAACCGTGACCAGCAAGCGGGGCTTGGCGGGGCGAGGGGTCATATTCAGTCCTTTCTTTCTGCCATTTCAATCGCGCGCAGCATGGCCGAAGCCTTGTTGACGGTCTCCTGGTATTCGCTGGCCGGGTCGGAGTCGGCGACGATGCCCGCGCCGGCCTGTATACTGACGGTTTTCCCGCGCCCGGTCATCGTGCGAATGGCGAGACAGGTATCCATGTTACCGTCGAAACCGAAGTAGCCGACCATGCCGGCATACGCGCCGCGCGAATCTTGCTCCAGGTCGGCAATAATTTCCATCGCGCGGATTTTGGGCGCGCCGCTCACCGTGCCAGCCGGGAAGGCCGCGCGCGCCAGGTCGAAGGCGGTCAGTTCGGGGCGCAGCGTCCCCTCGACGTGCGATACGATGTGCATAACGTGCGAATACTTCTCGACCGTGAAAAATTCCGAAACGTTAACCGTGCCGTACTCGCACACCCGTCCAATGTCGTTGCGGCCCAAATCGACCAGCATGACGTGTTCGGCGCGTTCCTTGGGGTCCGCCAGCAATTCGGCGGCCAGGGCGGCGTCAGCGGCGGCATCGGCCCCGCGTTTGCGGGTACCGGCGATTGGGCGCAGCGAAGCGCGTCCGTTTTCCAGGCGAACAAACATCTCAGGCGAGGAACCCACCAGGTAGAGCGGTTCCCCATCCACGTTCCCAAAATCGAAAAAGAACATGTAGGGCGAGGGGTTCAGGCGGCGCACGGCGCGATAGACATCGAAGGGCGCAACCTCTGTTTCGCGGGTGAAACGCTGGCTCAACACGACCTGGAAAATATCCCCGGCGGCAATGTGTTGCTTGGCTGTCTTGACCATTTGCTCGAACTGCGGCTGGGTAAGGTTGGAAGTCGTTTTGCCGCGCATGGCAGGCAGCGGCGGGGCAGGCGGCAAGGGAGCGTGGATACGGGCAGTGATTTCATCCAATTTGCGGTGGGCGGCCTGGCTGTCGCCATCCAGCACATTGGCAACCAGGAACAGGCTGCGGCGGGCGTGGTCGAAAGCCACGATGGTATCGGCCAGCAGGTAAATTCCATCCGGGATGTCGGGCGCGCCCATGCGCTTTGCAAGAGTCGGCTCGAAAAAGCGCACGGCGTCATAGGCCAGATAACCCACCATCCCGCCGGTAAAGCGCGGCGCGCCCGGAACGCGCCCGGCGGGGAAACGGCTCATTTCGGCTTGCAAGAATTGGGTGGGGTCAGATTGGTAATTGGCAATTCGTAATTCATTCCCATCCTTGATGTGGATTTCGCCGTTTTTCAGGATGTACTGCGCCCGGGGCTGGACGCCGATAAATGAGTAACGCGCAATCCGTTCCCCGCCTTCGACAGATTCCAGCAAAAAAGACGGATGCTCGTCCCGAAGTTTGAGATATACGCTGACGGGCGTTTCCAGGTCGGCGGGCAGTTCGCGGATGGTGGTTTGGGTGGTCGTGCTTTCAAGCAGCATGTTGACTCCTGATGGTTTGAACGTAGACGATGGACGGCGATGCGATGGTCAACCGTCTATGGTCAGAATTAAAAGAGTCCCCTCCGTCCGTTGGGACGAGAGGGGACTCTCGCGGTGCCACCCAAATTACGCAATTTGCTTAAGAAAACTCCCTGTCGTGAAGCACAACAGGGAGAAAAGCCAGCGTCACTTTTTTGGGTACGCCACTGTTCATCAAACACTGGTTATACCCTCGCCCTGTAACGGGAGTTCCCGGATTGGGTTACTTGTCTCCGGTCTCGACACCTGCACCTGCGCTGCAAGTGCAGGTGTACGGCGGAAAAACGCCGCCTACTCGAACACCTACCGGGCACTTTCACCCGCTCAACTCGGTGGGCCATTCGGCTCCTGCGCATTTACCGGATTCACACCATTTTGGTCTCGATACCTTCGTACTCGACCAGCAACCCGGCTCTCTGAAAACCGCCTTGGAGCGTACTCGTCCACGTCAACGTTTTTGGATATGGATTGGCTGAATTATAGGCAGGCAGGCCGATTTGTCAAGGATGGAATTCCATCGGTCAAGACCCAGTCACCCATTCGCCGGTAAATTGACCGCCCGCAGCGAGGAAATATCATTCTCCGGGATGCCGAGCGATTCCAGGCTGGGATACTGCCCCGGCCCAAGCATCAGCGGCTTGCCCGCGCGCAGGTATGGCGACCGAAATCCGCTGCGCTTGTAGAACATCCAGTGGCCGCTGGCAATGATGAACGATGAAACCTGATCGTCGAAAAAGCCGTCCTCGCTGAGCGACAGGTTGGGGCTGCCGAGCGAAATATCTTTGGCGCGCCCCTCGAAATTGCGCCCCTCGAAAACCAGGATACGCCCCTTCGCGGCGCTTTCCACCGGCGGCGGGTTGAACCGGTAACGGACGTGGAAAAACGCAACCAGCGGCTCGCCGCTCGAATACTTCATCGCGGTCGGCCCTTCGGGGTTCGAAAGGTCGAGCGTAATCCTGATTTTGTCGTTGTCCTGGTAATTGGGGTCGTAAATAAAAAGCGTCAGTTGGTCATCTTTCACGTCGTAGCCGTAGGTCATCACCTGGTGATTCTCGCCCAGTTTGCGCAAATCCGTCGACTTGACGCGCACCAGCCCCAGCGGGCAGGGCTGCCCGGCGTCGAGCAGGACCTTGATTATCGGCCACTCCTGGCGCACGGTGCGCCAGGCGCGGCTGCTGAACGCATTGAACCCGGAAGCGTAATCGGGCAGGCCGGGCTGCATCAGTTCAATATAACCGCCAATCCCAAAAGGCAGGTTGAAACTGTCGTACAGGCGTTTGACGATGTAATCGAACAGGATATCGCCAGAGGGCGGCTTTTTCGTCTCCGGGACAGGCTGCCCGGCGTGGAAATAATCGAGCGCGGCGAATACCATCCCGCCGCACAGCCCGTTTTTCGCGTCGCCGATGCGGATTCTCCCAAAGGGGGTCGGCAGTTGGATATGTGGATGGGGCGGGAAGGCATTGTTGAAACGGAATCCATGCGCCAGCGGGTCGAACCCGGTCATCACCGCGCTCGGCGAAACCGGGCCGGAAGCGGCCTGCCCGTTGCTGGAAAACGCCTCCAACTGATAGCGCAAGCGCGCCGCCCCGGGATGCCACCACTCCACCACCACCTGCCCCCCGGCAGCCGCCCCCGGCTGCGACCGGATTCTCGCCCCCGCGCCAGGAACCGTCTCCAGCAAGGTCAGGCGGCAACTGTGAAACGTTTCCCCGGCGGGCAGGTTCAAGGAGAAAGTATCCACGCCGCGTTTCGGGGCCGGTAAGAGAGAAGCGTGACGCTTCGTCAGGCTAATTATTTTGGACATAAATTCTCCTGATTGATTCAATACCATCATACAAAATTTATAGGAGAGATACAAGCAGAAAATTTTGTTTCAAATCCATTACCGCGCCCCTCCAGCGGTTGAAAATGCCGTTCATTCGGCCTATGATGGAAATACGGGGGACGAATCGGTATTTTTGCAGTCCTTTTTTCCCGGACTGCGGTTTGTTCTGGGAGGGACGAACCTATGAAAAGACAACTTTGCTTGTTATCGAGCGTCCTGCTCGCGCTGGCGCTCTTGATTCAACCCATGCAGGCTTCTTTCGCCGCGCCCCAAACATCCACCAGCGGCCTGGTCTTCGATTTTACCGCCAACGCCGCCCAGGCCCTGTGGAAGAGCGGCGCGGGAACATTGCCCTTCCCCGGCACAAGCGGCGACTATCGCGGCTACGTCCTGAAACTGGATGCGCCGGTACAGGAGGACGGCAGCCTGGGCGCGCCCGGCCTGCTGACCGTGCCGCACAACAAATACGACGGTTATATCCAGGGAATCTATCCCGAATTTACCGTCCAGAAAGGCGACCGTTTCCAGGTCACGGTCGGCTGCGAGTATGGCGCCAAGAACTGCTATGTCACCTACCGGCTCGACTACATCAACGCTGGCGGGGCGACAAAAATCTTCTGGAGTTGGAAAGAAAAACACGAAGGCCGCGCCTACAACGCGAATATCGATTTGAGCCAACTGGCCGGGCAGAAAGTACGCTTCGTCCTGACCATGCTGGCGACCGGCTATGCATCCGAAGACCGCCCGCTGTGGGTCGCGCCGCGCATCGCCCGCCCCGGCAACGGGCTGACACCCATGCCCACCCTGACCGCAACCGCCACGCCCTTCGACACCCCGCCCCCGGTTCTGCCCCCCGGCTGTGACCGGGGCTCCTTTGTAGCCGATGTCACCGTGCGCGACGGCGCGACCTTTGCGCCCGGCGAGGCCTTTACCAAAACCTGGCGGCTCAAAAACTCTGGCTACTGCGCCTGGACGCGAGACTACGCCCTGGTCTTCTACGGCGGCGAACAGATGGGCGCGCCGACCCTGGTCAACCTGCCCTGGCCGGTCGCCCCCGGCGCGATGGTGGACGTAACCGTCAACGCGGTTGCGCCCGTCGCGCCCGGGCAATACCGCAGCGATTGGATGTTGCGCAACGCATCCGGCGGATTATTCGGAATCGGTTCGAACGGCGACAAACCCTTCTGGATGCTCATCAACGTCGTCGGCGCGCCGCCCCTGGCCGAGACCGGCTACGACTTCGCCGCCAACCTGTGCGCGGCGGAGTGGCGCAGCGGGGCAGGCATCCTGACCTGCCCATTCACCGACGGCGACAGCCGCGGCTTTGCCCTGCCTGCCCCGGTCCGGCTAGAAGACGGTTCGATGGCCTCTTCCGCCATCCTGACTCACCCCCAGAACAAATACGACGGCTACATCCAGGCAACCTTCCCGACCTTCACCGTCCAGCCCGGCGACCGCTTCCAGGCCGTCGTGGGCTGCGAGCATAATATCAGTTGCTACGTCACCTTTCGGCTCGAGTACCTGACGGCTGGCGGCGCGCCGCGCATCTTCTGGAAATGGTCCGAGAAAAACGAGGGCAAAACCTACCGCGTTGACCTGGATTTGTCCCCGCTGGCCGGTCAGAGCCTGCGCTTTGTGCTGACCAGCCTGGCCGCCGGCCCGGCCACCAACGACCGCGCCGTGTGGGCCGAGCCGCGCATCATCCGACCAGGTATCCCGCCCCCGACCCGAACCCCCACCCCCATCCCAACGTCATCGCCGACTCCCACTGAAACGCCCGTCCCGGTCTTCATCTCCCCTTATGCGGTGATAGGAATCCATCCCGAAGGCGCGCTAAACCTGTACGCAGCCCCCGGCGCGGAAAACCCTATCGTGGGCAGTTTTCTGGCGGATACGCGCAACATCGAACGCGGCTCGGCCTTCGTCACGGTTGGCAGCGACCGGTGGGTCGAAGCGCGCATTCCCGGCGGCGTCACTGGCTGGGTTCGGGATGCCAGCCTGACCGAATACATTGCCCCAGAACGGTTCGTGACCGATTCGCGCCCCATCCAACGCATCGAACAACTCAAACAGGCCATGAATAATTCGGATGGGAACCTGTTCGCCTCGCTGGTCAGCCCCAAGCGCGGCGTGCAGATTCTGTATCACGGAACCTGGGGCAGTAACCCGGTCATTTACACATCCGAAAGTGCGCGCCAGGCCTTCACCAGCGCCGATGTAATCGATTGGGGCACGGAAGGCGCAAGCGGGATAAATGCGGTTGGCACTTTTGCAGAAAAAGTCCAGCCCAAATTGCAAGATGTACTCAATTCAGCCTATGAATTGCATCCCAATGACCCCAACCGCGCCAGCATGTACGTCGAACCCTGGCCGGGCGGCTACCAGAATTTCAACTACTTTGCCGTGCTGAAACCATCCACCCCCAGCATCGAGTTGGACTGGCGGCTCTGGCTGGCCGGGTTCGAGTATGTGGATGGCGTGCCGTACCTGACATTGCTGCTACATTACGTTTGGGAGCCGTAACGCGGGACTCATTCCACAACCTGAAGTCTCCCGGTTTTGTCCAAAATCAGGAGATTTTGGACTCCAGAAAAGACCCCATAAAAGACCCCAGACCCCAGACAGCAATTCCAAATTCAAAACTGAGTTATGGCGGCGTATGAACACTTTCCAAGCCCTCCTCCAGGAAGGAGAATAAATCATCCCATGGGTCAAAGACCATGCAGCGAGTTAAAGCGCGCAAGTCATTGAAGAAGGTTTTTCGAGCGCGCAATGCTTGTCGTAAACGCGGAGAA